>JAKSRX010000055.1 GCA_024403365.1 Acetatifactor sp. | reverse complement strand
TAGAACACCAGCCTTCCAAGCTGGATACGTGGGTTCGATTCCCATCACCTGCTCTCGTCCGAAAGGACGTTTACATATATGCGATAGTGGCTCAGTTGGTAGAGCGCCACCTTGCCAAGGTGGAAATCGCGGGTTCGAGTCCCGTCTATCGCTCTTTAATACCATCCGATTTATCGGATGGTATTTTTTTTCGAGTTTCTCCGCTCCGCTCCGTTCCCCTTTATTTCCTACGGATATGGGGTGGTTGTGCTTTGGGGGTGGGATTGCGGAAGAGGATGTTGTGCAGTGCTCTGCGGTCGAAAGGAATCAGGGGCCAAAGGTAGCTGTATCCTTTTATGGTGGGAGTGGTTGCGGTGGAGATCGCGATCAACAGCAGCCCGATCCAGAATCCTTTAGGTCCGAAGAATCCTGTGGTCAGGATGAGGAAGAGCCGATAGAGCCGCAGACCGTCGGCAAACTCCACATTGGCCAGAGAGATCCCTGCCAAAAGTGAGATGCCGGCATAAAATAAAACTTCCACGGAGGCCCAGTTCAGTTTGACGGCGATGTCTCCGATGAGAAGACCGCCTACGATGGAAAGGGATCCCGAGTATTTGCTGCTGGTGAGGGCGGCGGAATATTTCAGCAGATCCATTGCAAAGTCCACGGCCAACACATAGAAAAAGATCCTCGCCGGAGCCATAGAACCGGTGGAAAGTAATTGCCACTTCTCCGAAAAATCAGGATAATATGCGGTCAGCAGCAGAAACACCGGAAGCAACAGCAGATTGACAGGAATACACAGGAAACGCAACAGGCGAAAGAACCCTCCCACAGGGGGACTCCTGTAATAGTCATCCGGGCTTTGGGTGAACTGAAATAGAGTTCCCGGCAGAAGCAGGACGATGGGAGAGGTATCCACCAGGATGGCGATATGCCCCTCTACCAGGTGACTGCAGACTACATCCGGCCGCTCCGTGGTGCGAAGAGAGGGCAGGGGATGCAGGAAACTCCCCGGAATCAACAGTTCTTCCAAACTGACACTGCCCATGGTAAGGGATGCGGCCTTGATCTGCTCCAGCTGTTCACGGATCCTTTGCAACAGCGTTTCGTCGGCGTAGGTGTTCATATAGGCGATCACTACATCCGTAGCACTGACAGTACCGATCTTTTTTAATTCAAAAGTCAGGTCCGTGGAACGAATGCGGCGTCGGATGAGAGCGGTATTTTGTAACAGCACCTCGGTAAAACCATCTCTGGCACCTCTGGAGACTCGCTCCATGTCGGGTTCCTGGATCCCTCTGGCGGGGTAGGATCTGGTATCCAGGAGACAGGCTTTATCCGCTTGCTCTATCAGGAGGACAGTCTGACCACTCAGAACCGCTTCTGCGATGAGGGCAAGATCGTCGGTGGCAGAGCACTGTGCGTACAGGCTTTCTATGTCATCTGACTGCGAGGAATGCTCTTCCAGATCTGCCAGAACATCCAGCAGCAGATCGGTATCACATAAGCCGTTGATGCCCACAAGGCAGGCAGATCTATCGCCGAAGGACATCTTTTTGGTGAACACATCGAAATTCGTTTCTGTTGAGAGACGTTCTTTCAACAGTGCAATATTGGTCTCCTGATCTTTTTTTAACTTCATAATTTTGCACCGACTCACTTTTTAATCTTTTTTAATCAGTGTTCCCCAATGAGCCGTTTTTTATGCATAAAAGGTAAATCGTTTTTCATAAGAAATTGTAAAAAGTTTAGAAATTTTTCACTTGAACTTTCGAAGGTGTTTGCTATAATTAAATAATCTTACTAGATTTATAGAATCCGGAGTACTACAGAAAAGGAGAACAGCTATGGGACTTTTAGACAGATTTAAGAAGAGAAACAACCCTACCATCAATTTCCGCGGTAAAGAGATTGCATACGAAGTAGAGAATACTGAGAAACATGCGAAGATCATTATCGGCGTGGACGGCAAATTGAAGAATCCCTGGAATGAGCCTTGTCTGCTTCGTGTTACTCTGAATAAGGAGAACGGCAAACTGGTTATCTATATCGCAAAGGACCAGGCTGGTATTGCAGATGCAAAGCCTATCTACAGCTCCAATGCGGCAGAGGGTGTATTCAGTGATGCATTCCCTGTATCTGACGACGAACTTCAGACGTTCAGAGAACTTCTGACCAAGCTTATCACAGAGGAGCAGGAGTAATTTCATTTAAGCCCATCGGCGCAAACTTTCTTCGTGAAGGTTTGCGCTTTTTTGTGGCTTTTTTTGCCCCGGGGTGTTACTATGAAGTCAGGTAAAATTCGACAGTTTCAGAAAGGTGGTATCCTATGAAATTTGTATATCCCGGCGGCCTGAAGAAGGCGTTGACCTTTAGTTATGATGACGGACAGATCTACGACAGACGTTTGACAGAGATCTTCCGCGCGAACGGATTGAAAGCGACATTTCACTTGAATTCCGAGAGATTGGATCCGGACAGAGGTAACGATACCTTTGTAGGGGTGAAAGAATTGAAAGAGATCTATGCAGGCCATGAGATCGCCTGTCACGGATTGCAGCACAGAAATCCCGCGCAACTTTCCGACCAGCAGCTGTTGTTAGAGATCTATGAAGACAGAAAGAATCTGGAGAGAATGACCGGTGAAATGATCCAGGGTATGTCCTATGCCTACGGTATCTTCAATGAAAAGATCATAGACACCGCTAAGACCGTGGGAATCAAATATTCCAGAACCGTCAACAGCACGGGCGGATTCCATACCCCTACCGATTTCCTTCAATGGAATCCCACCTGTCATCATGCAGATCCCAGATTGAATGAACTGGCGGACACCTTTTTGAATATCCCGGATTACATAGAATTACCCCTGATGTATGTCTGGGGACACAGTTTTGAGTTTGACAGAAGCAACAACTGGGAATTGATCGAGCAGTTTGCGGAGAAGATGGCAAATAAGGACGACATCTGGTATGCCACAAATATGCAGATCTACAATTATTTAACTGCCACCCGCAGTGTAGAGATCTCTGCAGATGGGTATAGTATGTACAATCCTACCATAGTAACGCTCTGGATGAGCACAGCGAAGGGATTGATCACACTGGAACCCGGCGAGACGAAATATATCGGTGAACACTAGGTCACAACAGAGGGAATAGAGTATGAGAGAAGAAATGACGATCATCGGAGATGAGGCATACCGCGCAGCCAAGGAACTGATCGCGGAAGCATGTCCCGGTAAGAATGAGATCATGGTAGTAGGATGTTCCACCAGCGAGGTGGGCGGTGCCGGCATCGGAACCTTTTCCAGCCCGGATCTGGCGGAAGTGGTATTCGGCGGTATCTATCAGGCAACACAGGAAGCAGGTATTTTCCTGGCAGCGCAGTGCTGCGAGCATTTGAACAGAGCATTGATCATTGAGAAAGAGGTAGCAAATTTGTACGGTTATGAGATCGTCAGCGTAGTGCCTCAGCCGAAGGCCGGCGGTTCCTTCGCAACCGCAGCCTACAAAGCTTTCGAGCATCCGGTAGCAGTGGAGCATATCAAGGCTCATCTGGGCATGGATATCGGAGATACTCTGATCGGCATGCATCTGAAAGATGTGGCAGTGCCTGTGAGGATCCGTACCAAGGAGATCGGTGACGGCCATGTAGTCTGTGCCAAGACCAGACCCAAATACATCGGCGGCAGCCGCGCTATTTACGAAGAAATATAAAAAAGAATCCCCCTCAACCATATGGAAGAGGGGGATATTTTTATGCTTCTTTGATCAGGTTCATGATGGTGTCGATAGGATTTAACTGGCCGCTCTCACACATAGCTGCGCAGTAGTGATCCTTGTGGGAATAGAGCTCGTTCACCTTTTCAACCAGCAGGTCATCGGTGATATCTGCTTCCTGAAGGACAATGGAGAAGCCCTGATCCTCGAAGGACTTTGCATTGAGGATCTGGTCGCCTCTGCTGACTTCCGCGGGAAGGGGAATCAGAATATTGGGCTTTTTCAGTGCCAGGATCTCGCAGATCGCGTTGGCGCCCGCACGGGAGATCACCAGATCTGCCATAGCGAAAAGATCCTTTAACTCTGTCTTCCCATACTCACACTGCTTATAGCCGGGAGTGTTTAAGAGCAGGTTATCCATCTTATCTTTGCCGCAGAGGTGGACCACCTGGTAGTCTTTTAAGAGCTTCGGCAAAGCATCTCTGACCGCTTTATTTACATTTGCAGCACCGAGACTGCCGCCGATCACCATAATAACAGGCTTATTGGCGGTGAATCCGCACAGATTCAGGCCATCCGGCTTGTTGCCCTGGGAAAGTTCTGCACGGATAGGGGATCCTGTGATCACACCCTTCTCTTCAGGGAGATATTTCAGAGTCTCCGGGAAGTTGCAGCAGACTTTCTTTGCCACGGGAATGCAGAGTTTATTGGCAAGACCGGGAGTCATGTCGGATTCATGGATGATGCAGGGGATCCTCAAAGCAGCCGCAGCACGAACCACGGGTACACTGACGAAACCGCCCTTGGAAAATACCACATCAGGGCTGTATTCCTTCAAAAACTTTTTCGCCTCGCTGTAGCCTTTGACCACGCGGAAAGGGTCTGTGAAGTTCTTTACATCCAGATATCTGCGGAATTTACCGGTAGCGATCCCGATGTAGGGAATGTTGAAGTCGGCGATCAGTTTTTTCTCAATTCCGTCATAAGAGCCCACGTACACGATCTCATAACCCGCTTCCTGTAAGGAAGGGATCAATGCGATGTTGGGTGTCACGTGGCCGGCAGTTCCGCCGCCGGTCAATACGATCTTCTTCATGATAGTACCGTCCTTGTTGATTGATTACAGCATGCTCTCCAGAGCGCGAGCCAGCTGGTCGGGGCAGGAAGTAGACTTGAAACCACATTTGATGCCTTTCAGTCTGGAGATAGCGTCTTCGGGCTTCATGCCTTTTACCAGAGCGCTGATTCCCTTCAGGTTGCCGTTGCAGCCACCTACGAAGGAAACGGAATCGATCACGCCGTCTTTGAGTTCAATATCGATCTGCTGAGAGCAGGTTCCCTGAGTCTTATAAGTCATAGTTTTTCTCCTTATTTATACTATATTCGAATCTTCGAGATACTTCCCTTATTTTAACAGAAATGCAGGGATTCTTCAAGGAAAAGGTCATACCGGAGAAATTCATTTCTGAGGAAAAAAGTAGGCAATATGACAGAATATGAGAAACGGCATCCCAATTATTTAGTGTTTTTTTCGGTTGTAGGTTATTATTTGTTGTGTTACAATGTGGAGCGTGATGGGCTTAGCCCTGAAAGAAATGGAGGCAATATATTATGAAAAAGAAAACATTAAGTTTTGTACTTGCTATGATAGCTGCTATGGCACTTGCTATGACCGGATGTGGTCAGGCTGAAGAGGCTGCTTCTTCCGTAAGCAGTGTAGTAGAAAGCTCCGAGACTGTTGTTGAGTCTTCCGAGGAGAGCAAGGAAGTAGAGGAGAGCTCTGTTGAAGAGACCGTTGAGGAGTCTGTAGAAGAGTCTGTAGAAGAATCTTCCGAGGATGAGGTAGTTGTAAAGGCTATTTCCATCGAGGTCATCAACAAGGCAGGCGAGAGCCAGAAGTACGAGATCGAGACCGGTACCGAGTTCCTTCGTCAGGCTATGGAGAACACTGTTGGCCTTACCTTCGGTGGTTCCGAGAGCGAGTATGGTATGATGGTTGATACCGTCAACGATGAGAGAGCTGACTACACCCTGGATGGTGCTTATTGGGCATTCTATGTAAACGGTGAGTACTGCATGTTCGGTGTAGATGCGCAGCCTGTTACCGATGGCGATGCATTCTCTATCGTATACACTCCTGCACAGTAAGTTGTTTGAACTAAATATATGCGAAGGAAGACCCCTCTTTACCGGGAACATCGGTGAAGAGGGGTTTTTTGTTATTCATCTTCGTCATTTTGTTTTGCGGAAATGGGAAGGGAGAAGATAAATTCGGTGCCGACACCTTCGGTGCTGACCACATTGATGTTTTCGTTGTGGCAGTGAATGATCTCTTTTACGATAGAGAGACCTAAGCCGGTTCCTTTCTTATCTTTGCCTCGTGAGAGGTCGGATTTGTAGAAACGGTCGAAGACCAGCTTCACCTCATCCTTGGGAATACCGATTCCGGAGTCCTTCACGGAGACCCACAGCTTGCTCTTTTTTACAGAAGTCTCGATCTTGATCTCGGAATCTTTATGGCTGAATTTAATGGCATTGTCGGTGAGATTGTAGAGGACCTGCTGGATCTTCTCCATGTCCGCGTGGACATTCATGGATTCTCCGGTCAATACCAGGTTGATATTGATACCTTTCTGACGACAGGTGCCCTCAAAGGTTGCAGCGGTGTTGCGGATCACGGCATTGATATCGAAATCCGTCAGATCCAGAAGCATGCCTTTTGTGTTCAGATTGTTCAGTGTCAACAGTCCGTTGGTGAGCTTTGTCAGTCGCTCGGTCTCGTTCAATACCACGCCCAGATACTTGTCATGCAGCTCAGGAGGAATGGTACCGTCTTTCATAGCTGCCAGATAACCTCGGATGGAGGTCAGCGGAGAGCGGAAATCGTGAGAAACGTTGGCCACAAATTTCTTCTGGTCATCTTCGGCTCCGGCGATACGGCTGGCCATGAAGTTCAGGCAGGCTGCCAGATAACCGATCTCATCATCACTGTCCACCTGAAATTCATAGTGCATATTTCCGGCCGCATACTGCTCTGTAGCATAGGTGATACGCTTCAGAGGGACATACACGAATTCCGTGAAGAAGATCAGGATGATCAGGGACAGCAACAGGATAATGATCAATACCACAAAGGAGATATACAGCACGGAATCCACGGACTTCTGTACGGAAGAGAGGGGACAGTGAATTACCACATATCCTTTCACCGTATAGGAGGATGTTATGGGAGCGAATACGCTGATGACATCATAGGAATACTGGCCGTAGAAATTATCCACCATATAATAAGAACCGCTGGTCATGGTCGGATCGAAGTTCTCGATGATATAGGCTTCCTCAACGTTTAAGGGTCGGTCCGTATCCAGGATCAGTCGTCCGGAAGGGTTGATGATGTGAATACCGGATTCCAGGTAGACTGCTAAGCTGTCCAACTGTTTCTTTACGGTCTCCAGATCGATCTCGTTGGCGTAAAGGTTGGCACCGTAGGTATCCGAGATAATGATCGCCTCGGAATAGAGGAGCTTCGCCTTGTCACGAACCAGGAACTGTCTGGAAATATTAGGTACAATGAGGGAAACCGCTATCAGGCTGAATGCACCGAAGATAAAGTACGCCAGCATAAATTTCAGATACAGGGTCTTCTTCATTAATTTCTCACCTCGAATTTATAGCCGATACCCCAGATGGTAGCAATCTTCCAGCTTTCGTGGTCGTTGATCTTCTCGCGGAGACGCTTGATGTGAACGTCGACGGTACGGGTATCGCCGATATACTCATAGCCCCAGATCTGGTCCAACAGCTGCTCTCTGGTGAAAACATGGTTGGGAGAAGAAGCCAAGAAGTAGAGGAGCTCCAGTTCCTTGGGAGGCATATCGATATTTTTGCCCATGTAGATAACGGAATAGTTTGTGAGATTTACGGAAAGATCCGGGAATTCCACGCATTTATCCTTTGTTTTCTCGGGAGCAGTGCCGGTGGATTTATAGCGGCGAAGCACAGCCTTGGCTCTGGCAACCAGTTCCTTGGAATCGAAGGGCTTCTCGATATAATCATCCGCGCCCAGCTCCAGGCCCAAAACCTTATCAAAAACTTCTCCTTTGGCGGAGAGCATAATGATGGGAACGGAATACTTGGCACGAACTTCGCGACACACCTGATAACCGTCCATGCCGGGAAGCATGATATCCAGAAGGATCAGGTTAGGCTCAAAGGTCTTCATGGAAGGCATTACCGATTCGCCGTCGTTAACGATCATGGTCTCAAAGCACTCTTTTGTAAAGTACAGAGCAATCAACTCGGCGATATTGTTGTCGTCATCTACGATCAGTATTTTCTGTTTGTTTACCATTGTTCGGCATCCTTTCGAGATTATTTAAAAGTTACAATTGTGACACCTGCGTCACCTTCTCCGTATTCACCCAGGCGGAATTCCTTGACGGTCTTCAGACGCTTTAAGTGATTGTGAACAGCGCTTCTGAGGGCTCCGGTACCTTTACCGTGTACCACTCTGACGCTGGGAAGGTGTGCAATATATGCATCATCGAGATATTTATCCAGGGCGGCCAGTGCTTCATCCACAGTCTTGCCTAAGAGATTGATCTCGGTGGAAACGTGCATGGATTTGGACATCTTGATCTTGCCGGAGCTGCTTCTCTGCAGGATAGGGGTGGTGACCACCGCTTCCTCTGCCCAGGCCAGGTCACGTACATTGGTCTGTGTACGGATGATGCCGCACTGAACGAAGAGAGCACCCTTTGCATCCGGCAGTGTGCTGACGGTTCCGGTGAGCCCCATGGAAAGGATCTTCACGCTGTCGCCCTTTTTCAGCTTCTTGGGATCGATAGGCTTGCGGGTATTGGCGGTATTGGGAGGAGTCTTTAAGGCCAGACGGTCATTCTTCTCACTGATCTTGTCGCGAACCTGCTGGCGCTTCTTCTCCAGCTCTTTGATATCGGAGCCTGCATTGACCTTGTGGAAATCACGGATGGTCTCATCGGCTACATCCTTGGCTTCCTGGAGGATCTCGCGGGCTTTTTCGTTGGCTTCTCTAAGGATCTTATCCTTGGCGGCATCGATCTTCTCGTTCTTTTTCTCTAGGGCTTCCTGGAGGGTCTTGATGCGGGCTTTATAGTCTGCGATCTCTTTTTGTTCTTTCTCTATGGTGATGCGGCTCTGTTCCAGATCCGCGATGACATCCTCGAAACTCTTTTCTTCCTTGCCGATCTGTGCTTTCGCTGCGTCGATGATCTCATCGGGGAGCCCCAGCTTGGAAGAGATGGCAAATGCGTTACTCTTTCCGGGGATACCGATCAACAATCGGTAGGTGGGCTGCAGCGTCTCTACACTGAATTCACAGCAGGCATTTTCCACGAAATCGGTGGAAAGTGCGTAGATCTTCAACTCACTGTAGTGCGTGGTGGCCATGGTGCGAATGCCTCTGTCGTGCAGGAAATTCAGGATGGAAATGGCAAGCGCGGCACCTTCGGTAGGATCGGTTCCTGCTCCCAATTCATCAAAAAGACACAGGGAATCCGCATCTGCATGCTTCAAAATATGGACAATACTCTTCATGTGAGAAGAGAAAGTGGACAAACTCTGCTCGATACTCTGCTCGTCACCGATATCCGCATACACCTGGGTGAAGATGGAAAGCTCGGAGCGATCCAGAGCGGGAATGTGCAGACCGGCCTGTCCCATCAGGGTAAACAGACCAACGGTCTTTAAGGAGACGGTCTTACCACCGGTATTGGGACCTGTGATGATCAAAAGGTCGAAATCCTTGCCCAGACGAATATCGATGGGTACCACGGCCTTCTTATTTAACAGAGGATGTCTGCCCTTTCGAATGTTGATGATATGATCCGTGTTGAAAAGGGGCTCGGTGGCATTCATCTCCATGGCAAGCTTTGCTTTGGCAAAGATAAAGTCCAACTCCGTCATAGCCTTCTGGTTGGCGGCCAGCTCCTCGGTGTGTTCTCCGGCGGTAGCGCTTAAGGAGGCCAGAATGACCTGGATCTCCTCTTTTTCGGCAAGTTCCAGTTCGCGGATCTGGTTGTTCAGACTTACCACGGAAGCAGGCTCGATAAAATAAGTGGAGCCGGAGGCGGACTGGTCATGGATCATACCGGTCACAGCGCCCTTATACTCTGCCTTGACGGGGATACAGTAGCGGTTGTTTCTCATGGTGATGACCGCATCCTGCAGATAGTTTCTGTAGGCGCCGGTGAGCATGGAATTTAACTGTGAGTGGATCTTTTCACCGGTCTGGATCATAGAGCGACGAATGCTCTTAAGCTTAGGGCTTGCATCATCGGCGATCTCTTCTTCGGAGAGGATGCAGCGATTGATCTCATTGGCAACCTGTGTTAAGGGAGTCAGCTGCTCGAAAAGAGCGGTCAGACTGTCGTCGGGAGCATCTTCTCTGTTCTTTTTGCCAAAGGTCTTGATGCGTCCTACATTATCCAATACCGCAGCGATCTTTAATAACTCCGGGATAGAGAGGGTCACACCGATCTCCAGAGAACGGATGGAGAAGCCAAGGTCGGCATTGCTGCCGAAGGAGGTGCTGCCTACCTGAAAGAGTCTGGTAAGCGCATCCGCAGTCTGCTTCTGTGCAGACCGGATCTCCTCCAGATCAGTGGAAGGAAGCAGATTTTTGCACAGTTTTTTACCGGGCTGTGAGTCAGCCTTGGCGATAAGCAGATCAATGATCTTATTATATTCAAGGGTGTTTAAAACTTTCGTGTTCACGAGATACCTCATTACTTCGTACTATGTTTGCATATATGTCAAAAGTATAACACAGGATTTGGAAAAACGCGATAGAATTGAGCTATTTCCTCACTTTTTTTAAGCTTACAGAGAAACTTCGCAGGCATAAACTTTACTTTGAATCTATTCTTCGTTATACTTAATAGAGTCAAGAAAGGAGTATTCATGGCAGAACAAGAATATAATCATTCAAATGACTTTATCAAAGAATCTGTAAAGCAAAGACCTTTAGATAGAAAGAAACTGCTTCGCAAGACCCTGACCACGGCAATGATGGCGGTAGTGTTCGGAACCATCGCCTGCATTACCTTCCTGGTATTGGAGCCTTTGATCAGCAAGAAGATCTCTCAGGAAGAGAAACCTCAGGTGGTATATTTCCGGGAAGAGACCGATGAAATGCTGCCGGAAGAGATGGTGGGTGAGAAGAACAACTCTCAAAGTGAAGCGCAGAGCGGAGAAGGTGCAGTAGCGTTTCCCGGAATCGCCATGGATAAAGACGGTTACGGCACAATGTATGCTTCCCTGGCGGATTTCGTGCAGGAGTTGAAGAAGTATATGGTGACGGTCACCGGTATCTCTTCTGAGATCAACTGGCTCAGCAACACGGAGGAAAGCCGCAATCAGGTATCCGGAATGATGCTTCTGGATAACGGCGTGGAACTACTGGTGTTGACGGATGCATCGGTGTTAGAGGGCGCAGAGACGATCCTGCTTACCTTTTATGATGCCTCTCAGGCGGAAGCGTCGGTAAAGGGTGTGGATCCTCAGACCGATATGGCGGTCCTGGCGGTTCCTCTGGCAGATCTGACTTTGGAACTGCGGGAGAATTTATACTACCCCGTGTTGGGTTCCTCCAACAATCCGAAAATGCTGGGAATGCCTTTGATCGCATTAGGCAATGCTTCCGGTGTACAGGATTCCATCGGTTACGGTATGATCACATCCGCCAGCCTGATGTATTCTATGCCTGAGCGGAATGTGAAGCTGATCCAGACAGACATTCACGGCTGCGAGGATCCAAACGGTATTCTTTTTGATCTGGAAGGTCGTGTTATCGGTGTGTTGACAGATCAGAAGACACCGAATAAGGAGACGGTACTTACCGCTTACGGCATCACGGAGTTGAAGCGTGTGCTGGAGAAATTATCCAACGGCAACAAGATCTCTTTCCTGGGGATCAGCGGGATCTCCGTTACCAAGGAAGCCAATGTATACAACGAGGTACCACTGGGAGCGTTTATCAGCGATGTGGTGATGGATTCCCCTGCCATGCGAGCAGGCGTGCAGAAGGGAGATATCATTTCCGAGGTGAACGGCAGAAATATTACCACGTTTACGGATTATACCAATATGATGATGAGCCTGAATCCCGGAGATGAGGTCGTAATGATCGTTCTGCGAAAGAATCAGGGCGGCTATAAAGAGATCACATTTACCATGCAGGCAGGAGAGGTGAAATAATATGAAATATATCAAAGATCTGAAAGAAGGAGATAGAGTATACGATATCTATCTCTGCAAACATAAGCAGGCAGCAGTCACAAAGAACGGTAAACCCTATGAAAATGTGATACTGCAGGATAAGACGGGAACCATCGACGCAAAGGTATGGGAACCCAATAACCCGGGCATCGCAGACTATGATACCTTGGATTATATCGAGGTGTATGGTGAAGTCACTAATTTCCAGGGAATGCTGCAGGTCAGCGTGAAGCGCATCCGTGTCTGCGGCGAGGGCGAGTTTGACCCTTCCGATTATCTGCCCGTCAGCTCCAAGGATATCACAGAGATGTACAAGGAACTGACCGACATTATCGCAACCATCGGAAACCAGTATCTGAAAGAATTGCTGCAGTCTCTTTTTGTGAAGGATGAGCAGTTTATCAAAGCTTTCAAGAATTCCTCCGCGGCTAAGAGCGTGCATCACGGCTTTGTGGGTGGACTTTTGGAGCATACCTTGAGCGTTACCAAACTCTGCGACTATTATTGCAGCAACTATCCGATTCTGAAGAGAGACCTGCTGTTAACTGCGGCTATGTGCCATGATATCGGCAAAGTGAGAGAGATCTCCGCATTCCCCGAGAATGATTATACCGATGACGGCCAGCTCCTGGGACATATCGTGATGGGTGCTCAGATGGTAGGGGAGAGAGCGGCAGCGATTGCAGGCTTCCCTCATGGTCTGTGTGCGGAATTGCAGCACTGCATCCTGGCGCATCACGGTAAGTACGAGTACGGTTCCCCCAAGATTCCTTCCCTGATCGAGGCAGTGGCACTGAACTATGCGGACGATACCGATGCTAAGTTAGAGACTTTCAAGGAGATCCTGGAGAGCAACAGCGAAAATAAGGGCTGGTTTGGTTACAACAGACTGTTCGAGACCAACCTGCGCGGTACCAGAGAAGTATAATATAGCGAGTGAAAGAAATGGATTATCAGAAGAATCAACTGATCACACTGACAATTGAAGATATCGGAGTAGAAGGCGAAGGCATCGGCAAGGTCGATGGCTTCACCTTTTTCGTAAAGGATGCTGTTGTGGGCGACGTGATCCAGGCCAGGGTCATGAAGACCAAGAAAAACTACGGCTATGCCAGATTAGAGCAGATCCTGGAGCCTTCCGGGGATCGTACAGAGCCGAAGTGCCCCTACCACAGACAGTGTGGCGGCTGCCAGATCCAGGCGATCTCTTACGAGAAGCAGCTGGAATTTAAAGAGAAAAAGATCCGCGGCAATCTCATGAGGATCGGAGGTTTTTCCGCAGAACAGGTAGATGCCTGGATGGAGCCTATCGTGGGGATGGAGGATCCCTGGCATTATCGCAACAAGGCCCAGTATCCTGTGGGCTGTGACAAAGAAGGCAATATCATCACCGGTTTCTATGCCGGCAGGACCCATTCCATCATTGCCAACACAGAGTGCCTCCTGGGTGCTCCTGAAAATAAGGAGATCTTGGAAAGCATCTTAGCTTATATGAGAAGAAACCGTGTGTCAGCCTATGACGAGACCACCGGAAAAGGTCTGGTGCGTCATATCCTGATCCGAAAGGGTTTCACCAGCAAGGAATTCATGGTCTGCCTGGTCATCAATGCGCCCAAAAAGATCTCAGGAGCCTACCTGCCCAATCAGCAGGATCTGATCCAGGCGCTGACAAAGCTTCAGGGAATGACCAGTATCTCCGTCAGCATCAATCGTGAGCAGACCAATGTCATCATGGGATATGAAGTACATACCATCTGGGGAAGTGACACCATATCCGATGTGATCCATGTAAGAGATATGCAGAAAGAAGGGTACCCTTTTACCGGAACGGAACTGACCTTCCATATCTCACCCCTTTCTTTCTACCAGGTAAATCCTGTGCAGACAGAGAAACTTTACAGCCTGGCACTGGAGTATGCAGGCCTTACCGGCAAAGAGACCGTTTGGGATCTGTACTGCGGTATCGGAACCATTTCCCTGTTCCTGGCAGGCAGCGCAAAGAAAGTCTGCGGCGTGGAGATCATCCCCCAGGCAATCGATGATGCAAGAGCAAATGCAGCGAGAAACGGTATTGAGAATGCAGAATTCTACGTAGGTAAGGCAGAGGAAGTACTGCCGGAATTCTACGCAAAGCAGGAGAATCAGGGATCGGACATGCTCCATCCCGATGTGATCGTGGTGGATCCTCCCCGAAAAGGCTGCGATGAGGCCTGCCTGGATACCATGCTCAAAATGCAGCCGGAGCGTATCGTGTATGTCAGTTGCGATTCCGCAACCCTGGCAAGAGACTTGAAGATCCTTTGCGAAGGCGGCTATGAGATCCAAAAGGTCAGAGGAGTGGATCAGTTTGGAATGACTGTGCATGTGGAGACTTGTGTCCTAATTACGAGAGACAAAAAGGGACAAAACTCTTAAAAGTGGCTTAAAATGGGCGTTTGTGGTGGTT
>JAKSRX010000054.1 GCA_024403365.1 Acetatifactor sp. | reverse complement strand
GATTCGCATAAACCGCTTGCAGTAATAGAAGCGAAGAGAACCTGCGTAGATGTTGCTAAGGGTAGGCAGCAGGCTAAGTTATATGCAGATTTATTAGAGCAGAAGTATAGGAGAAGACCGGTTATTTTCCTTACCAATGGCTTTGAAACACATATTATCGACGGACAATATCCGGAGAGAAAATGTTCTGTGATATATTCTAAGAGGGATCTAGAGAAGTGGTTTAATCTGCTTACTATGCGTACAAGCTTGAAGCATGTGAATGTCGACAAAAAGATTGCCGGCCGCTATTACCAGGAGTCTGCGATAAAGGCAGTATGTCATAGTTTTGATGAGAAGAATCGTAGAAAAGCACTTCTTGTCATGGCTACGGGTTCCGGAAAGACGAGAACAGTCATTGCGCTTTGCGATTGCCTATTAAAGGCGGGATGGGTGAAGAATATTCTTTTCCTTGCGGATAGAAATTCACTGGTTACACAGGCGAAGAGAAGTTTTGTAAATATGCTGCCCAACCTGTCTTGTACGAATCTTTGTGAGGAGAAAGACAATTATAACGCGCACTGTGTTTTTTCCACCTATCAGACTATGATCAACTGCATTGACACAGTCAATGATAGCGATGGCAAATTGTTTACCTGTGGTCATTTTGACTTGGTTATCTGCGACGAAGCACATAGATCGATTTATAATAAATATCGTGATATTTTCACTTATTTTGATGCACCGTTGGTGGGACTTACCGCTACACCGAAGGATGAGATTGATAAGAATACCTATGAGATCTTCGAACTTGAAAACGGGGTGCCGACATATGGCTATGACTTAGCACAGGCGGTAAAGGATGGATATCTGGTTGATTATGTGTCTGTAGAATCCAAACTGAAATTCATTGAACAGGGTATCGTCTATGATGACTTATCTGATGAAGATAAAGAAGAGTATGAGGCAACCTTTGAGGATGAAAATGGTGAACTGCCGGAGGCTATAGGTTCTTCTGCATTAAATACATGGATATTCAATGAAGATACTATTCGCCAAGTGCTTCATACACTTATGACAAATGGTATCAAGATTGATTATGGTCAGAAGATTGGAAAAACAATTATATTTGCCAAGAATCATGACCATGCAGAGAAGATTCTTGAAGTATTTCATAAGGAGTATCCACATCTTCCGGATTATGCCAAGGTGATCGATAACTATATGACCTATGCGCAGAGTGCGATTGATGAATTCTCTGACCCTAAGAAGATGCCGCAGATAGCAATCTCTGTTGATATGCTTGATACCGGTATTGATGTACCGGAGGTAGTCAACCTGGTATTCTTCAAAAAGGTTATGAGTAAGGCAAAATTCTGGCAGATGATCGGTCGTGGTACCAGACTTTGCCCGGGACTTATAGATGGTGAAGATAAGCAGAAATTTTATATTTTTGACTTTTGTGGTAATTTTGAATTTTTCAGAATGAATAAGGGTAGGGCGACCGCAAATATGATTGCACTGCAAGGTGCGATCTTTAACTTGAAGTTTGAGATAAGCTATAAACTTCAGGACATTGATTATCAAATCGATAGGCTGATTGCATACAGAAGTCTGCTGGTAAAACAGATGTCAGAAAAAGTGAAGGAGTTGCCGAGAGACAACTTCGTAGTGCGTCAACATTTGAAGTATGTTGATTTATATTCTGCTGAGTCAAATTATCAATGTCTCACATATGAAGATACAATGATCGTGAGAGAAGAAGTGGCTCCGTTGATCCTTCCTGATGGAGACGAGGCAAGTGCTGTGCGTTTTGATGCACTGATGTATGGAATAGAACTTGCTTATCTTGTAGGGAAGCGATATACAAGGGCAAGGAGCGATCTATACAAGAAGGTCGAGGGTATTGCCAGCGTAGCAAATATTCCGGAGATCCAAATGCAGAGTGAACTGATTCAGAAGATACTCCATACAGATTATCTTGATAATGCGGGCATCAACGAGTTTGAAGAAATCAGAGAAAAACTTCGTGACCTGATGAAGTATATCCCGAAGCATAAGATCCGCTATGATACCAATTTTGAGGATGATCTTTTGTCTGTGGAATGGAAGGAGTCAGAGCTTGATAATGATGAACTGAAGAACTATAAGGCAAAAGCTGAATTCTACATCAGACAGCATCAAGATCATATCGTGATTGCTAAACTGAAGACGAATAAGTCACTTACCAGTGAAGATATATCACTGCTTGAACAGATACTCTGGACAGAGGTTGGTACTAAGCAGGATTATGAGCATGAGTATGGACAGAAACCTTTGGGTGAGTTGGTTCGTGAGATAGTTGGTTTGGATATGAATGCAGCCAAGGAGGCTTTCTCTGAATATCTGACTGGCACAAACCTTGATAGCAGGCAGATATACTTCGTGAACCAGATAGTGGAGTATATAGTTCATAACGGAATGATGAAGGATCTTTCGGTACTGCAGGAATCACCGTTCACTGATCAGGGAAGTGTCGTAGAGGTATTTACTGATTTGACAGTTTGGATGGGTATCAGGAAGGTAATTGATGCGATAAATGCGAATGCGGTAGCATAAGAGGAAAGAAACTATTTGATTAACAGTCCGATAAAGAGTTGTTGAGTAGGAGATGATTTCATGAGTACACTATTTGAGGACCTGAAACAAGGTCTTGAAGAAGCAATCAAATACGAAAAGGACAAGGGGAAGGCGCAAGAAAAGACATGTCCCATTGTGCCTGCAAAAGAGCAAGAAGAAGTACAAGGTAGTTCTGAACGCCATGATCAAACCGGGTAATAACTAATTCTGGTACTTTTCCCCCATAATTCCATGTCCAAAATCATTTTGCCGCGTATTACTGCCATTTTTGGCAGTGCGCGGCTTTCTATTTATTTATATAATACGGGAAGATGGGTGCAGTCTGTCTGCAAATCCTTTACGAACCCCATCTGAGGAGAATGACATGAAAAAGAAATATGTTTGTTTATTGGCAGGTCTGGTAGCAGTGATGCTGGCAGGCTGCGGAGCAAAAGAAGCAGAACCTTCCGCTGCACAGAGCACACAGGAAAGTGTTGTTGCATCTACCACAGAATCTTCTGCAGCATCTTCAGAAGTTGTAGAGAGCAGCGAGAGCAAGGCTGATATCATCGGAGCCGGTCCTGACTATGTGGTATTGTCACATAAAGACTCCGTAAGTTACTGGTCGGATGAAGAGGAAGACCTGGTCGATGCACAGTATGCCAAGGCATCTGAACTGGTGATCCTGTCTCCCGGATACGATAAACTGAAGGCTGCCATTGCGGAGCATAATGCAGCTGCATTGGAAGGTATGGAGCAGGCCTTCTATGCTGTATATGATTTTCTGGATTCCGAGGAAGATTATAGCTTTGCATATTTCCCTTGGGAGAGCACCACTGATATGTATGTGACCAGAAGTGATGCGCAGCTGTTCTCTTATATCACTAATTTTTATGAGTATATGGGTGGCGCTCATGGCTACTATTACAGCCGTGCATACAACTATGATCCCGCAACCGGCAGAGAGCTGAAGCTTAGCGATCTGGTAACAGATATGTCCAAGCTGCATGAGTTGGTAGTGGCTCAGATCAAGGATGAGTGGGACACCGACGAACTGTTTGAAGAGTGGGAAGATACCGTAGACGAAGCATTTAACTATCCTGACGGATTGAACTTCCTGGCAGGTCCCGATACCATCTGCATCTGGTTTGACACTTATGAGCTGGCACCTTATGTTTGCGGTGAGATACAGACCATTTTTGCAATGGAAGACTGCGATGGTCTGTTCAATGAGACCTATTTCCATGCTGAAAATGCTGAAGTAGCACCCGGAAAGGTGGTGCTGGGAACCGATATGTTCCAGAAGGTAGTGCAGACTCTTGCCAACCAGATCGGTGTAATGAAATTCTATGATGTGAAGGCTCTTCTGGACCGTGAAGGATATACCTACGAAGAGGCCATGCTCGGTGCAGAAGTAGATGGCGCATTCATTCTGCGTGATCCCGAGAATGGCGCAGAAGTCAGAATCTTCTTCTGGCCCGTAGATATTGAGGAAGATGAAGATTATGAAGATCCTGATAAGTATTTCGTTGAATGTGTCAGATATGAGATCGGGGAAGATCTGTGCGGCTGGGTCGGGCAGAAACTCTTCGGCGGCGATGTAGAGTATATTGCTATCGACGAAAATTATGAGCAATACTATTTTGAGACAGTAGAAGAAATGACAAGTTATCTTTTCTATTAATTGAGTAAGGAGAATAAGTCAGATGAAAAAGAGACTGGTAACCTTTCTGGCGGCTTGTATGGTGGTTGGTACATTGGCAGGCTGCGGCGCTGCAGAACCTGTTGCTGAGAGCAGCACAGCAGTAGCAAGCAGTCAGAGTGAAGAAGCATCGCAGAGCAGCGAGCCTGAAGTGAAAGAGGAGGATCCTCAGAAACTGTATGAAGCATTTCTGGATGGATCCGGAAAAGTTTACACGGAGAAGTTCGACGGTTATCGCTACGATGCGGACGGCAGTGAGGTCAGCTATTACGGAGTCAACGACGGTTATACCCTGGATGAATTCCTGGCAGTGACCTTAGAGAACGAAAGTACATTCATAAACTGGCAGCAGATCGGAAATGTGACCTATCAGTTCATCGACTGTGGCGCAGACGGAGTGCCGGAACTGCTTTTGAAAGTATGGCTGACTGTGGATGAGTACTATCCCGCAGAGCGCGAATATGTGATGAAGGCAATGGACGGCAAACTGCAGCTGACCTATCAGAACGAAAGTGATCCTTATACTCAGGAAGCAGTAGTGAGTGATACCGGAGCGATTGCGCTTACCAGCATGTATTCCTATGACTACTGGTATGAGGGATCCGGTTATCTGGATGCCAACGGACAGTACAGACAGATCTACAATGTGCTGGTCAGCATGTATTCTCCTGCTTCTTACGTATTGGATGCCCGCTTCTATGAGGCGATCGCGGAGAATGAGGATCAACTGGAGGATGTATACGTGCGTGTTTATCGCATCGGCGAAGCACCTGAGGATGAGGACGATACCACGGATTCCACCTTGTATTACTGCGGTGAGAAGACTGATGACGAGCCTTCCAACGGCTATGATTTCAAAGAAAATGTACGCCTGCTGCAGGAAGTTTTTGACAAGAGCGGTGAGAAGCTTTACTCCATGCAGGAGATCCAGAGCATGATCGCAGCGAGAGAGAAAGCAATCGGTGTAACGGATGCAATGAAGCAGGGTAAGGAATGTAAACATATCGACCTGAAGATGAAGGATGCCTGGACCCAGATCGTTGTGAATGAGGATGCCGGTTACGATGGCTATGAAGATATGGATAGCGGCAGAGTCGAGTTGGCTGTTTATGCACCCGACGACCAGATCTATGATGACGGTGAAGTGATCTATTTCTACGATGATACAGTGCTCACAGAGTATACCAATGTCTATGTACTGGATGAGGATACTGTTTTCGGCGGGGACAATGCGACGATATTCTTCGAGGGTTATGAGTCCGGAGATACGCCTTTGACCTGGGCACGCCGTATGCTGCAGCAGCAGGAAGACCATCCTACTGCGCTGGTGGGTGTGTTTGATATCGCTGTAAGCGAAGGCCACATTGACGTAATGGATGGAATTTACTGGTGGGATTAATTGTAGGAGAACAATTATGAGAAAAAATCGATATCTTTTATGCAGCGTGATCGCTGCTGCGGCACTTCTCACAAGTGCCTGCGGACAGACTGCCGTTGAGCAGCCTTCCGGTCAGACCGCAGTGGTAAGCAGCGAGGCAGAGAGTATGCAGGCCGGTCAGACAACGGTTGTTGAGAAGACCGATGCAGAGAAGAAAGCAGAGAAACTGATCGGTGAGTGGGAGGCAGCGGCTTCCCGCGGCATTTCCACTTCTTTGGAGACTCAGGAGACCTTTGAGGAATATTATTTCCATGACTACGAATCCGGTGACGTATCACTGCTTCAATTGACAGTCTATGAAGAGAACGGTGTCCTGATGGCAGACTACTTCGACGGTTCCTATTATGCTTCCAGTTACTACGGAATGAAGGGAAGCGTATTGCAGAAGCAGATGTACGATGGCTGCAAAAATGCGGAGTGGATGTGTGAGTTCACTTCTGCTGCGGCTCAGAGAGACGGCAGGACCTGTAATGTGACACTGGTCGATGAGAACGTGATAGAGGTTCATGACTTCCAGAGATATGAGGAATATGGTTATCAATACGACACCATTACCACATACCTGAGAGTGGGTTCCGCTGAAAATGACAACAGAGAGTCTTATCGTTTTACACGAACCGTTGAAGTCTCTACTGCGGCAGAACTGGCTCAGGCGCTGCAGGATAGTGAAGGTTCTGTGAAGATCCTTCTGAATGAGGGAATCTACGATATCAGCAATCTGTATTGTCCTTTCGAGGACCTTTTCAATACCTGCATCGCAGGTAAGGAAGGCGCGAGGGTAGAGATCTGCATCGATGATCCCTATGCGAATGTTATTGGACTGGTAGGCTGTCAGAATGTGTGGCTGGAGAATCTGATCCTGGGTCATGCAGTGGAGCCCGGTCAGTGCAGCGGTAATGTGATCCAGTGTGATAATTGTTACGGTATTCACATCAATAACTGCAAATTGTATGGATCCGGAGCCTATGGTATCGCGACTACGAATACTTATGACCTCTCTGTGACTGACAGTGAGATCTACGAGTGTACCCATGGTTTGATCGATGCATACGATTCCGGTACCATGAGTTTTGATCGCTGCATCTTCCGTGATACCGAAGGGTATGGACTGATCTCTTTGATCGGTTGTAACTGGGTATATTTCAATGATTCTGTATTCAGAAACTGTACTTCCGTGAGCGGCTGGGAATTCCTGAGCTGGCCTAACAGCAGCTATGTGGAATTCGATGGTTGTACTTTCGAGAACAATACTTACGACAGTTTCTCAGAATCTGAACCGTATAAGACAAATTGTGTGTTCAAGTAAAAGGAGAAGAATAGATGAAAAAAGTTCAATTCCTGGCACTTGCCTGTGCCGTTGTGATGTCCTTATGTGCCTGCGGCAGCACCGAACAGACGCAGCCTGACAGTACGGTTGCATCAGAAGTAACCGGCGAGATCGCAAGCAGTACACCGGAGTCTCAGCCTGAGGAAATGACTGTAGGATTTGCGGCAGAAGCGGAGAAGATGATCGGCGAGTGGACCGGCATCTGCTCTGAGAGCGTCTACTATGAGGACGGAGACGAGAGCCGACACTTTTATTTCTACGGAGTGTCGGAAGAAGAGGATGAGTATTACAGCGAGGATATGAGTCTCCTGGTCTACAAAGAAGACGGAAAACTTCGCATGGACAACAGAGGAGACAGCGATTACGGTATGGAGCTGATCCCCACAGCAGGGGCAGCATATGCGACCTGTAAGAACAGCACCTGGAAGGCAGATGTGAAATACGGTCACTCCGATCGAATGGCAGATATCACTACCACACTGATCAGTGACAATGTGCTGGAGCTTGTGAGTCGATATGATTATGACGACGGCAGCTATTCTGTGTACTGTGTAACTTATTTCCGCAATGGTTCCGATGAGTATGACCATGCGGATGACTATCGCTACCCCAATCAGGTCACTGTATCCAATGCGTATGATCTGATCCAGGCCATCGATTCCAATACGAAGATCACCCTGACAGCGGGCGAATATGACCTGACTTCCTTCGGCCGTTATTCCGGAATTAGCAACCTTTGCATCGAAGCAACAGAGGGAGAAAAGGTAGAACTGATCACCCGTGAGGCTTCGGACCCTGTATTGTGGTTTGAAAACAGTGACAGAATCGTGATCCGAGGAATCACCGCCGGACACCAGATCGAAAGAGGTTACTGCAACGGAAGCGTCTTGGAATTTGAAAACTGTTCCGAGGTGACGGTGGAAGGTTGTCGCCTTTACGGCTGTGGTACCTACGGCATCAGTGCTTACAACTGTTACAGAGGCTGGGTATCCGATACAGAGATCTATGAGTGCAGCGAGGGACTGGTATATCTGTTGAGCTGCGGTTATTGGACCTTTGATGATTGTGAGATGCGTGACACGGAGGGAATCGTTCCCATCGATACCTATGACTGCTGGAATATTCAATTCCAGTTCTGTGATTTCCACGATGTGGAGGTTGGGGCAGAGTGTTATTTCGCAAGTGCTTCAGACCTTACCCTCACCTTTAACAGTTGTACTTTCACAGGTTTGGACGAAGCCCTGTTATGCGATACGGATATTTATGTAGTGAACTGTACATTCCAATAAAGAATCCAAGAAAAAAGCGTGTGTTTGCACGCTTTTTTTATGGCCTTAAGTATGCTATAGTGTAAGAAAACGGAGGGCGCTATGGAGCGATATAGAGGATATATAAAAGGTATCATATTGTCGATCATCGGTATCATCATAGTGGGAATACTGCGCCTTTCCGTAGATGTTCCGACCCATTTTTCGGGCGCTATCCGAGAGACTGTGGAGATCTTTCTGTATCTGTTTATGATCGTGGCATGGGGTATCTCCATGCGAAGCAGAGTCATGCACAAAGCCATTCGAAACGACCTGTTCCTGATGGCGATCTTCATGGTAAGCTGGGTGTTTATGCGAGAGATCAAGTGGCATTACAGCAGTACCGTTGCCATGGAAAGAATTCTCTGGTACTGCTTCTATATCCCTATGACGGAAATACCGCTCTTGGGCTATCTGGCGGCGGTGCGTCTGGGTCGTTCCGACAGGGAGCCGCTGCAGAAACGTGAGATCGTGCTGCAGATCGCAGCGATCTTTTTGATGCTTTTGGTGTTGACCAATGATCTGCATGGCATGGTATTCCATTTGCAGGATCCGAATGATCTGGATCATTATTCCTATGGCATCGGTTACGGTATGGTGGCAGCCTGGATCGTGATCCTGGAACTGTTGACCATCGTGCACATTATTCGCAAGGCCTCATCCGTCAGCGGAAAGCGGCGCTTTTTGCCTCTTTTTTTCCTGCTGCTGTTGCTGGTCTATGCAATATGCTATGCCTACGATTCCTCCAATACCGGAGCAGGATTTATCGAACTGATGGCGATGTTCAACTGGACTATGCTGGTAAACTGGGAGACCTGTGTGGTGTTAGGCATGATTCCGGTGAACAAGTATTACAGGGAGTTTTTCGAGAAGGCGACCATAAATGCACAGATCGTGGATCGGGACGGAGCACCTTACCTGTCAGCCGGTACCGCCGTGGTTCCGGAGAGGACAGTGTTTGAGAAATTGAAGGACCGGGGCTCCATGGTCTATGAACAGCGCTCGGTGTTGCAGTATCATCCGATCTCCTGCGGCGCAGTCATTTGGCAGGAAGATATCACAGAGATCCAGCGACTGGTAGAGAATTTGCAGGTCAATCAGCAGGAATTATTAGAGCGCAACGCGCTGGAAGAGGAAGAGAGCAGAGCAAGGATCCGAGAGAGCCGCATTGCGGAGAAGAACCGCCTGTATACCCTGATCTACCGGGAGATGGCCGATGGTCTGGAAGAGATCAAAAGAGTTGCAGGTCAGATCCGGGAGGAAAAGGACGAGGAAGTCTGTCGTCAGAAACTGGCAGCCGTGAATGTGCTGGGAACCTATCTGAAAAGAAGATCTAATTTCATTATCCTTTCACAGGATGGCAAGAGTATCCCCGTGGAGGAATTTGAATTCTGCCTGAGAGAAACAGCGAAGAATCTGAAGCCCTGTGGAATGGACTTCACCTACACGGTAGCCTGTGAGCTTCCCTTTGCGGGCAGTGACTTGCTGCAGATCTACGACTGGTTTGAAGACAAGTTAAAGCCGTTACTGTTTCATTGTGAGGTATGTTCCTTCACGGTGAAGGAAGAAGAAAAGAGTTACCGACTTACCCTGAAAGGACCTGAGTTTGAACTGGTTCAGACGGTGGGAAAGGAGGTGACCGCAGATGAGTAGTATGAGGCTTGTTCCTTATCCCGTTCTGGTCGGAATGGTAGTGGCTGCCATTTTGGCCCTGGTATTTTTCAGCGCTAGTCTGGTGCTGCGTCTGGAAGATGAAAAGGGCAGAAGAAAGCCGGCACCCTTCCTGCCGTTAATATTTGCACTTGCCCTGACTATGTCAGAGATGGCGTTCTTACGTACGATCTTTCTGGGGATGACATTATCCGGAAGCGGAGCCTTTTTCCAGGAAGTTCCATGGTCGATACATATTGTGTTGTTGTTAATCATGTTGGGCACTGCTGTGTGGAGCATGGCGCGGGAGATCAGATACCGACAGACTCATTTCGTCAGAAGTTCCATCAAGGAAGCTGTGGATACCATGCCGGTAGGCCTGTGCTTTGCGGATCAGGAGGGCAGGCAGGTCCTGACCAACCAGAGTATGATCCGGTTCGCGGAACAGCTGACAGGACATACGCTGAGCAATGTTTTCAGTTTCCTTCGGGAGATCAAAGAAGACCGACTGGCAGAAAACTGTATCAGAATGGACTTGTTTGAAAATGAGGACGAGGATATTTACACCTTCCGTATGCAGGACGGCCGGGTGCTGCAGCTGACCAGAGACCTGGTGACCGTTGCGGAGGAAGAATATGTGCAGTTAGTTGTGACGGATATTACCATGCAGCATGATTTCTATGATGATCTGACCAAGACCAACGCGGCATTGCTTACTCAAAGAAAGGAAATGCGCAGTCTTGCAGACCGCCTGATCCAGAGTAACCATGAGGAAGAATTGCTGAACTATAAGATCCAGGTACACAATGATGTGGGGCAGATGATCATGACAGCAGATCAGGCTCTGAAGAGCGGCAGCATGCAGGAGATGCAGGAGTGTGCGACACAGTGGATCAGTCTGGTGGAGCGATTCACCAATATGGAGGACGAGAAGAATCGAGGCAGCTCCGAGCTTCTGGAAGAGATCATCAAGGTGGCGGAGCAGATCGGCTGTAAAGTATTTTTCCGCACTGACCTGCCGGAACAGATCGCGACGCAGTCAGTGGTACGACAGGCTATCCGTGAGGCGATCGTGAATGCAGTAAAGCATGGTAGGGCCAACGAGGTCACCATTGCACACAGGCAGGTCGGTCGTATGATCGAGATCACCATCAGCAACAACGGTATGCTTCCCGCCAAGGGTTTCTCCATGAAGGGCGGACTGAAGAATCTCTATGAAAGTATACGGGGCGACGGCGGCGACCTTCGGGCAGAGACCGGAGAGAGATTCGCATTGGTATTGACATTGCCTTATATGGCAAGGGAGGAGCGTAAATGATAAGAGTATTGATAGTAGATGATTCCAGACAATCACAGTTCTTCCTGAAGACCATGCTGGCACAATCCACGGAATGTACCATCGTAGATACCATTGCCAGTGCGGCTAACGCAGAACTGTATTGCCTGGGCAACCGCATCGATCTGATCCTTATGGACATTTGTACCGCAGACAATGCCAGCGGTCTGGCAGCAGCGGAGAAGATCAAGAAGAATTATCCCGGAGTGAAGATCGTTATGGTGACCTCTATGCCGGAGTATTCCTTTATCGGTCAGGCGAAATGCGCCGGCTGCGAAGGGTTCTGGTACAAGGAATACGGAGACACAGAACTATTGGATGTAGTTCAACGCGTCATGAGCGGAGAAAAATGCTATCCCGAGGAGGCGCCTGTGATCCCGGTAGGACTGGCCAACAGCAAAGATTTCTCCGACAGAGAATATGAGATCGTGCGCATGCTGGCAGACGGTCTGAACCGTCAGGAGATCGCGGATAAGCTTGGTATTTCGGCCCGTACCGTCAGGTTCTATATCGAGGAACTGAAGACGAAGACGGGACATGAAGATACCATGAAAATGGTGGCAGCTTTCGTGGAACAGAAGCTGATCATCAACAATTTACAGTAACATACTGCCATTTATGGCAGTGACAGAAAGTACCTGATTTTGTAACATAAATGTAGATGTAGAAATAGGGTTTCTACTATGTAGGAGGGAATTATTATGGGATTATTTGACAGTTTGATCAACCAGACAGCAAACTCACTGAAGAGAACAGTGAAATCTAAAGCAACACAGGCTCTGAACGGTGCTGCCAACAAGGCAGGCAACCAGATCGCAGCAGCAGTTACCAGCAAGAAGGAGACCTTTACCTTCACCGCAATTCCTCAGACTCTGGAGGAATTGAAAGCACTGAAGGAAGCAGAATTGAAGACACCTTACCAGACCGTAGCATTGACTATGTTGGCACTTTGCCTGTATGAGAAGGATCAGAAGACTACCTTTGAGATGCTGGACTTCTTAAACGGTCCTGATGAGGTAAGCAGTTATACCAAGCAGTTTATTATGGCGCGTTTGACCGACAAGACCTATCTGCCTTTTTCTTTCTTCGCAGGTGCGACCGTAAAGAATGGCTATACCCCCACCGTGCCTTATGAGATCACCGTCAGCTCCAACAGCTATTCCTTCGACGAAGAGAACTGGGCTACCCTTCATGTGACCAGCAGTGGCGCTGATTCACCCAGAAGCATCAAACTTCGTAAGAAGCCTTCCACCGGTGAGTGGTTCGTGAACGATATCCAGTGTCTCGCAGACATTCGAGTTCCGGATTCACAGAATCCCTGGGCGTAAGGTATCAGGAAAAACATACATAAGATGGCAGCAGTTGCCACTTTGAGTAATCGATTAAAGGGGTGAACGATATGTTTGACAGTTCAGTATTTCAGGTAAATGAATCTAATTTGAGTTCACGTATCGCACAGGCGACACATTACCTGGAGGAGTATGAGAAAGAGGTAGCCAGAGCGCAGGGCGCTTCCGGCGTTACCTTCCGCAATAAAGAGGATGCACTGGGAAGAATCAAGGTGCTGGTAGAGTTTGCACCGGAAGATGACCGTGTTAAGGATCTGTTCGCCAGAGCAAAAGCCTGCGTAAAGGGCGGAGCCGGCAACATCAGTACCGTGGATCCTGCTATGACAGTTTACCTGGAGAACGAAGAGAATATCCGCAAGCATTTTGCACAGGTCAGCGAGGCCGCATGGAACAAAGTGCTGGAAGAGCATAAGGCAGACATGCTGGAGAAAGTATTCCCTGCTCCGGATTTTTCAGAATATGTGCTGGAGGATGTGCAGGGTAAGATCGTGGTACTCGACAGTGTGAGATATCCCGACAATCAGTTCCTAGGAACCAGCGGCGAATATGTGTGGACAGGTACCCGTTCCGACGGTATGTACTTCGTGAGAATTGACAGCCGTAAGTGGTTGGGACCTTATGAAGCAGTGAAGCGTTACCGCCGTCAGGTAGATACTACATTGCTGGAGGTAAAAGAATGGTCAGTGATCGGTAAGATCACTGATATCGCCTGTGAGTGTCCCGATGCCAGCGAGAATAAGCTTTCCGCACCTGTGATGGCTTGGGAAGTAGAACCCATTGCATTGTATGTACCCGGACATATCATGGCGATCTATGATGCAGATGGTGAGCATACCGGTAAATTCATCGATGAGGAAAAGGTGGCTGAACTGAAAGATGCTTGTTACACCGTAAAGGAAGTGCCTGCAGATGTCACTCCCGAGCGTCTTGTAGAGATCTTCATGTATGCTATCAAAGAAAAGAACTATCCTCTGTATGTAGATTGTATCGATCCCGAGAGAAGAAAATCTCCCATCCAAATGGATCTTTTGAACTATCACTGGGATCTCCACCAGGAGCGTTTCCACGGCGAATATATTCATGCAAATGTCAATGCTGACAAGACACAGATCAAAGTAACCAAGGGTTATGATGATTCCGGTGTGGATACTTTCTTCCTAGATGAAGAGGAACTTGCCAAGTTGAAGGCGGCAGCAGGAGAGAAGGAAGAAGAGGCTATCGTGCAGACAGCAGCTATCGATAAGAACGGCAAGCAGCTGGGCAGCCCTGCAAATCATATCCTGAAGCGTGTCGGCGATGGAAGATGGTATGTTTCAACATACGAAGTACGTTTTTAAAGGGGGTAGAAGAAAATGCCGGATATTACAGAAAAAAAGACAGACACTATATTAGACGAAAACGGAAATGCCCTCGATAAGGACGGCAACCAGAAAAAGCTCTCTGCAGACTATATGTCGGCAGATGATGTCAATGCCATTGTTGCAGAGTTTTCGCGGAATTTCACCGAAACGATTGCTGCTTTGGATTTGTTGGAGCAGGGTGCAAGCTTTAACAGGGCTGCAGATGCATTGACCAAGCTGGAAGTGGTGATTTCAGGCGGTCCTCACGTTGATTTTGCCAAAAAGAACAGCTGGATAGCCAATTCCGCACAGAGAACAGCCTATTTGACCAGCGGAATCGATCAGGGTATTGCGGATAAGCAATTTATCATTGATTTCTATAAATTGGTGGTAGGTACTCAGGATGTGAGAGCAGCATTCACCAAATTTCTGT
>JAKSRX010000053.1 GCA_024403365.1 Acetatifactor sp. | reverse complement strand
GATAGGGCCAAATTACACCTTCCACCAGGGGGAAGGTCAAGAACTTTTTCAAAGAAATCCCTGTTTTTGCAAAAAACACGGGCCGAAATGCTATCAGGCCCGTGTTTATATCTCTTATTCTGTTTGAGAACTGTCTGCCTTCGCTTATGCGAACAGAGGCTTCACTGCGCCTGCCAGTTCATCCTTCTTAGCGGTTGCTGCTGCCAGATCCTTACCTAAAGTGGTGTAGTAAGCCTTGATCTTAGGCTCGGTTCCGGAAGGACGGATCACAACGGTAGAGCCGCTCTCCAGACCATAGATCAGAACATCTGCCTTGGGAAGGCCGGTCTCTTCGGGCTTGTTGTAGTCGGTAACCTTTACGACCTTATCGCCGGCGAACTCCTTGGGAGCATTCACTCTCAGGTCAGCCATGATCGCATTCATCTTGTCCATACCGGTAAGGCCGGGGAACTCATAGCTGTCAACCTTGTTCAGATATCTGCCGTACTCAGCATAGATCTCTTCCAGACGCTGCTTGATGGAAGAACCGATGCTTCTGTAATAAGCTGCCATCTCGCAGATCAGCATGGAGCCGATAACTGCATCCTTATCACGAACGTAAGGTCCTGCAAGATATCCGTAGGACTCCTCGAAACCGAAGATAAATCTGTCAACCTCACCGTCAGCCTCAAGCAGTGCGATTTGGTCGCCGATCCACTTGAATCCGGTAAGAGTATGTCTCAGTTCAACGCCGTAATGTGCAGCCACTACATCAGCAAGAGGAGTGGAAACGATGGACATTACTGCAACGGGCTTCTCAGGCATGGTGCCCTTTTCGATTCTGCCTGCGCAGATATAGTCAAGCAGCAGAACACCCATCTCGTTACCGCTTACCAGCTCGTAAGTGCCATCGGGACACTTCATAGCGATACCTACACGGTCTGCATCAGGGTCGGTAGCCAGCATCAGATCTGCGCCAACTTCCTTAGCGAGCTCAAGGCCCTTCTCCAGTGCAGCGAAGATCTCGGGGTTAGGATAAGAACAGGTGGTGAAGTAACCGTTAGGATACTCCTGCTCGGGAACGATGGTGATATCGGTGATACCCATATCCTTCAGTACTCTGGTAACGGGAACCAGACCGGTACCGTTCAAAGGAGAGTAAACCAGCTTCAGACCTGCATCCTTGCAAAGACCGGGACGAACCTGACGGTCCTCGATTGCTGCATACAGAGCTTCCTTACAATCCTTACCAACAAATTTGATCAGACCCTTCTCAACGCCCTCAGCGAAATCCATGTACTTCGCGCCGGTGAGAACATCGGTCTTCTGAATGGAATCATATACAACTGCAGCTGCATCATCGGTCATCTGGCAGCCATCGGGGCCGTAAGCCTTGTAACCGTTGTACTTAGCAGGGTTGTGAGATGCAGTTACCATGATACCTGCATTACAGTTATAATATCTGGTTGCGAAGCTCAGCGCGGGAACAGGCATAAGCTCGTCGTAGATTCTTACATTGATACCGTTTGCAGCAAGAACGCCTGCAGCTTCTCTTGCGAAGTTCCAGCCCTTCAGACGGCTGTCATAGCTGATCGCTACGGTCTGTGTACCACCCTGGGTCTTTACCCAATCTGCAACACCCTGTGTAGCCTGACGAACTACCCAGATGTTCATACGGTTGGTACCTGCGCCAAGAGTTCCTCTAAGGCCGGCAGTACCGAACTTCAGTGCTACGGCAAAACGCTCCTTGATGGCGTCATCATCCTCTGCAATATCCTGCAGTTCCTTCTTCAGATCAAAATCGATCAGGTCTGCAGCAAGCCATTTTTCGTAATCATCTCTGTACATCGCAACTTCTCCTTTAATGAAATTTATTGTTAAAATAGTTAGTGCGGTAATGTATCCGGCATCCCTTTTCACAGGAACGTCCGCGTATCATTATTATACTAGAATTTTCTGAAATTTTCCATAAAATATTTAATACTTTTGCAATATTTCACGTTGTTGAACTGACCGATATTATTGTGAACGCAGATTATGTTCCACGTCCTCCTCTTCATAATCAAAAATACAACGTTCGTAAGCATTGATGACGTGAGTATCTTCGTACTTATCATAACGCTTGTACTTGCGTCCGTAGGTCATATGCACATGACCATGAACGAAAAACTTCGGTTTGTACTTCTTCATCAGGTCCAGGAATACCTGAAAGCCCTGATGCGCAATATCCCGCCCGTCATTGAGCTGATAGGCGGGAGCATGGGTGAGCAGGATGTCAAAGCCTCTGTGCATAAACAAGGTAAACCAGAGTTTTTTGACACGCCAGTGCATCTCCTTCTCCGTATATTGATTTCTTCCGGGCTTATAACGCATGGAACCGCCCAGTCCAAGAATTCGAACGCCCTCATGCACATAGATGGAGTCCTCGATGCAGATACACCCTTCCGGAGGTTTTGTATCATATTTATCATCATGGTTTCCATGCACATACAGAACAGGTACATTCGCCAAAGTTGTCAGAAAGGAAAGGTAGTTGGGATTCAGGTCTCCCGCTGAGAGGATCAGATCGATCCCGTCAAGCTTCCCTTTCTCATAGAAGTCCCAGAAATACTTGGACTCCTCATCTGCTATCACCAGTATTCGCATTGCTGCTGCCTTTCTATGACTTATACCATGGTCGTATCTTCTGACAATTTGTCCAGACCGGACTGAGAGACTACGGCTTTCGCCTCGTCCCCGATCTCTTCCGGCTTAGGGATATATCCGATGACATTCTCGGCCAGCCAATCCATACGAATGATCTCCTCAGGGGACAGAACTCCGTCAGGATCCTTCTGTACCACTCCGGTCTGAGAATACAGCACACCGGAGAAAGGATTGAAATCACCGCTGCAGATGGTCTTGCGTAACAGTTCGATCAATCTTGCGGTACCAATGGGCAAATGATGGGAGCAAAGTACGTCGATCATTTCAGCGGACATGCCCCACCAGTAGTTCAATCCCTTGGAATCACTGGAGGCTTCATCCTGCTTCCAGCTTCCGTTTATGATATTTCGGATCATCTTTTCATAGAACTTGCCCCAGTTCCACACAGGCATTGCCAGGCTGCGGAAAGAGGTATTCGTGGCACGATACAGTCCGAACTCTCTGCTGGCTTCATCCAAAGGCAGGAAATCCAAGCCGGAAACGATCTGAACATCGTTGGCCAGGTACTTCATCTGGATGTTCTGGCCCGGAACAGTGGACCATTCCAGGTGGATCTTGGCGCGAGGGTTTACCATCTTGGCACCAAGGGCAAAGGCGTTGATGTTCGCAGTCATACCATAGATGGGGTAGTCTGCCACATATCCGATCTTATCGTTGGGTGTCATAGCGCCGGCAATTGCTCCCATCAGGAACTTTGCCTCATACATGCGGGCATAATATGTACGAATATGTTTGTGTGAAGTATTCAGGGAGCAGTTCATGATCTTGATCTCGGGATGCTCGATGGCTGCCTTTAAGCTGGCTCTCAAAAGAGGGGGCGCAGTGGTGAAAATAATGGTACTGCCGTCCTCGATGGCCTGCTTGATGATCTCATCCGCATTCTCTGCAGTGACACCAAAGTAACTCTTCGTAGGGATCTGTCCTTCAAAAACAGTATCCACATGGTGTCTTCCCAACTCATGATTATAGGTCCAGCCGGAGCTCTCTGCGGTCTTCTGATGAAGGAAGGCAACCTTCTCCTTATTTCCTCCGGACATGATATCGGAGAAGAACTTGGAAACGATATTCTTACTGTCCTTGGCAGGATCCATCTGCAGTTCCAGAGCTTCCGTGGTGGTTAACAGGGGGAATTCCTCCTGTACCAGTTCGATCTTGCTCTTAAGCTCTGCGGAGGTCATCTCCAGCACTTCTTTATAGTCATACACACCGATAAAGCAGAGGAAGGCATCTCCAGGTCCCGCCTGATTGGTCTTCTTCAGAGCGGCATACTCTGTGGAAAAGCGAGTATAGATCGCACTGAAATCCAGTTTATCGGAATCGCTCCATGCCTCATCCGGGCGCTTTCCTACCAGGCTCTGGAGTCTTGCAAAGCTGCCGGGCTTGGAAAGCCAGATATAGTTCACAGCGGACAGCGCATAAAAGTCCATATATTCATAGTAGATCACATTTTCCGGTTCCTCTGTACGCTTGGGCACCAGACGGGTCACCGTACCGGGAACCGATACCGCGCCGCAGTATCTCAGAACGCTGACACGCTTGTTGCCTTCCTGCACATAATATTTACCCATGTACTCATACGCCTTGATGGGCTCACGGATGCCCTCCTCTACATGCGCCATATAAAGATTCGTCCATTTTACGCCAAACTCACTGCCTGAGCTGAGCAAAGGATAAAAGCTCTTACTGAATGCACCGCTTCTGCCATCCGTCTTGGTTCCGGCGATCAGATCTATGGGGATCTGTACCAGACCGAGCGGGGTCTCTCCTACGATATGTTCTTTTTTCTCCTCTAATATTTCATCCAGAGCAGGAAGCAGTTCGCCTTCTTTCCTGCCTAACTTTAACGCGTGTTCGTATTCTTCTTTTGCATCTGCAAAGGAACCCATACATCAACTCTCCTTTATCTTACTCAAATACTTTCTTGATACTGTCATAATGCAGGAAGATCCCCTGCTCTGCGAAAGCCTTGATCTCTTCATGGGTCGCCAGCATGAATCCGTCGGTCTCCGCTTCCTGAGGCTTCACATCCGCCTCATCAAACTCCAGTTCAAATCGGTAGATATCCACAAAATAATTGTCCCCTTCACCGGGGTTATCTCTGCGGTAATCAAACTGGTAGGCATTCTCACAACCGGAAACATCCAGACCGGTCTCCTCCAGCACCTCTCTGCGTGCAGCTTCCAGGGAAGTCTCTCCCGCCTGCGCCGCGCCGCCGGAAACCTCCCACCAGCCGGGTGCCCATGACTTTGTCATCACTCGCTTGGTGATCAGAAATCTGCCGTCAGACTTTCTCTTCACCACTCCCAGCACGGTAAGATGGTACTCTCCATCCTTCAGGCACCAGTCGTTTCTCTTCATGGTACGACCGGTCACCTGTTTGTTACTATCGTAAATATCCCACAGTTCCATCTCCTGTGTTCCTCCAATCTATTGTGCTTTCTTCTGTTCCGCCAGATATGCGATCACGCTGTGTGCTGCTACATTGCCCTCACCCACAGCCTTTGTGTACTGGTAAGGTCTGCCGGTACAGTCACCGCAAGCAAAACATCCGTCGTAATTGGTCTTCATGGCGCGATCCACCAGGATGTGTCCCTCTTCCACCAGCAATCCTGCAAACATGCTGGAAGGTGCTATGGCATTGCGCAGACAGAAGATCCCGTCCACAGCCACCTCTGTGTCATCTGTGAAAATCAGCTTGTTTGCCTTAAAGCCTCCGGCCACTGCCTTGGGATATTTCTCAAGCAACGTGATCTTCTCATTCTGAAGTTCAGTTGTATACCCCAAGGGATAATACAACACCTCGGAAGCCAGTCCTGCCAGGAATTCTACTTCATGTTCGTATTTGGGATCGTTGGAGATTACCGCGATCTTTTTGCCGCGGTACAGCATACCGTCGCAGGTAGCGCAGTAACTGACACCACGTCCCAGGAACTCAGCCTCTCCCTCCAGCTGCTTCGCTGTCATCACACCGGTGGCCAGGATCAGCGTTTTGGCCTCGTAGATCTCATTGTCTGCCAGTACGCAGAAGCCTTCATCCCCTTTTAAGATCGTGGTCACGGTCTTCTCGGTGATCGTAAGCCCTGCACTTTTTATATGCTCCTGAAAAGCCGCCAGCAATTCCTCACCCGTCACCTTGGGAAATCCGGGATAGTTGGTCACTTCCTCCGCCTTCTGCACCTTGCCGCTCAAGGATCTTGAGCCGAACCAGACAAAATCTTTGCCGTAAGTTTTTAAATTCAAAGCCGCCGACAACCCGCCGGGGCCGGTGCCGATAATGATACAATCTAACATGCTTACCTACCTTTGTTCTCTTACATACGAAGCATCAGTTCTTTATCTATTATCTCATTCTTTTCCAGATAAATACGGGGAACTCTCTTACTTACCGCACAAGTCAGTTCGTAGGGGATGGTTCCTGCCACTGCCGCCATCTCCTCGATGGGATTTCTCTTACCGAAGATCTCCACTTCGCTTCCCACATCTACGGAAGGCATATCCGTAATGTCGATCATACACATATCCATGCAGATCCTGCCGCGCTGCTTTGCCTTGCCTTCCTTGGTCATCAGACTGCACTTGTTGGAAAAGCTGCGCAGGAAACCGTCCGCATATCCGTAGGGAACCACGCCGATCCTGGTGGTCTTCTCTGTTTTGAAGATGCCGCCATAACTGATTGCAGTGCCTGCGGGGTAGATCTTAATGGTACTGATATTGGTCTTTAAGGACATCACGGGTTTTAGTCCCAGCTTTTCCGCGAACTCGCCGTAGCCGTACAGCAGAAGTCCCGGGCGGACCATATCCAGATAATATTCTTTGGGGTAACATGCCACTGCTCCGGTATTGGCGCAATGACGGATCGCGAATTTCTCGCCGCGCTTTTCTTCCACAGCTGCAATGACACTGTTGAACAGTCTGAACTGCTCTTCTGTATATTGTTTGCATTCCTCACCGGGCTCATCGGATACCGCAAAGTGCGTGAACACGCCCTCTGCCTCCAGGCCGGGCAGATCACAGGCATAGCAGATTCCTTCCACACCGGTGTCGAAGGAATCCTCCGCGCACAAAAATCCCAGACGGGACATACCGGTATCCACCTTGATGTGGATCTTCAGGGACTTGCCGTATTTCACTGCCTCTTCGCTGTATTCAATGGCTTTTGCCTTACAGCTGACCGCCTGTGTGATATGATAATCGATCAGTCTGGAGACCTGCTCTCTGGGGGTATGTCCCAGGATCAGGATCGGCATCTGAATGTCATTGACACGCAGCTCGATTGCCTCATCGATACTGCTGACCGCCAGATAATCCGCGCCCAGTGCTTCCAGTTTCTTGCTGCACTGTACCGAGCCGTGGCCGTAAGCATCCGCCTTTACCACGCCCAGGAATTTCACTCCCTCGCCGACTCTCTCTCGTAATTTTCTGTAATTATTCTCAAGGGCATCCATATCGATCTCTGCCCAGGTTCTTCGTAATGTTGACTCCATATTCAAGCCTCCCGTCTCTCCCGGTCTGTGCCGAAAGAAAACTTATTTCATATTCTCTCTGATGGCGGCATCCATCTTGGAGAGTGCTTCCTCTGCGGAGTTCTTCTTCGCTTCGCTGTCTGCACTGATCTTGCGGAAAGCCTCCAGGCTTTCCATCAGCATCTGATTGGTCTCCAGTTTCTTCGTCTGCTCTTTGGTCTGTTCCATACCGATGGCGGCAGTCACTGTATTCTTCCAGAGCGGAATGACATTGTACAGCGTGGACTGTACGCCGCTTGCCATGGAAGTGATATTGCTCTGCAGCATCAGAAGCTGAGGTGCCTGCTGGGTCGCCACCGCAGCAGTCAGTTCCAGTTCTTCCAGTTTATGTTCCAGTCTGAGCAGTACTGCCTTCTTCCATCCACCGTCCGCAGCATGTTTCGCGATCACCGGATGAGAGTCATTCTGCACATCGGCGATAGTCTGTCTAATTACCTCCGCACGGATCTTTAACAGTCTGAAATACTCCCTGTTCAATTGATATAACCGGTCCAAAAGAGCACTGTTCATCAGAAGCTTCATGTGATGGTCTGCCAGTACCTTCTCGATCTTCTCCACATTGGAAAGCACCTCGTCATACTTGCTCTGCAAAAGCAGACCTTTGGCTGTCTTTGTGTGGAACAGTCCTGGCTTACGCTTTTCTTCCTGTTCGATCCCGCCCAGGTATTCCATGGTATGGTTCAACAGGTCACCCAGACCGACGGTGTCCGCCTGGCTTAAGTTCGACAGCACCATCTGAGAAAGTTCCGCCATCATTTTCTGCACATCGGAACCGAAGGTGGTGATCCCCACCGTGTTCTCCAGGTCCAGTCCCTCTTTCAGCTGCGCCAGAAGCACTTTATCTTCCTCGGTGAAAACATATGCTTCACCGGCTGTTTTCGTTGTCGTGTTATTCATATTATTCTCCGTATGTAGGAATGACGATTCTGTCCGAGAGATTCAGTTTCTTCAGAAATGCATCCGCATCCTGATAGATATTCTTTCCTGCAATGTGCAGTTCCTCCGGCGAACCGATATAGATATCATCCTCACCGATCCCCACCAGTTTCTTGATCAGCTGCTCCGGCAGCATATTGCCGTATCCCAGCTGCCAGTTCTCCTCAAAGGGCATGGATTCCTTGATCCTCGCCAGCACTCTTCGCAGGAAACTCTTACCGCACATGGGATAATAACAAAGTCTGGGGTTCAGATTCTCCCCCGGCTTCTTCAGTACCACTTCGCACAGGAAAACTTCGTTGTGCACGGCGCAGCACTCGAACAGTCGAAAATTGACGATGTACCCGTTCTGCTCCAGCATACGGATCATATTCAGGCTGATGATGCCGCGGTGCTGGATCTGTTCCGGGGTAGTATTCAATCGATAGGTCACATTCATGAATACGTTGATCTGCTTCTTTTCCTCGGAGCGCACCGTGCGATACATATTCTTGGGTGCCCCTGCAATATAGGCCGGCACATTGGGTCTTTGTCCCACGAAGGTGGTCTCGGTACGTTTCTGTGCCACAAAGCGCTTGTTCACGTTTTCCAGCTGCTGCCCTAACTGCAGGAACTGATCAAACTTCTCCTCATAACCGCCCAGGCAGTAATCGATGGCCTGCTCTAAGGGCACTCCCGCAGTTCGTTCCGATTCCAGTTCACTGGTATAGGACTGGAACACCTCTCTGTTTCTGTCGGGGTCAGTGCGCAGGAACAACTGGATATCTCCCACGGAATGGAAGAGCACATCGTAGATCTTTATGTTGTTTTTATACATCCTGACTTTCAGGAATCGACACTCTTCCGGGGTGACACCTCTGGTTCCCATCTGTTACTCCTTTTGCTTAATATGCCTCAGCTTTTCTCTTCATGGCTACCATGTTTGCAAAGGTCCTCACGATCTTGCGGCACTTGGCATCCTTATCGGTATTTTTCTCGATATGATCCGCAAGGAAAGCCAGGTAGCTGTTGTCCTTGGTCTGGATAAACTGATACTGCAGGATACGGTCCATATCGAAGCTTCCGTTATCCAGATATTTACGGATCTTGGACACGTCTCTGGTGGTAATGATACCTGCTGCATCGCCGTAGCTGTTTTTGCTCCAGGCATCGGTCGCCGCACGGAATCTCACCACGAACTCAAACCAGTCCTCATAGTCCTTCAGGATCTCCTGCTCCACCCTGTTGTCATATCCCACGTAGATAGGCATGAATCTCTGCTGGACACTTTCCTCGATCTTCTCTCTGGTATTGTAGTTGCTGTCCGCACCGTTGCCGGCGGTATTACCTGCACCGATGATACGGAAGTTGGGATGACGCATAACACTCTCACCGTTGGGGAAGTTGTAGCAGGCATCCTCGGTATTGGAAAGGAAAGAGTTCAGCTTGACGGTGGCACGGCTGTTACCGTTGTCCAGCTCGTCGCAGAAAGCGATCTTTCCGAATTTGTAGCATCTGTAGAAATTGGGGGTACTGTAACCTCCGTTTGCGGTCTGGAAGCCCAGAATATCGTACTCCTCGTTGATGTAGCCGATATCGATAAATTCCACCCCTAACAGCTTTGCAATCTGGTTCACCAGATAAGTCTTACCACAACCGGAAGGTCCGATAAGGTAAGGATTGGAATTCTCGATCACCGCAGTGAGGATATCGTCAAACTTCTCGTGGAACCACTCACCGTTTGCTTCCATCTCTGCCTTGCGCTCCTGCAATTTCTCCCATCTGGATCGGAAGGGCACGGTCTCGTTTAAGAAGAAATTGATATCAGCAAAGGTCTCATCCTCGTGATGATCCACGTAGCCATGGGCTTCCTCCGGTACCACCACCGTTTTCTCGGCAGGAACGGTCTTCACCACCACCGGAGCCTCTGCTGCCTTTTGGGCAGGTTCTGCCGGCTTGGGTGCTTCCGCAGCCACGCTCTCCTGTAATTTCTGTTCCAGGGCATCGAGATTACTATCGCCCAAGACCACCAGTCTCTCCATCTTGTCGATAAGTTCGGAATTGGAGTTTACAGTCTCCAAAAGGCTCTTCAGTTTCTCATCATCTGCCAGGAAACTGCGGACCTTTCCCATTACCTCGCCGCTGTCGCTCTTTAATTTCATCAGTTCCATATTGGCACTGTTGACGGCAAGCTGTGCCAGTCTCTGCAATTCAGCCAGTTTTTTCTCCGCCGCTGCGAAAGTATCCTCCACCAGCTGCTGCTTCTCATACAATACCAGCTGCTTCTGGCCTTCCACGAAGGAGTCATAGTCACGCTGCATCGCGGAAGCGATCTCGGAAAGTCTCGCCTGCGCCAGTGTGATCTCCGTATCGCAGATCTCCTTTACGGACTGGCAGGATGTTGCGGTGACGGTATCGATGGTCTTCAGTCTCTGCTCCGCAACCTTTAAGATCTCCGTGGCACGCTGCAGCATGGTCTCCGCTGTATCCAGTCTCTGTTCTACGCTGATGATCCTTGCCTCGTCTACATTGTAGATACCGGCCAGATGCTCCAGTCTGGCAACTTCCTCCTCATAGACCAGCTTAGCGTTGGAAGACTTGAACATCCTGAGACATACCTCCAACACATTCGCGGCAAACTGCTCCTCATCGTAGTAGAACATTCTTGCCTTGATGGCATAGGGAACGTAGAATACCTCGTTTCCACCGATGGCGGAAAACTTTGCGGTAGCACGAAGCCACTTCACATAGTTCTGCTTATTGTTGTAAAGATTGTAAAATACCGGGTTGAATATCCTTCTGGCAATGGCACTGTTCTCGTCAAAAAATTCCAGGAAGATCAGGAATAATTCCTCAAAATCCTCCGTGTTCTCCTCATACGGGAAGACCGTCTTGTATACTTCCTCCGCATATTCCAAAGCTTTTGCATAATCTCTGGACTTGAACTCCTTGATATTGCCTATCATGGCCTCCATACAGGCCGTGTACAGATAGAAGGGGCGCATCACAGCCATGCCGGGCTTTTCCCTGTATACCTTCAGACGCTCATAGATCTCTTTCACATTATCATCCGTGCTCTTTTCCAGAGTACGCATCACTGCGTCTGCCTGTGCTTTTCTGTCGGATTTTCCGATCCACTTCGTAAAAATACTCATCTATTTCTCCCTTACCCCTCTTACTCTATGGTTCTTCTTGTCAAAAAATACTGATCTTCCAGTTTGCGCTTGTACTCTCCGCCGGTCATACCCTCCCCCGCTGCAAAGTACGTCTGCAATAACTGTCCCGGTGTTATTATGTTACGGGCAAATATACCGTCCGCACGAAGTGTCAGGTTTGCCGTTTTATTCTCAAGCAACATACTGCCCCGGATCTCCGCGAATTCTCCCTGCGCCATCAGACACACATTTCTGGAAAACGTGGTGGTCAGACCATTCTTTTCTTCCGTCTTCTCGTACAGATAATACGTGATGCCCATGGGCAGTTCATACACAGCCTTGATATTCTCCCGATCCGGCAGCAACAGTAACTGCAGGTCCGCGGTATCACGCTTATTGCTTACCAGATTCTCATGGGTGACCGTATCCAGATAGATCTGTTCACCGTTATGAAAAGCAGAAAAGCTTTCGAGGCATTTTTCTTTGTTGTAAACGATACTTCCCTCGCCGTAGAGATCCACGCCCTCACCTTGAAACGCGATGTCGATGCCATCTCTAAAAAACTTCATATTGATCAGGATCTTGCCGGAAGGCGTGATGAAATTTGAGATCGGAACAGAGTAGGTATTCTCATCCTGCTTCGTTACCTTACAGTAAAACTGCTTCACCTCGCCGGCAGCAACCCCTTTTATCACCAGAGCGCCGCGCCAGCCGGTCTCACCGGATGTGACATAGAAAGGCTGCTCTAAAAGTTTATGGAAAGCCTCCAAAAGATAGGAGACGATAGGGACGAAACAATGGCTCAATTTTGCCTCACACATGGTGTAAGGTCGTGACTGCCTTTCCATCTCATAGAAAGTCTCCAGCCCCGGTTCATGGGCAAGCGCACACCCGCTTTCTAAGAATGCTCTGGTATTGTCATCCGCCATGATGGCAGCCTTGTTCTCTGCCTCTTCATAGAGCGCATAGACTCTGTTTACCAAAGCCGCGAAGTGGCGATCGGTCTCGTTCATATTCAGCTGTTCATTGTTGCCGTAGTACACCGCCATGGCGGTACAGCCTTTTTTACCGGGCATCGCCTGTGCACCGGCCAGCTCATAAATATGGATCATGCGAAGATCATTTATTTTTTGAATTGTGATCTCTGTCGTATCCATCACGCGAAACATATGGGTCCCCCTCCAAATTGCACACAGTTATAACACATTTTACCATAGATGTCACGTAAAATAAAGAACTAAACACGTTAATAGGCACCCGCCGTCAAACCGGCAGGTGCCCCTTTTTGATACGATTTTTCTCTTATTTCTTTCCGAAATCCCGGATCAGCCCATCGACTCTATCCGCAAATATAGTCAGGCTGCCCATGTTCTGACGAGCCCGGTCCATGATCTCCTTTTGTGCGGCGGTTTCGGCTGCTTTTCCCTTCCCCTCATATACCTTGTATAGGAACGCTGCCTCCGTATACTCCGCAAGTTCATGATACTGCGCGGTGTCCGTCTTACCATTGATCTTATTCATATACGCGCCCTGGATCAAGCTCGCATAATTATTCCTCTCCAGATCAAATGCCATTTCCTTCGCTTCCTGCATAAAGGTTCCGCCACGCTTCTCGTAGCTAAAATTGAAATAGAATTCGATTCCCACGATAAGCATGACAAAAATCAGTGCAATAATGACCAGGTCCAATAATACAACCACGGGATCTGTCTTTTTCTTCGTTTTACTCATTTGCACTTACCTCCGGATAGTATGACTGATATCGCTCATACAAAAGCGCCGCCAGCTCCGTTTGTTCCATAGTCCACATAGCTGCCGTTTCTTCGTCTGTCAGTTTAAAATACACCTGCACCATATCTCCAACAGCCACTTTACAATCCGCCACGAAAGCTCCGTGCTCCCCTGCAAGCCTGGGATCATTGTCACTGACTCCTCTGGCTTCACCGCTCACATACCAGTTCCAGTTCGTCACGGAATGTGCGATATTTCCACATCGATATTCCGATGTCTCACCGTTATAGCCAAAGCCGGTTGCAATATTGACAATATATTCAAAGACCGACTCGTAGCTGTTGGCTGCGGAAAAGACTCTGCCGTACTCCTGCAGGTCATCCCGTCTGCTTAAAAGATAATTCAAATACAGGTTTGAGATTCCTAAGTATTCCCGGTTCTTCTCCATTTCCTGAAGTGTCTCGGTGATATGTTGGATATTCTTCTCCGCCAACTGCTTGGTCTTCTCTTGTCTGTAGTGGATCCTGTTTTCCGCATCGTCATACCACCTGTTGATCCCGACGAAAACCGCTATGATCAGAACCATTAGTGCAATAACCAGCAATCTACCGGTTCTTGCATTCAGTTTTACCTTCTTTTGTACCTTCTTCTCTGTCTCGTCAAATTCTTTCTGATAGCCTTTTTTCGTGTCTATATATTTCTTGGCTTTTGTATTCTCGCGACCGCAAAACGGACATACTTCGTTGTCCAGCTGCAGATTGCCTCCGCAATACTGACATTTCATATGATTTCCCCATCCCCTTAATGATAATTCTTGTAATACTTCTTGGTGGCACGATACATTGCGCTTCGATTCACCCTACCGGAATTCAGTATATCCCCTCTGAAGTTCTCCATATCCTCATCGGTATATCCCAGTCGCTCCTGAATGATCGGCAGGATCTCCTGCTCTCTGACAGGATCAAAGATCCCTGCGCCATCCTCCCCATATGCTCTATAATAAAAATAAAAGCAATAATAGGTGATCTCCTCGGCTTCCCTCTTGGAAGTCTTCTCCTTATCAAGGTTCGGCAGGCATCCCATCAGGCTTCTGTAGTTGCTTGCCGCCTGTGCGACTTCATAGTGGGCAACGCCCCACAGAGACACTCTGTCCTCGGAATGTGCCTTGTCAAAGATCTCTGCCAGCTGCTGGATGTCCTTGTCTTCATAGGCCACTTTGATCTGCTCTTCTGCCAGTGCTTTGTAAGCGGAAGCCTCCACCTGCTGTCCCGCATTCAAGAATTCCCGCGGTTCGTCTCTGAGCTGATAAAGCAGCAAAAGCGTTATTGCGATACCCACGATCGCCAAAGCGATGATCGTCTTCACAATGTTCTTAACACCACCTAAGAAACCCCTTCTCAAAGCCCTCGCAGGCTCCTTTTTGACCTCAACGATATTCGTCTTGATCTCTTCTATCTCTTTGTTAAATTTCTTCTCGGCGCCCGGAAGATTGATATAATCGCAATAAGGACATTTCGCAACATCCTCTTCTATTTTCGCGCCGCAATTCGGACATATGATCATAATACACCCCCAACACAAAAATCCT
>JAKSRX010000052.1 GCA_024403365.1 Acetatifactor sp. | reverse complement strand
GTATGACAGTAACTCAGGTAATGGGTTGTGGTATCCAGAAGGGTGCCGGCGAGAAATACCGTGGTGTTGAAATGGATGCAACACTTCTTCCTAAGGTACAGGTCGATGTAGTAGTATCCAAGATTCCTGTTGAGAGAGTGATCGAAGTTGCTAAGAAGGCACTTTACACAGGACACATCGGAGACGGTAAGATCTTTGTTTACCCCGTAGAAAAGGTTGTAAAGATCAGAACCGGTGAGGAAGATTTCGACGCACTTCAGGATGTGGAATAAAAACCAAATAAAAATTACAAAGAGGTAAATCTTGATTCACAGAAAGCACTTCGGTGCTTTCTGTGAAATGTTATTTTTATAGAAACAATATTTTTAGAGAGATGAGGTAACTATTTATGTGCTCAATTATGGGATTTATGGGGAAATCGATTTCCCTGGAAGAATTTAAGGATCATTTTGACAAAACGATATCCAGGGGGCCCGATATGCAGCAGATCAATTGCTATGGCGATGTGATCCTAGGTTTTGAGCGTCTTGCGATCATGGGTCTTTCTCCGGAAGGCATGCAGCCTTTTGAGTGTCACGGCAACGCTGTTGTCTGCAACGGTGAGATCTATGGTTTCAGACCGATCAAGAAGGAACTGGAGAAGGAGTATACCTTCATCAGTGAGTCCGACTGTGAGATCTTGCTTCCTATGTACGAGAAGTACGGCGTGGAAATGTTTGCAAAGCTGGACGCAGAGTATGCCTGCATCATTTACGATGCGAAGAAGAACACTCTGATCGCAGCAAGAGATCCCATCGGTATCCGTCCTTTGTTCTATGGCTACACCGCAGAGGGTGAGATCATGTTCGCCAGCGAGGCAAAGAACCTGGTTGGTCTTACCGACAAGATCATGCCTTTTCCTCCCGGATATTATTATGCAGACGGCGAATTCGTTTGCTACAGAGATATGACTGCAGTTAAGGAAGTAAGCCAGGATGATCTGGAGACTGTCTGCAGCAAGATCCATGACAAGCTGGTTGCAGGTATCGAGAAGAGACTGGATGCAGATGCACCTGTCGGTTTCCTGCTTAGCGGCGGTCTGGACAGCTCTCTGGTATGTGCTGTTTCCGCGCAGATCTTAAAGAAGCCTATTCGTACTTTTGCTATCGGTATGAGCACCGATGCAATCGACTTAAAATATGCAAAAGAAGTTGCAGATCACATTCACAGTGATCACACCGAGATCATTATTACCAAGGAAGACGTGCTTGCAGCACTTCCCGAGGTAGTACATATTCTCGGAACTTTCGATATCACCACAATTCGTGCAAGTATCGGTATGTACCTGATCTGTAAGGCAATTCATGAGACCACCGATGTAAGAGTACTGCTTACCGGTGAGATCTCCGATGAGTTGTTTGGTTATAAGTACACCGATTTCGCTCCCAGCGCCGAGGCTTTCCAGGAGGAGAGTGCAAAGCGAATCAGAGAACTTTATATGTACGATGTTCTTCGTGCAGACCGTTGTATTTCTACCAACTCTATGGAGGCAAGAGTTCCTTTCGGCGATCTGGATTTCGTTGAGTACGTTATGAGCATCGATCCTGAGAAGAAGATGAACAAGTACAACAAGGGTAAGTATTTGCTCAGACATGCCTTCGAGGGTGATTACCTTCCTTACAGCATTCTGATGCGTGAGAAGGCAGCTTTCTCCGATGCAGTAGGTCATTCCATGGTCGATTACCTGAAGGCATATGCAGAAGAGAAGTATGATGATGCAGCATTTGAGGCAGGCTGCGCTAAGTACGATTATGTAAAGCCCTTCACCAAGGAGTCATTGCTTTACAGAGATCTGTTTGAGCAGTTCTATCCCGGACAGGCAGAGATGATCGTTGATTTCTGGATGCCCAACAAAGAGTGGGAGGGCTGTAACGTTAACGATCCTTCCGCAAGAGTCCTTTCCAACTACGGTGCAAGCGGAGTCTAAGATTCCGAGTGAAAATATCAATTGGTGTGAAATGACATTTCCTTCGGGATACGCCTTTCAGGAGGGGCGGGTCATTTCCCCGAAAAGGAGAACAAAATGGTTAAATATGTATTTGTGACAGGAGGTGTTGTATCGGGACTTGGCAAAGGCATTACCGCAGCTTCCCTGGGAAGACTGTTAAAAGCCAGAGGATACCATGTAACAATGCAGAAGTTCGATCCCTACATTAACATGGACCCCGGCACCATGAACCCCATACAGCACGGCGAAGTCTTCGTTACCGATGACGGTACCGAGACCGATCTGGATCTGGGCCATTATGAGAGATTCATCAATGAGAGCCTGGATAAGAATTCCAATGTAACCACGGGTAAGGTTTATTGGACAGTATTGAACAAAGAAAGACACGGTGATTACGGCGGAGGAACCGTTCAGGTCATTCCCCACATCACCAATGAGATAAAGTCAAGATTCTACAGAGCGAAATCTGCGGATGAGGATACCATTTCCATCATCGAGATCGGCGGTACCGTAGGTGATATCGAGAGCCAGCCTTTCCTGGAAAGCATCAGACAGTTCCAGGCTGAGGTGGGCAGAGAGAACGCTATCATGATCCACGTTACCCTGATCCCTTATCTGAAAGCCAGTGAGGAGATGAAGACCAAGCCCACCCAGATGTCTGTTAAAAATCTGCAGAGCATGGGTATCTGGACAGATATTCTGGTATGCCGCAGCGATTATCCTATCGATGATGCAATGCGCGGGAAGCTTGCACTGTTCTGTAATGTTCCCAAGGAGAACGTATTGCAGAATCTGGATGCCAAGAGCCTGTATGAAGTGCCTTTGATGCTGGAGCAGGAGAATCTGGCAAAGGCAGTTTGTAAGGCTTTGAACCTCCCTTGTCCCGAGCCTGACCTGACTCTCTGGAAGCAGATGGTGGAGGATTTCCACAATCCCGAGCATACCGTTACCATCGCGCTGGTAGGTAAGTATGTAGCTTTGCACGATGCTTATCTGAGCGTTGTGGAAGCATTGAAGCATGGCGGTATCGCCAATAAGTCCGCAGTGGAGATCAAGTGGGTGGATTCCGAGGAACTGACCCGCGACAATGTGGATGAGACCTTGAGAGATGTAGACGGCGTTTTGGTTCCCGGCGGTTTCGGAAAGCGCGGTACCGAGGGAATGATCCTTGCGGCAGAGTATGCAAGAGTCAACAAGATCCCTTACCTTGGCATTTGTCTTGGTATGCAGATCGCTATCATTGAGTTTGCCAGAAATGTGTGCGGATTTGCGGATGCAAACTCCTCCGAGCTGGATCCTGAGACCACACATCCCGTTATCGATATTCTTCCCGACAAGAAGAACCTGGAGGATATCGGCGGAACCCTGAGACTTGGTTCTTATCCTTGTACTTTACAGGCAGGTACCAAGGCTATGGCACTCTACGGCAAGGCAGATATCACCGAGAGACATCGCCACAGATATGAAGTCAACAATGATTTCAGAGAGGCGCTGAAAGAGAAGGGACTTACCCTTTCCGGTCTCTCCCCCGATGGCTATATCGTGGAGATGATCGAATTAGACAGCCATCCTTATTATGTTGCCACCCAGGCGCATCCCGAATTTAAATCAAGACCTGATGCAGCTCACCCTCTGTTCAGAGGACTGATCCAGGCTGCACTTGAGAGGAGATAAAGCATATGAATAAGACAACTTTGTATGATCCTTCTTTTGAACATGACAACTGCGGTATCGGCGCAGTGGTAAATATTTACGGTAAAGCAAGCCACAGCATCGTGGACGATGCACTGAAGATCGTTGAGAACCTGGAGCATCGTGCCGGTAAGGACGGCGAGGGCAAGACCGGTGACGGCGTAGGTATCCTCACCCAGATCCCTCACAAGTTCTTCACCAAAGTCTGTAAGGCAGAAGGCATCCAGATCGGCGGCAGAAGAGAGTATGCGGTAGGTATGTTCTTCTTCCCCCAGAAGGAACTGGAGAGAGCTCAGGCAATGAAGATGTTTGAGATCATCGTCCAGAAGGAAGGCCTGAAATTCCTGGGCTGGAGAAAGGTACCCACCTTCCCTCAGGTTCTGGGTCAGAAGGCTCTGGAGAGCTGCCCTCAGATCTACCAGGGCTTCGTAAAGCGTCCCAGCGAGTACAGCGATGACCTTGCTTTCGACAGAAAACTGTACATCGTTCGCCGCGTATTCGAGCAGTGTAATGAAAATACTTATGTTCCTTCCCTTTCCGGAAGAACCATCGTTTATAAGGGTATGTTCTTGGTAGGACAGCTTCGTACCTTCTTCGCAGATCTGCAGGATGAGGATTACGAGACCGCTATCGCTACCGTACATTCCCGTTTCTCTACCAACACCAATCCCAGCTGGCTGCGTGCTCATCCTTATCGTTTTGTGGTACATAACGGTGAGATCAACACCATCAAGGGCAACGTGGACAAGATGATTGCTAGAGAAGAGACCATGCACACCAGCATGTTCTCCGAGGAAGACCTGTCCAAGGTACTTCCCGTTATTTCCTCCGAGGGCTCTGACTCCGCTATGCTGGACAATGCCCTGGAATTCATGATCATGGGTGGAATGGATCCCGCTCTGGCTGCAATGGTACTGATTCCCGAACCCTGGGAGCACAACGATACCATTTCCCAGAAAGAGCGAGACTTCTATCAGTACTATGCTACTATGATGGAACCCTGGGACGGACCTGCCTCCATTATGTTCTCCGACGGTGATATGTTGGGCGCAATCCTGGACCGTAACGGTCTGCGTCCTTCCAGATATTACCTGTGCGATGACGGCAGGTTAGTCCTGGCTTCCGAAGTAGGTGTACTGGATATCGATGAGAGCCATATCCTGAAGAAGGAACGTCTCCATCCCGGCAAGATGCTTCTGGTCGATATGAAGCAGGGCCGCATCATCTCCGATGAGGAGCTGAAGGAGAAGTATGCAAACCGTGCTCCTTACGGTGAGTGGCTGGATTCCAAACTGGTGAACTTACACGATATCAAGATCCCCAACAAGAAGGTTCCTTCCTACAGCAAGGAAGAGCTGGCTAAGTTGCAGAAGGCTTTCGGCTATGCATATGAGGATATCCGTGAGGGTATCTACAGCATGGCTCTGAACGGTTCCGAGCAGATCGGCGCAATGGGTGTGGATACCCCTCTTGCGGTTCTGTCCAAAGAGAACCAGCCTTTGTTCTACTACTTCAAGCAGCTGTTTGCACAGGTTACCAATCCTCCCATCGATGCAGAGAGAGAAAGAATTGTAACCGCAACCACAGTTTATGTAGGTAAGAACGGTGATCTGCTTTCCGATAAGGCAGAGAACTGTCATGTATTAAAGATCAAGAACCCCATCCTTTCCGATCTGGATCTGATGAAGATCGCAGGCCTGAACAAAGATGGTTTGAAGGCAGAAAAGGTTTCCTCCCTGTACTACAAGAGCACTCCTCTTGATCGTGCTATCGAGCACCTTTTCGTAGAAGTTGACAGAGCATACAGAAACGGCGCCAATATCCTGATCCTTTCCGATAGAGGTGTGAATGAGAATCAGGTGGCAATTCCTTCCCTTCTGTGTGTAGCAGCAGTACATAACTATCTGGTTCGCACCAAGAAGTGTACCGCAATGAGCCTGATCCTTGAGACCGGTGAACCCAGAGCCGTACACCATTTCGCAACATTGCTTGGTTACGGTGCTTGCGCAGTGAACCCTTATCTGGCACATGCTTCCATCGCTCAGCTGATCGATGAGGGCCATCTGGAGAAGGATTACTACGCAGCAGTGGAAGACTTTGATGATGCAGTTTGTCACGGCATCGTAAAGATCGCATCCAAGATGGGTATCTCCACCATTCAGTCCTACCAGGGCAGCCGTATCTTCGAGGCTGTAGGTATCTCCGAAGAGGTGATCGACAAGTACTTTACCGGTACCGTATCCCGTATCGGCGGTGTTACCTTAAATGATATCGCTGCTGAGACCGACAAGCAGCACTCCAAGGCTTTCGATCCCCTGGGACTTTCCACCGATATGACCATCGATTCCATCGGTCGTCACAAGATGCGTGCACAGGGCGAGACCCACAGATATAATCCCGCAACCATCCACATGCTGCAGACTGCTACCCGCGAGGGCGATTACGGCAAGTTCAAGCAGTATACCGCTATGGTTGACGAAGAGGGCACCGGATATATCCGAAGCCTGATGGATTTCGTATACCCTGCAGAGGGTGTTGCTCTTGATGAGGTCGAGAGTGTAGAAGAGATCGTAAAGAGATTTAAGACAGGTGCTATGTCCTACGGTTCTATTTCCGAGGAAGCACATGAGACATTAGCCATCGCTATGAACAGACTTCACGGTAAGTCCAACAGTGGTGAGGGCGGTGAGAGTGATGAAAGACTGGCAAGCGCAGGAACCGCTACCGACAGAAGTTCTGCCATCAAGCAGGTTGCAAGCGGACGTTTCGGCGTTACCAGCAAATATCTGATCAGTGCAAAGGAGATCCAGATCAAACTGGCACAGGGTGCTAAGCCCGGTGAAGGCGGACATCTGCCCGGCAAGAAGGTTTATCCCTGGATCGCGAAGACCAGACATTCCACACCCGGTGTGAGCCTGATCTCCCCTCCTCCTCATCATGATATCTACTCCATCGAGGATCTGGCACAGCTGATCTATGACTTAAAGAATGCCAACAGAAAAGCAGGCATTTCCGTAAAACTGGTTTCCGAGGCAGGTGTCGGTACCATTGCAGCCGGTGTTGCTAAGGCCGGCGCAGAGGTCATCCTGATCTCCGGTTATGACGGAGGTACCGGTGCAGCACCTCTTTCCTCCATCCACAATGCAGGTCTTCCCTGGGAGCTTGGTCTTGCTGAGACCCACCAGACTCTGCTGCAGAACGGCCTGAGAAACCGTGTACGTATCGAGACCGACGGTAAGCTCATGAGCGGACGTGACGTAGCCATCGCAGCTATTCTTGGCGCCGAGGAGTTCGGTTTTGCAACCGCTCCCCTTGTGACCCTGGGCTGTGTTATGATGAGAGTATGTAACCTGGATACCTGTCCTATGGGTGTAGCTACTCAGAACCCTGAGCTTCGTAAGAAGTTCATCGGTAAGCCCGAGTATGTTGAGAATTTCATGATCTTCATCGCACAGGAACTGCGTGAATATATGGCAAAGCTTGGCGTCAGAAGCATTGACGAACTGGTAGGTAGAACCGACCTGCTGAAGAAAAAAGAAGGCGTGACCGGAACAGGTGCTAAGCTTGACTTCTCCAGAATTCTGGGTACTCCCGCAACAGAGAAGTGTACCTTCATCCCTGAGATGATCTATGACTTCGAACTGGATTCCAAGAAGGATCAGGTTTTGCTTACTCAGACCAAGGGCCTGCAGACCGCTATCAAGACCGGCAAGGCAACCAGTGCAAAGGTTCAGGTCACCAATATCGACAGATCCTTCGGTACTCTGATCGGTGCCGAGATCACCAGAGCCCATGCAGAAGGTCTGGCTGAGGACACCATTACCCTTCATTGCCAGGGTGCCGGCGGACAGAGCTTCGGTGCATTCATTCCCAAGGGTCTGACCATGGAACTGATCGGCGACAGCAACGACTACTTCGGTAAGGGACTTTCCGGTGGTAAGCTGATCGTAAAGGCTCCCGCAAACGCAGGTTATGATGCTGAAAATAATATCATCGTGGGTAACGTAGCTCTCTACGGTGCAACCAGCGGTGAGGCTTATATCGCAGGTATGGCAGGTGAGCGTTTCTGCGTACGTAACTCCGGTGCTAAGACTGTTGTCGAGGGCGTAGGTGAGCACGGTTGTGAATATATGACCGGTGGTATCGCCGTAGTTCTTGGACCTACCGGCAAGAACTTTGCAGCAGGTATGAGCGGCGGTATCGCATTCGTTCTGGATGAGCAGAACAGCCTGTACCGCAACGTGAACAAGCAGCTGGTTCTCATGGAGAAGATCGAGAGCAAGATCGACCAGGAGGAGCTGAAGGCACTGCTTGAGAAGCATGTACAGTACACCGGCTCTGTAAAGGCAAAGACCATTCTGGATTCCTTCGAGGAGTACCTGCCTAAGTTTAAGAAGATCATTCCTGCTGACTTCAAGAAGATGCAGCAGCTGACCGCTAAATATCAGGAGACCGGCATGAGCCAGTCCGAGGCACAGATCGAGGCTTTCTACGAAGCCATGGGAAGAGCGTAAGAGGAGGAAAGAAACAATGGGAAAACCTACCGGATTTTTAGAATATGAAAGAAAAGATTCCATTACAGTAAGTCCTGCTGATCGAATCAAAAATTTTGACGAGTTCCACAAGAGCCTTCCTCTGGCAGAACAGACCAAACAGGGTGCACGCTGCATGGCCTGCGGTGTTCCTTTCTGTCAGTCAGGTATGATGATAAGCGGTATGGCTTCCGGTTGTCCTTTGCACAACCTGGTGCCTGAGACCAATGAACTTGTATTTAAGGGAAACTGGGAGGCTGCTTATCAGCGCCTCACCAAGACCCACAGCTTCCCTGAATTTACTTCCAGAGTTTGCCCCGCACTTTGCGAAGCAGCCTGCACCTGCGGTTACAACGGTGAGGCTGTGGCAACCAAGGATAACGAGAAGGCAATCATTGACTATGCTTTTGACCATGATCTGGTAAAAGAGCCTGCCCCCAAGGTAAGAACCGGCAAGACAGTAGCTATCATCGGCAGCGGTCCTTCCGGTCTGGCAGCAGCTCAGCTTTTGAACAGAAGAGGTCACAAGGTCACCGTTTACGAGAGAAGTGATCGTCCCGGCGGACTGCTTCGTTACGGTATCCCCAACATGAAGTTGGACAAGCGCAGCATCGACAGACGTGTACAGTTGATGGAGGAGGCAGGTATCGAGTTTATCTGCAACGCAAATGTAGGTAAGGACATTCCTGCAGAAGAGATCATGGCGAAATACGACAGAGTCGTTCTTTGCTGTGGCGCTTCCAACCCCAGAGACATCAAGGCTCCCGGCAGAGATGCTTCCGGAATCTATTTCGCAGTAGATTTCCTGAAGGAAGTCAGCAAGAAGCTGATGGACAACGATTATAATGCGGACGCTATCATGGAAGCAAGTGATTATACCTTTGGCAGCCTGAAGGGTAAGAGCGTCATCGTTATCGGTGGCGGCGATACCGGTAATGACTGTGTAGGAACCAGCATCAGACTGGGCGCCGGCAAGGTAACTCAGCTGGAAATGATGCCTGCAGCACCTGTCTGCAGAGCAGAGAGCAATCCCTGGCCCGAATGGCCTAAGGTATTGAAGACCGACTACGGTCAGGAGGAGGCGATCTACCTCTTCGGCGAAGATCCCAGAATCTTCGAGACTACTGTGACCGAGTTCGTAAAGGATGCCGAGGGCAAGGTATGTGCCGTTAAGACTGTGAAGCTGGCAAGAAAGGTGGATCCCGAGACCAAGCGCATGAGCATGGAACCCGTTCCCGGCACTGAGGCTGAACTCAAGGCAGATCTGGTCCTCATTGCAGCAGGTTTCTTGGGAAGTGAATCCTATGTTACCGAAGGCTTCGGCGTAGAAGTCAACGCAAGAACCAATGTGGCGACTGCAGAAGGTGCCTACGCATCCAGCAAGGAAAACATCTTTACCGCAGGCGATATGCACAGAGGCCAGTCTCTGGTAGTATGGGCCATCGCAGAGGGTAGAAAGGCAGCAGCTGCCGTAGATGAATCCTTGATGGGATATACCAATTTATAAGCACAGATTTTCAAAGGGCAGGTTGAAAGACCTGTCCTTTTCGTTTATAATAGAACTGGTTTCCACACTACTTTACGAAAGAGAGATCCCCAATGAAGACAAAGAAAATCATTCGTGTCCTTGCAAGCTTTGTGTTATGTGTTGTTTTGGCGGCAGGTGCGTTCCCCATGGAGGCACAGGCAGCTAAATATTCCAAGACAGACTTAAATTATATCAGTCAGGTCTTCGATGCAGAGTATTATTACAATACCTATGAAGACGTGGCAAAAGCTCTGGGCAATAACCCTTCCAAACTGCTGGATCATTATGTGACCCACGGTATCAGAGAGGGCAGAAATGCCAGTGCGACCTTCAACTTTTCTGTATACAAAGGGAACTATGCAGACTTAAAGAAAGCCTTCGGTTCCAACAAAGTCAGCTACTTTCGTCATTATATCGAGCACGGCATGGCAGAGGGCAGAAATGCCATCGACTGGCTGGTAGAGCCTCCCGTAAAAGGCAATGTGATCGCTTCCTATACCACACAGTATGATGCAAAGATCGGCAGAGCAACCAATGTTCAGCTGGCTGCTTCTCAGATCGACGGTATGGTGCTTGAGGCCGGTGAGACCTTCTCCTTCTTGGGAAGCATCACTCCCAGAACTCTGGAGAACGGTTATGTGATGGCGACTGTATTCTCCGGCGGTAAGAAGTCCAAAGGTATCGGCGGCGGTATCTGCCAGGTTTCTTCCACCATTTATGCGGCGATCCTGGGAACCGATTGTGAGATCGTTGAGAGACACAGCCACTCCCTCCCCGTTTCCTATGTGCCGAAGGGAATGGATGCTACCGTATCCGCACCCAGCCTTGACTTCAGATTCACCAATACCTACAATCAGCCTATGATGCTTTCCGTTACCGCTGAGGACGGAGTGCTTACCGTAGACATTTCTTTGCAGTAGATCATGAAAGGATTGTGACAATTGTCACAGTCCTTTTTTTATGCTTTGTGACAAACGGCCTCTGCCGAAGAAACATAAGCCTTTCTATAATGAGAATGTAACGAGATAGTTGTCAGTTACGAGAAAGGTTTGGTAGTCACATGGAAGACAGAAGTAAGAAATTGTTTTCAACCATCTTGATGGTAGTCGGTACTATATTTATCGTGGTGTCCGGAGGAATCTTCGTATCCAATACCTGGCAGTATCTGCCGGAAGGTCTTAAGAAGTTTTGCCTGGCACTGGTGACCGCTGGTTTCTTCGGCGGATCCGAATATGTGAAGAGAAAATGGGACTTAAGCAAGACATCCTTCACCTTGTATTATCTGGGAGTCTGCTTCCTGGGATATACGTCCTATTCCTTCTTACGCATGATGACATTACCTGCAGATGCGGCATTGCTTATGATGATCGGTATCATGACGGTACCTGTTGCGCTCCACTTTATGAAGAACCGTAATACTCTTGATTTCGTGCTGGAGATCGGTCTTGTGGATACCGCAATGATCCTGATGACCAGAGTGCTTACCTCTGCATATCCCGAACTGGGTGTAGCGGAGATCACATTGCCCACCATGTCCTTCATCACCCTGCTTCTGGCAGTCAGCGTTTACGCCGGCAAAAAGTACATGGAAGAGGAGAAGGTCCTGATCGCCATCGCACTGGTAGCCACAGGTATCCATATGGCGATCGTTACCTGTATGGCACTGGGAACCCTTACCGATACCAGCTTCCTGGTAAACGGTCTGCCTTTGACATTGATCGCACTTTCCGCAACCGCACTGTATGCAGCGTATGAAGACACCGTGACCCGCGTGTTCCAGAGTGTGACTCTGTTCTTAGCATCTTTGTCCCTTTGCTCTTTTGCAGTGCACAATCTTTTGGTAAACAGTGAGTATCAGTTCTCCTGGATCATGCTTCTGACCCTGGTGATCAACCTGGTATTCATGGTAGTAACAGATCGACTTGAGATGTTTTTGATGAATATGACTTATGTCGGTCTTGCCGGTTTCGGTCAGATGATGATCTATATCATGGCCGCCGAATATAGCAGAAATAAAGTCATTTTCGTCCCCTACATTTTCTGCATGTGCGCAGCGCTGGTTCTGGCAAAGCTGGTCAGAAATACAGAGCATGAGAGCCTCTGCAACTGGAAGGTGATCATCATCTGGACCTTATTTGGATGTAACAATCTCATCGCTTTCCTGAACGGTACCTATGCTTCTCATTATGTGATCTGGATGTGGTTTGCCATCGGTATGTATCTGCTCTCCGTGATCTGTGAGAATATTGCGGGCCTTGAGGCACTTTTCAGAACATTGTCCCTGTTATTTGTATACGGCTGTGTCATCGCCAACACCGTTACTTACTTTGAGTTCTATACCGCAGACCACAGATTCCTGGCTGATTTCAGAGTAGAATATTCCTGCGGTTTGACAGCAGTATTTATTGTCCTTTTGGGAAAGATTTGGTATGATATCTTCGAAGAGATTCGTGTCCTGCAGTTTTTGTCCTTCTGCGGTATTCTGGCAGCCCTTCTGATCAGCAATATCTACAGAGAAGCACTTCCCAATGTGCTGTTTCTGGCGATCGTTTGTCTGATGGTTCTGGTGCTCAGTACCATTTTCCACAAGAAGAATTATGCCATCGCTTCCGCAGTGACCCTGATCCTTGTGGTGCTTTATCTGACCAAGTCCTTCTGGCTGAGCATTGCATGGTGGGTATATCTTTTCGTAGCAGGTGTGGGTCTCATCTTATATGCAGTGAAGAGAGAGAAGGCCGAGTAAAATGCAGATGATATTAAGCTTGATCTATATGCTTGTGATCGGAGCAGTGCTGTTTTCTATGGCAGCACTGCTTTTTCGAGGAAGAGAGATGTTCAGTAACAGGGTCTATTTTGTGTGCCAGGGCATGGTGGTGCTGTGGTGCTCCTCCCAGATCCTGACCATTACCGCTCAAACCCTGAACCAGGTGAGAGCGTCCAACCTCATCGGTAATTTGGGAATCTGTTTCATCGGATCCCTGTACTTTTATTTTGCGGAAAGTTATGCGGGACATATGCTGACAGGATGGAAGAAGTGGGTGCCCATCGGTCTGTCCGCCTTTTTCTATCTGTGCGTACTCACCAACGGTCTGCATCATCTGTATTACAGAAGTTTCACCATGGAAGAGATCGTGCATGGTCCTCTGTTTTATGCAAATGTATTCTGTACGTACTTTTTCAGTATCATGGGCTCTGCACTGATCTACCGCAATATGGAGAAGCAGCAGCATCTGGCAAAGCGTCTGGTAGCTGCATCGGTACTGCTTCCCGTGGCGATGAATGCGATCTATCTGAGCGGAGTGTTTCACTTTTCTTTTGATATTACACCTCTGGGGTTTGCGGTATCCATCGTGCTGGTGCTGCTTGCCACCTTTAAGTATCGTTTCATCAATCTAAAGCGTGAACTGGCTATCACCAACGAGAAGCTCCTTTTAGAGCAGGAGAGAAACCGGATCGCCCAGCAGGTCCACGATACCGCAGGACACACGCTGACTATGATCCAGTCTTACCTGAAACTGGCTGAGGTGGAAGCCACTAAGGCAGCCAATCAGGAAGTACAGAGTTACCTGTCTGAGGCCAGAGTGCTGACGGGCAAGGGTATCAAGGAACTCCGTGAGTCCATCAATATGCTGCGTCGGGAATCCGAGTACGAACTGGTGACCCAGGGCGTGATGCAGCTGGCCAATCAGGTGAAGGAGATCCCCGTGGAGGTGACGGTCCGCGGTGAGGACGGAAACCGGTATTCCCACCTTTCCAAGGTGGTCTACGATACGGTTCGGGAGTGTATCACCAACACACTGAAATATGCGGAAGCCCGCAAGATGGATATCATCGTACGTTTCCAGGAAGAGGGTCTGGAAGTAGTGGTGGCAGATGACGGCAAAGGCTGCGAGAATATCGTTGACAACAACGGTCTTCGAGGGATCAGAGAGCGCGTGGAGAAAGTCGGCGGCACCGTACAGTTCATCAGCTCAGCTGGAGAAGGTTTTATGACCAGAGTGAAATTGCCGCTACGAGCTAAGGGGAAAAAATAATGGAACAGATCAAGGTTTTAATCGCAGATGACATCAAGATATTGAGACAGGGACTGAAAGCGGTACTGGAGCAGGATGAGGAACTGAAAGTGGTCTCTCTTGCGGAGGACGGCAAAGAAGCCTTTGAGAAAAGCAAGGTCTTCGAGCCGGATGTGGTACTGATGGATATGCGTATGCCCGGGTATGACGGCGCTTACGGGATCAAGGCGATCAAGGAGCAGCTTCCCAAAGTGAAGGTGCTGGTGCTCACCACCTTTGATGACGAGGAGACTATCCGCAAAGCACTGGAGAGCGGTGCAGACGGTTATATCCTCAAGGAGATGGATGATGACAAAGTCATCGCTGCGGTGAAAAGCGTCTATTCCGGTATCAGTGTCTTTGGAGACGGCGTCTATCAGGTGATGCGCAAGCAGATGTCGGAGGGAACCACTCACACCCAGGATGCATTGGATGTAGATTTTACCGCCAGAGAACTGGATGTGGTTCGACTGGTAGCCCAGGGCCTGGACAACAAGGAGATCGCCGGTGAATTGTACCTGGCGGAAGGCACTGTTCGCAATCTGATCTCCAGAGTTTTGGAGAAACTGAATCTGAAAGATCGCACGCAGCTGGCTGTCTATGCGGTAAAACACGGATTGGATGAATAAAATTACAAAAAAATATATTGCATCTTTGTATACAATGATATATAATCCAAAATGAACAAAGGCGTTCTAAAGGGATGTTTATGCCCTCTAGAGCGCTTATTTTTTTACACTATTATACAATCTCTAAGGAGGAGAAAAAATGTCATACGTTGATGAGGTATTTGAGAGAGTAGTAAAGCAGAACCCTGCACAGCCCGAGTTCCATCAGGCAGTAAAG
>JAKSRX010000051.1 GCA_024403365.1 Acetatifactor sp. | reverse complement strand
CATCGGCGTTCTCCGGATCAAACCTTCTCTTGGTAAGCAGTTCCCGGATCATCTTCCCTTCGTTCTGACTGCCGCCCTGGTCCTCCCACTGAGCAAATGCCTGTGCAAGTGTGGTCTTGGAAATACCCTTACCCATCAGGTCCTGTTCGATCCTTCTGCGGCTGCGGCTCTCCTCATGCGCCTCAATGTAGGAAACGGCATACCGTCAGTCATCCGTATAATGGTAACTGGCCACATAAGCCAGTGCCTCCTCGATCACATCCTCCGGGTAAAATCCTTCCTTCAGTTTGTTGTAGAGCTGCTTCTCCGTGTACTCCCTGCTCTTCAGCAGATTCATGGCACGCAGCTTTGCGCGCTTAGTTAGGACGGTCCCCAGAATCTCTGTATATACACTGTCTGAGATCTCTTCACCTTGCTTTATTCTGTATAGACGCAATTCGCCTTTGTACAAGACAAAGGCGAACTCTCCATCAATATAAACTTTGCTTCGAGATTTAGACAGTTCTTCTATCGCTGTTACTTTCACCGATATCAAACCTTTCTGTCTACAGTCTGCTGCGACGCAGACTCCACAAATCAATGATTACTCTTCGTCAGCATCCTTGGACCCGTTGAAACCATAGTGATCTCTTACCTTATCGGCAATCACTTCACATACATCAGGGTTGTCCTTCAGATACTGCTTTGCATTCTCACGGCCCTGGCCGATCTTGTTGCCTTCGTATGCATACCATGCACCGGACTTCACTACGATGTCCAGATCAGCAGCGAGATCCAGGATATCGCCTTCCTTGGAGATACCTTCGCCGAACATGATATCGAACTCTGCCTCTTTGAAAGGAGGAGCGATCTTATTCTTAACGACTTTGACTCTGGTACGGTTACCGATCACCTCACCGCCCTGCTTCAGGGACTCGATACGTCTGACATCCATACGTACGGAGGAATAGAACTTCAGCGCACGACCACCGGTAGTGGTCTCGGGGTTACCGAACATAACGCCGACCTTCTCACGCAGCTGGTTGATAAATACTACGGTACAATTGGACTTACTGATAACGGCAGTCAGTTTACGAAGCGCCTGGGACATCAGTCTAGCCTGCAGACCTACGTGGCTGTCACCCATATCACCGTCGATCTCGGCCTTGGGAACCAGAGCTGCTACGGAGTCCACAACAACGATATCGATAGCGCCGGAACGCACCATGGTCTCGGTGATCTCCAGAGCCTGCTCACCGTTATCGGGCTGGGAAATATAAAGGTTGTCAATATCTACACCGATATTCTTGGCATATACGGGATCCAGTGCATGCTCTGCGTCGATGAAGCCTGCGATGCCGCCTCTCTTCTGTACTTCAGAGATCATATGCAAGGTAACGGTGGTCTTACCACTGGACTCAGGTCCGTAGATCTCAATAATTCTTCCCTTAGGAATACCGCCAAGGCCCAAAGCGATATCAAGGCTTAAGGAACCTGTGGGGATGGTCTCAACATTCATCTGCGCGGAAGGATCGCCGAGCTTCATTACCGCTCCCTTACCGTACTGCTTCTCAATCTGGCTAATAGCCGCATCCAATGCTTTCAGCTTATCATTTCTTTCCATTAGAAATCTCCTTCTCATATCGCGAACAAATGTTCTTCTTTGTCTAGAATAAAACATCTGTTCGATTTTGTCAATGTCTTATTTACAAAAACAAGAATACCCTAACAAGAGTACCTTAAAACTCCCTCAATCGGCACTCACCCCCACTCTTTATATATTTTTTCATTTGAAATCTGTGGCGAAATGCCGGAATTGTACTGCCGACCGGCAGCATAAGAAAACAGATCTTAGAACATAGATATTATAACACAAGCGCCTGTATTTCGCAAGACAAAGCCCGCCTCTGTGCGCGAAAAAGCTCACCCCTTTTCGGGATGAGCTTATGGTTTCCATTATTTGCCGAAAGTCACCTTGCTCATGTATTCCAGCAGGCATCTTCTGGCCAGGATCAGTGCTGCCGCGGTGGCAGACTCACGGATCTTTCTGCGGTTGCCGGAGAAATGATACTCCTCTACTACGGTCTCGCCCTTGACGCAGCATCCGATGTATACCAGGCCGGCGGGCTTATCGCCTTCACCGTCGGGACCTGCCAGGCCGGTCACGGACAATGCCACATCAGCCTTCGCGAAATCCGCAATACCTTCCGCCATCTCCTCCGCTACCTGGTAGCTTACGGCGCTGTGCTTCTGCAGCACAGGCTTCTTGATGCCCAGGACCTTACGCTTTGCCTTGTTGGAATAGGTGGTAACACCGTACTTGAAAACTTCGGAAACACCGGGAACATTGACAAGTCTGGCTGCTACCAGGCCACCGGTACAGGACTCTGCACATGCGATGGTGAACTCGTTGGCCTTCACCAGATCCACCACAGCCTGCTCCAGAGTGATGGAATCATCTGTTGTATAAATGCTGTTGCCGAAGCGATTCTTTAATTCTTTCACAACAGGTTTGATCAGTTTCTGCGCTGCCTTCTTATCCTCGGCAGCTGCGGTAACACGGATATGTACCTCGCCGGTCTTGGCATAAGTCGCAATGGTGGGGTTGGTCTGAGTATCGATCATGTCTTTGATCATAGTCTCGGCCTGGCTCTCGCCCACACCGCAGATCTTCACGGTCTGAGAACAAATGACCTGTTCGGTCAATTTCTCAAAGTAAGGGATAACGCTCTCCTCGAACATAGGACAGAGCTCGTTGGGAGGTCCGGGAAGCAATACCACTTTTGTCTTGTCTGTCTCGATGATCACACCGGGTGCGGTTCCGTTATGGTTGTCCAGAACGATGCAACCCTCGGGAAGCATAGCCTGTTTCCAGTTATTGTCGGTGGGTGTGATACCCTTTTTTGCAAAATACTCCTGGATCGCCTGCTTGCTAATTTCATGCATCACCAGTTTCTTGCCGCACACCTTCGCTGCAGTCTCCTTGGTCAGGTCATCCTCTGTAGGTCCAAGACCTCCGGACAAAAGGATGATGTCTGCACGCTTCATGGCGGTCTTTAACACCAGGGAAAGTCTCTCCGCGTTGTCGCCCACCACCGTCTGAAAATAGCAGGACAGTCCCATGGCTGCGCACTTTTCGGACAGATATGCCGCGTTGGTATTCACGATATTGCCAAGCAAAAGTTCAGTTCCTACAAAAATCATTTCTACAGTCATTTTATATTCCTCACTCAACGAAGAACGGACCTGCACTTCCGCAGGCCCGATCCTAATTATTTCAATACATTCTTGTTCTTCCAGATATAATCTACCAGAGAAACAACGGTCAGTACAAGTGCGATCCACATACAAAGCTGTGTTGCAACTCTGAAGAGCATCAGATCTACATTTCCGATCATCAGGCAGACCATGATCATCTGGAAAGTAGTCTTAAACTTGCCCCAATAGCTGGCTGCGATGACGACGTTACAGTCTGCTGCTACCAGACGGAAGCCGCTGATGATGAATTCTCTGCTGATGATAATGACTACCACCCATGCAGGGATACGCGCCATCTCCACCAGAATGATCAAAGCGGAACATACCAGCAATTTATCTGCCAAAGGGTCCATAAATTTACCGAAGGTGGTTACCAGATTGTATTTTCTGGCGATCTTGCCGTCAGCAAGGTCGGTAAGGCTGGCGAGAATAAAGATTCCCAGTGAGATCCAGTCTGTCACATCTTCGGTCAAGCCAAACCATCCTTTGGTGCCTGCGATCAACGCCAGCACGAAGGGAATGATCAAAAACACTCGAAACAGTGTTAATTTATTAGGCAGATTCATATTTTTCATCGAAAGTTTGCTCCTTTATGTTGCAAAAACTAGTATCAATCGTAGTAAGGCTCTCCGATCAGGTCATACTCATTGGAGTCCGTTACCAACACTTTCACAAAATCTCCCGTCACCAGTGTTGCTGTGGTGTTCAGGAAAAGATAACCATCTACATTGGGGGCATCGCGGTAGGTTCTGGTCACATAGACGTCCTCGTCCGCAACCTTTCCTTCTACCATGACCTCCAAAATACTGCCCACCAGGTCCTCTGCCTTCTCAAAAGCAATGGCCTGCTGAAGTTCCATCAGTTCATCACGGCGACTTTCCTTTACTTCCTGAGGGATCTGATCCGGCATTTCTGCCGCAACCGTATCCTCCTCCTGAGAATAAGGGAAAACACCTAATCTATCGAATTCCATCTCGTTGACGAAACGGTACAGATCTTCAAAATCTTCCTGCGTCTCTCCGGGGAATCCACTGATCAAAGTGGTTCTCAGACAGATATCGGGAATCCTTTCACGCAGCTTAGCGATCCGTTCACGAAGTTCTTCCTGGTTGGTTCTGCGTCCCATACGCTTCAGCACTTCGTCGGAGGCATGCTGGATCGGAATGTCCAGATAATGACATACCTTCGGCTCGGTGGCAATGGTCTCGATCAGCTCATCAGTCAGTTCCTCGGGATAACAGTAGAGAATACGGATCCATACGATATCCTCGATCTCTGCCAGCTTCTTCAAAAGTGTCGGAAGACTTTTCCTGCCGTAAAGATCCACTCCGTAAAGGGTGGTCTCCTGTGCTACCAGGATCAATTCCTTCACGCCCTTCGCAGCCAGTACCTTTGCCTGCTCCACCAGATCTTCCACGGGAATGCTTCTGTAATTGCCGCGCACCTTGGGAATGACGCAATAGGTACAACGCTTATTGCAGCCCTCAGCAATCTTCAGATATGCGTAATGGCCACCGGTGGTCAAAACTCTGTTGTTATGAACGGGAGGTGTGCTGTTGATGTCTCGATAGTAATTGGTAGCATTCTTGTCCAGAGCCTGCTCCACACAAGTGGTAATACAGTCGATGGACATAGTACCGATACAGGCATCCACTTCCGGAATCTCTGTCGTGATCTCCTCGCGATATCTCTGTGCGAGACAACCGGCAGCAATTAACACCTTGAGAGTGCCTTCCTTTTTCAGTTCCGCCATCTCCAGAAGAGTGTTGATACTCTCTTCCTTAGCATCCCCGATAAAGCAGCAGGTATTCACTACCACTACTTCCGCCTCGGTCTCGTCATCCGTGAAGGTATAGCCTTTCTCAGAAAGCATACCAAGCATCATTTCTGTATCCACCAGATTCTTATCACAGCCCAGCGATACAAACATTATTTTCATGAATATTTTATTCCTCGTCGCCAAGGATCTTGATCTGTCCCTGGTTCAGTTCCTCTACTGCGATGGAGAGAGGCTTCTTGTTCTTAGCAGCTACCAGAGGCTCGTCACCTGCAATGATCTGTCTTGCTCTCTTGGAGGTAGCCATAACGATGGAATAACGGCTGTTAACTACGGGAGCCTCACCGGGCTCAACCTCGCTGTTTACTACTTTCATCAAATCGGAATAAGAGGGATGTAACATAATAATTCTCCTTTTCTTTGCATCAGGGCTTGTCCCTGCTTTTGCTATTTATTCTGCGTGGATCTCGAAGTCCTTCAGTTCTTCTCTGATTCGCGCGATAAACTCTTGACATCTGACGGGCTCTCTGCGGGCATCATCCACCAGGCGGTGAACCTCGTCCACACAAGTCATAAGGTCGTCATTTACTACTATATAATCATAGGCTTCAATGCCTTGTGATTCTTCACTTGCTCTGGAAAGTCTCTTCTCGATGACATCCAAAGTCTCGGTTCCTCTGCCTACCAGTCTGCGCTTCAGTTCGGCAGCATTGGGAGGTGTGATGAAGATCAACAGGCTCTCGGGGAACTTCTCTTTGATCTTCAAAGCGCCCTGGATCTCGATCTCCAGGATCACATTCTTTCCTGCAGCCAGCTGCTCTTCTACGTAAGCCCTGGGGGTTCCGTAGTAGTTGCCGCAGTACTCTGCATATTCTACCAGGCCTTCTTCTGCGATGGTCTTCTCAAACTCTTCTCTGGTGGTGAAGAAATACTCCACACCATGTCTCTCACCTTCTCTGGGGGCTCTGGTGGTCATGGATACGCTCAACGCATATTCGTCATACTTGCTGATCAGATTCTTAACAACAGTGCCCTTGCCTGCGCCGGAGAAACCGGACAGGACCATCAGGATTCCTTTTTTATCCATAGCGGAATCAAACCTCTCTTTTGAAACTATTCTTCTTCGAGATCTTCGCTCTCGTTTCTTGCTCTGCCTGCGATGGTCTCAGGTAAAAGTGCGGAAAGCACGATCTGGCTGTTCTCCATCACAAGGACCGATTTGGTCTTGCGTCCCTGGGTGGCATCAATGGCTGTGCCCTTTTCCTTGGCGTTCTGCACCATGCGTCGCACCGGTGCGGACTCGGGACTTACGATAGCGATGATCTTGGCGGTGTTGACAATGTTGCCAAAACCGATATGTATCAGGGTGTTCATAGTTTTCTCCCTAATTATGTATCAGTATAAGCGGTGGCTATACATTACGCTGTGCCCAATCCACAGGAAAATCAGCGAGCTGATTTTCCTGTGGATTGACGGCTTGCGCCGTATAGCCAGACACGTAGACTTGGCACTTTGTGAGCAAGCTCCCAAGTGCCAATCTCCGCGTCTGGCTGCACCTCTTAATGCTATTCAATGTTTTGTATCTGTTCTCTTACCTTCTCGATCTCGGTCTTGAGTTCGATGGCACAGTTGGAGATCTCTAAGTCGTTGGATTTGGACAGGGTGGTGTTGGCCTCACGGTTCATCTCCTGTGCGATGAAATCCAGCTTACGTCCGATGGAACCGCCCTCGATCAGAGCCTTGCGGGTGGTCTCGATATGGCTGCGCAGTCTTACCAGTTCCTCATCCACACATACCTTGTCTGCGAAGATGGTCACTTCGGTAAGCAGTCTGCCTTCATCTACGGTATTGTCAGCTAGCAGTTCTCTGACTCTGTCTTCCAGCTTCTTGTGGTATTCCTCCACGATCTTGGGGGAACGCTCGGAGATAAAGTCAACCAGCTTCAGCATGCCGTCCAGCTTGTCGATCAGGTCGTTCTTCAGGTTCTCGCCCTCGGTGATTCGGCTGTCAACGAACATCTTCGCTGCGCCTACCACTGCCTTCTGCAGTTCCTTCCAGAGCTCGTCCTCATCCATACCCACTTCTTCCATGCTGAATACCTCAGGGTACTTGGAAAGGGTGGACACGCGGATATCGTCATCCAGGCCGAAATCCTCAGCCATCTGGCGAAGATATTTCAGATACTCTGCTGCCAGTTCCTTGTTGTAATGAACGGCAGAGGTATTCTCGGACATGTCTTCATATGTGATGAAAACATCGACTTTACCACGAGAAATGTAGTTCTTCAGTTCAGCGCGGATCGCTGACTCAAAGAAATTCAAAGCCTTGGGCATTTTAATGTTCACATCCAGGTAACGGTGATTCACAGCCTTCATCTCGACTGTAAATTTTCTATTGTTTTCGGAGACTTCGCATCTTCCGAAACCTGTCATACTCTTAATCATCAGCTCTCCTAACCGGCAATACTCTTATATTACCATAATCCCATATATTATATGCTAACTTACGGTTAGCGTCAAGTGACTCTTCTTTTCGAAAGTCCCGAAAACTAGCGGATCAAACGACATTTTTTTGCGATCTTTACCAACAGATGACCCTTGGGGAAGGATCTCAGTTCCTCCTCTGTCACACCCTTAAGCAGCACCAGAACCGCGAAATAGAAGCCTGCGCCGATGGCGATGGCAATCAGTACGGACAGCTTCGGTGATCTCGTCATCCAGAAGAAGATACTGTAAATGATCTTGCAGAACACACCCATCAGCACTGCCGCCGTCAGAGGACGGATAAAGGTGTTCTCGATCTCCTGCTCATAACCGATGGCCTTGTGTACGGAACGCTGGTTCAAGAAACACAACAGGCCGGAGTATACGGTACTTGCGATGGCGATACTGTACATATCAAGCGGTGTAAAGAACAAAAGGACTGCTGCCAGAATGCTCTGAACTACCAGCGCGATCCCCGCATTGACGATAGGTGCATTTACCTTGCCCAGGCCCTGCAGGATCTGGCTGTTCAAAGTTGAGTAAGCAAAAAAGATAACGGAAAGGCTCAGTGCCATCAATAGTTTCGCTGCCACCAGTTCATCCTCGGGGGGATTTCTAAACAGCAGGCTGGTCACAGGCGCTGCCAGCGTGAAAAGTCCTACTGCACAGGGAATGGAGATCACCATGGTTGCTTTCACGGCAAGGGCGATCTTATCCTTTGCCACCTCTCTCTTCTGTGCTGCGATCAGCTGTGCCACCGTAGGGATCATTGCTGCCGCCATAGCCGTTGCAAAGGCGATGGGAATATTGGAGATGGTCACTGCCTGCAGGGAATACAGACCGTACGCGGAATAAGTATCCAAGGTATCCAGTCCTCTCACTGCGGGGTATATCTTCGTGTAAAGGGTATTGTTCACGTTGCTGCTTAAGTTGCAGACAGCGGTATTGATGATGAAAGGTGTTACCACCAGGAAGATCGTCTTCATAATGGTGCCGTAGCTGTCCACTTCCGTATGGGTGTCAGCCAGGATCTTTTTGTCCATATGCTTCTTGCTGGCAAAGAATACGAACAGCATGAAAAGCAGTGCCGCCACTACGCCGGCACCGGTTCCGATGGCACTGCCCACCGCACCGTATACACCGGTCTGGACCTGGGCTGCCTTCTCAGGAAGTCCGGATACATCTCCCAGCACAAAATGGATCAGTACATAAGCGCCGCCTACAGAGATCACCGCATTGGCGATCTGCTCGATGATCTGTGACACGGAGGTAGGCACCATAGTCCTCTGGGCCTGGAAATAGCCTCGAAGCACTCCCAGAATACCGTAGACAAAAATGGTAGGAGCAAAGGTTCTAAGGACAGGTACCGCCTCCGGAGAGACGAACAGTTCTGCCGCAAAGAACAGGAAAAGGCTGGCTGCCGCTCCTACTCCAAGCACATAAAAAAGAGCACACTTGAACAAACGGTGCGCATTTCTGTACTCCTCCACTGCCAGCTTCTGCGCCAGTACCTTGGAGATCGCAGAAGGAATGCTGTAGGAAGAGATCAACAGAATGATGGTGTAAAAGTTGTAAGCGGAGGAATAATATCCGTCTCCCAGCTTACCGATCACACTGTGTAAAGGGCTCCTGTAAAGGAGCCCTATGATTCTGGTTACCATTCCGGCTGCCGCCAGAATACCTGCCTGCATTATGAAATTGTCTCTTGCTTTATTGTCTTTCATAAAATACGGCTTTCATACTCCTGATAATGCGATCCGGCATAAAAGCAGGACTTCGATTCAGTATACGCCATCGTTTCCCCTTTCATGCCTAGAATCCCTGATACCAGTATAGCGTTACTCTTCACAATTTGTAAAGACAAATTGCTCCGGGGACGTTCCTTTTGTCTCGCTTCCCGGCTACTCTTCCACAGGAAGATACCACTTTCCGGTCTTTTCTACTGTCTGGATGAAGCGGTCTGCTTCTGTCGTGGTCTCCTCGATCAGGTCCGTATCGATATCATGTCCGCAGTTTGCATACAGCAAAAGCTTGCAATGAGGCAGACATCTTGCGGTACGCACCATCAGTTCCGGTGTGCTGATCGGGTCATCCACGCCACCGATCATCAACGTCGGTACCTCTATGGTGGAAAGTGCCTTGCGTAGATTCTCCTCCGTCTTCATGGCAAGCAGAGGTCTTCCGTAATTGATGGCTCTCTCTTCTTCCGGAGCAGGCGGAAGGTTGCGAATATGCTCTTCCCTGCGACTTCTTCGAAGACTTCTGGCATCGTCCTGATCGATAGGAGGATTGAAGGGTGGAAATTCCTTGATGATACCCTTTTCCAGCATCTGCTTGAAGGACATGGTTCCGGTATCCAGGCTGTGAGGTCCTCCCACCACAGCGATAAAGGCCTTCACCCTCTCCCCGTGGCGCAGCATGATATGCCAGCCCACACCGGCACCGTGAGATGCGCCCATATACACGAACTTATCGATCCCCAGATGATCCGCTACTGCCACCAGATCGTCGGCAAAAACATCATACCATCCCTCGCCGTAATCTTCGGTCACATGGGAAGAAGGGGCAAATCCGCGAAGAGTCACACAGATCACATGATATCCCAGCTTTGCCATTTGCTGCTGCATTCCTTTGGGATAGAATCCGATCTGAGCGGAAAGGATATATCTGTCTCCTTCACCGAATTCCTCATAATAGATTTGGATCTTGTCATTTACCTGTACGTACATTTCATTATCCTCTGATTTCGTTGATCTTGAGATGGATTGGTATGTCCTTAAGGATTGGTCTCACCTTATTGCCACTTCTGAAGGCTCGGTTTCTTCTCCTTCTTGATTTCATCAATTGAAAAAGACACCGCAAAGTGACCAAACCTGAGAAAAGTGAATGAAACTCTCACCTCATATCTTGATGACTGGTAATATTCTGCACACAGTTCTTCAACAAGTGCGTCCGCAAAAGCAATCTTATAATCCAAACTGTTCGGCAAATCTTCCATCCCAACATCTCGAAAACTGGCTAATTCAAGTTCTTTCGAGGAATGATAGCCGTCAAGACGCGGCCCACTTGAGACTATTTCAAAGGTATAATGACCACTTGAAGGGGTCTCCCAATCTCGCTGCGGAATCATTTTACGAATCACGTCCCGATGGGAATCAAACAAATTTTTAAGTTCCGTATATTTCTTCATAGAATATTCAACCGGAACATTTACATAACATTTGTCCTTCCGGCCATAGAATTTCGTCACCTTTCCATTTGGGTTCGTAAAGTCCGGTCGTGGTCTGTAGTCATAAACCTCATTTTTCAAGTCAGGAATCTGCCCCTGTTCCACTGTAAATGAAAACTCCTTCGGATAATTCCTTATAAAATTTGAAAACACTTCTTCAGGCTCTTTGATCTCGTTTATAGGGGTTTTCTTAAGCTTATATCCAAAGAATCCCGGATATGCCGCATACTCTACATAGCGAACCAAGCCGGCTTGAATTTTTTGCCCTTTAAAGAAATAGCACAATGCATCCAGCGCATCTTTAGATACCAGTCTTTCGCTGCCATATTGATGCCATGGTTCTACCGAGAACACAGGAGTTTCCAGTTCAAATTCATAACCATCGTCTTGAAATAATAATCTTTTGTTATTTAACATTCCTTTATCCTCCAAAACGTTTATACCCAGCTATTGAATTCCTGCGGCTTTATCTTTTCTCGTGAGCTGCTGCCCAGATCCACGCTGTATCCGCCGTATATATTATCTCTAACAAAGCGGAATTCTTCCTTCCATTGAACAAATCCGGATTTAATAATGTCTATTCCCCAGGTTGCAGAACCGCTCTCCTCCGAAAGAATACGAATCTTGGCAACAATAGCCGATAACACAAACATCAGAAGTCTGGGTTCTTCGGTAATATCCCTCATTCCATGATCCTTATAGAAGAAATCCACCACCTTACGCTGAAAACTATCTTTTGGCGTGCTTTGCAGTTCAATCCCACTCACAAATACAACTCTATTGCTTTCAGCAGTAAGCAAAACACTAATCTCACCTTTCCCGCTCTCTTTTAGAGACTCAACTTCCTGCAGCATTCTGTATATATTTTTTGCAACCTCAGCGACATAACTTAGTGAATTGATCTTATCCAGTTTTTCTTGCTCCTCTTGACCTAGGATCCATGCTGCACGATCCGGTGTCATATCTACCTGCAACAATTTCTCTGTATATCTCACGCACCCCAAGCGACCTCTATATGTTTCCTTTCCAAAAAGGCTGCGCTCTGTATCACCGATCCATACGGGCAATGAATACTTGATGCTGTCCGTGCAGTGAATCTGATATTTTTCAATCAATTCCTCAACCAATTGTCGTCTCTGTCCTGCCTTGGCATCATTGTATGCTTTTACATCGACTATATGTTTTCGAGACAAGATATTTCCAATATCAAAACCATGTCTCTGTTCTTTACTACGTAAAAAGCCTGAATTTTCAAAATTATCTAAATCAGCAACTCCTTTATACGAATCAACATACATACGCGCCGTTTTGATCTCAATAAGTCTGCTTATCTCATCAGAAGTCAACGGAGCTGCAGTATCACTTCTAACTGACTTAACCTGGTCATATTTATCCGTATACATCAGACAGGTATCACCAACCATTCTTCCGATGGTCAGATGAAAGGATGTGCGAGCAAGATAAGAAACACAGGCAAATAAACGCAATTTCACATCAAGCTCCCGCTTAAAAATCCCTACCTTCATATTGTTGCTCCCAAACAGAAGCGGCAGTTCAACTGCATCGTCCGTTGTGAGAAACATTGACTCTATTCCTTCTATATGCAGATTCGGGTTATAAATGTCACTTTTGCTTATTGGTTTCTTTTGCTCCATCATTGCCATGTTGTTCTCCCTCTGTATATTGTTCCGGGGACGTTCCTTTTGTCTCGTTTACCCTCTATATCTAAAAATAACGGGAATGAAACTTTGTGTTTTCATTCCCGTTTCTCTTTTCAACAAACAGTTTGTAATTATCCGATCAACCAGTCGTACATCTCCTGATATTTCTTAGCGGAAACATTCCAGGAGAAATCTGCTGCCATTGCTCTGTCAACGATCTTGTTCCACTCACGCTTCTTATCGTAGTAGATCTGCTCAGCGTAGCGGATGGTATTCAGCATCTCATGCGCATTGTAGTTGGTAAAGCTGAAGCCGGTACCCTTGCTCTCGTACTCGTTGTAAGGCTCTACGGTATCCTTCAGACCGCCGGTCTCTCTGACGATGGGAATGGTTCCGTAACGCAGAGACATCAACTGGCTCAGGCCGCAGGGCTCGAACAGGGAAGGCATCAGGAATGCATCACATGCTGCATAGATCTTGTGAGACAGTGCCTCGGAATAATAAATATTGGCAGAAACCTTATCACCGTACTTCCAATCGAAGTGACGGAACATATTCTCATATCTCTCTTCACCGGTACCCAGTACAACGATCTGTACATCGTCCTGGCAAAGCTCATCCATAACATAAGCGATCAGGTCGAAGCCCTTCTGGTCGGTCAGACGGGAAACGATACCGATCATCATCTTCTTATCGTCTTCCTTCAGACCCAGTTCCTTCTGAAGTGCACGCTTATTCTTTACCTTCTCCTTACGGAAATTCACTGCATCGTAAGGCTTTACAATATGCTTGTCGGTGGTAGGATTGAAATCGGTATAGTCGATACCGTTTACAATACCGCGCAGGTCATTGCTTCTTGCACGAAGCAGACCGTCCAGACCTTCGCCGTAGAACTCAGTCTTGATCTCCTCAGCATAGGTATCACTTACGGTGGTAACAGCATCGGCATATACGATACCACCCTTTAACAGGTTCGCATCCTTGTAAGCCTCCAGCTTATCGGGGGTGAAGTAGGAATCGGGAAGACCTGTGATGCTCTTCACGGTCTCGGTGCTCCACTTACCCTGGAATTTCAGGTTATGAATGGTGATAACAGACTTCATATTGCGGAAGAAATCACCATCATGGAAACGCTCTTTGAGATAAACAGGAATCAGACCTGTCTGCCAGTCATGGCAATGTACAACATCGGGCTTGAATCCGATCACGGGCAGTGCGGAAAGCACAGCCTTGGAGAAATATGCATAACGCTCGATCTCCCAGAGAGGATCGTCGCTGTAGACTTTGGAACCGCTGAAATAATACTCGCTGTCGATGAAGTAATAGTGAACACCATCCACAACAGCTTCCATAATACCTACATACTCACTCTTCCAGTTGAAGTCCATGTAGAAGTGATTAACATAGGTCATCTTGTCCTTCCACTCCTGCTTCATGCAAGCGTACTTGGGCAAAATCACTCTTACATCAAAATACTGCTTATCAACACACTTAGGCAGAGATCCCACAACGTCTGCAAGACCGCCTGTCTTGATAAAAGGAACACCTTCTGATGCTGCAAAAAGAATATTTTTCATTGCATACCCTCCACTTTTCTAACCCATTTTGAATTCACATACAGAATTCTACAGATAAGAATATTATACACCAGGAATGATACGGTGGAAAGTATTTCTTTGAAAAGCGAAGACTTTTTGTCAGTTCTTGCAGGAAAGTCTGATCCTGTCGGCGATCAAGGCGATAAATTCACTGTTTGTGGGTTTCCCTTTTCCAACATCGATAGTATATCCAAAGAGGGTGTCCAATGTCTCCATCTTGCCTCTGCTCCAGGCTACCTCGATGGCGTGCCTGATGGCTCTCTCCACCCTACTGGATGTGGTCTGAAACCGCTTGGCGATGGTGGGATACAAGATCTTCGTGATGGAGCTGAGCATCGAGGGATCCTCCACTGCCATCATGATAGCCTCCCGCAGATACTGATAGCCTTTGATATGTGCCGGGACACCGATCTCATGGATCATATCCGTTACCACCTGCTCCAGATCTCCCGGGATCTGTACTTTCTTCTCTTTTTTCTTCTCGATCTGTACCGTTTCTCCTTTTGTCTGGGGAACTGTGATCATGATCTGGAACTCTTTTCCTCCGTTCATCAGATCTCCGAGTATTTTCACGATTCTGTCATTATCTTTCGCAGTGGATAGCGTCATCTGCTCCATTTTTTGCCCCTTTCTTCTCCTCTTTTTCCATTCCAATTTGCAAAATCGGTACGAAAACATTATAGTTTACTGTCGTCTTTTCGGGCAACCGATTCTCATCGCGGCTTTCGCGGCAAAGTTCCAAAAAAGGCAGAGCGGATTTCTTGACAACCTATCAAAACAAAGGCAAAATAGAGAGAGAATCAGAAAGGTCACTACCCATGAAACAGATAAATGATGATATCAAAAGCGGCAGTTTCAAGCAGGTATATCTTCTCCACGGCGAGGAGCGCTATCTGTGCAGACAATACCGCGAAAAACTGAAAAAAGCACTTTGCAGTGAAGATGATACCATGAACACTCATTTCTTCGAAGGAAAGTCGATTCCCGTCGGAGAGATCATCGATCTGGCGGAGACCATGCCTTTCCTGGCGGAGAGACGTGTCATCTTCCTCACCGACAGCGGTCTCTTCAAATCCGGCGGAGAACAGATGGCAGAATATGTTCCGGGGATCCCCGACTCCTGCTGCATCGTCTTCTGTGAGAGCGAAGTGGACAAGCGCAGCAAGCTGTACAAGGCAGTGCAGGCCAAGGGACATATCGCAGAATTCGGTATTCAGGATGAGAACACCTTGAAGCGCTGGATCGCCGGTATCCTTGCAAGAGACGGAAAGAAGATCCGTGAAAGCACGGTGGAACTTCTGATCGCCAAGGTGGGTACGG
>JAKSRX010000050.1 GCA_024403365.1 Acetatifactor sp. | reverse complement strand
TTGGGGAATCATTAAATCTGAAATGTATGCAATGTACGAAATCACAAATGAAGATTCTCTTAGATTTGCAATCAAAGATTATTTAAGGTTTTATGCTGAAGAACGTATTCAAGAACGATATGCTTGCAAAACACCACTAGAGGTAAGAACAGAAGCTATATCAGCAGTAAGTTCTACTGAATATCCGATTCCTGAAAACAAACGAATCAAAAAATACAAAGAAAAATGGTGTGCATAGAAAAATGACCATACCTCATACGAAGTATGGTCATTCACTGAACACTTATTTTAGATATTTAACCTGTCTACTTGACAGGAATCATATCAAAAGTCACTAAGCTTTTACATGTCTTATCAGTCTTTCTTTTCCCAGAATTTTTTCTTCTTGTCCTTGGATTCCTTAGGTTCTTCCTTGGACTCCTTCTCTGCGTCGGCCTTTGCCACAGCATTCAGACTGTCACCGGTCAGTTCGTCGAACTTGCGAAGCAATTCCTTCGCCTCGTGACTGAGCTTATCGGGAGTCTGGATCACTAATGTCACATAATGGTCGCCACGGATATTGTTGTTTCTCCAGGAAGGAACACCCTTGCCGCGGAGACGAACTCTGGTATCCGTCAATGTACCGGGCTTTACATCATATACTACCTTGCCGTCTACGGTGTCGATGAAGATCTCGCCGCCCAATGCCGCTACCGCATAGGAAATGGGCACGGTGGAGTACAGATCGAATTCATTTCTCTGGAAAATAGGATGTCTGCCTACGATCACCTCTACCAGTACGTCACCTCTGGGGCCGCCGTTGATACCGGGCTCGCCCAGGCCGGGCATACGGGTACTCTGACCGTTATCGATACCTGCGGGAATATTTACGGAGTAGCGCTTCTTGATGGGAATATATCCTGTTCCGCGACAATCCGCACACTTTTCCTTGATCACTTTACCTGTACCGTTACAATCGGGACAATTCTGCACATTACGTACGATACCGAAGAAGGACTGCTGGGTAAATACCACCTGACCTTTACCGCCACACTTGGTACAGGTCTGAGGGGAGGTTCCGGGCTTTGCGCCGCTGCCGTTACAGGTCTTACAAGGCTCCTTCACGGTCAGTTCGATCTCCTTGCTGCAGCCGAATACCGCTTCCTCGAAGGTGATGCGTACGCTGGTGCGAAGGTTAGCGCCCTTCATAGGGCCGTTGTTCTGTGCACGGCTGCTTCTACCGCCGCCACCGAAACTGCCGAAAATATCGCCGAAAATATCACCGAAATCAAAGCCTTCAAAGTCGAAGCCGCCGGCACCGCCGCCCATGCCGCCCTGGTCGAAGGCTGCGTGGCCGAACTGGTCGTACTTCTTCTTCTTTTCGGGATCACTGAGCACAGCATAAGCCTCAGAAGCTTCCTTGAACTTCTTCTCTGCCTCTGCGTCGCCGGGATTTACATCGGGATGGTACTTCTTAGCCAGGACACGATATGCTTTTTTGATTGCGGCATCATCCGCACTTTTATCTACTCCGAGGACCTCGTAATAGTCTCGTTTCTGTTCTGCCATATTTTTATACCTTTCTCAGGTTTCTATCTCTAAAAATGCCAAGAAGAATGGCCCGAAACCGAGCCACTCTTTTGGTAATTAGCCTGATTACAGATTATACCTCGCGGAAATCTCCGTCGATCACATCATCGCCTGCACCTGCTGCAGCGCCTGCGGAACCGTCATCGGAACCGGAGCCGGCGCCCTGAGCACCCTGTGCCTGCTGCATCTGCTCATACATCTTGGTGAAGAGAGACTGAGCACTGTTGGTCAGCTTCTCCTTTGCTGCCTTCAGTTCGTCGATGTCGCTGTCGCTCATCTCGGAATCCTTGGTTCTCTCAAGGATAGCCTTTACAGCATCCATATCAGCCTGAACCTGAGCCTTGTCGCTCTCAGGGATCTTGTCGCCTACTTCGCCAAGTGCCTTCTCGGTCTGGAATACGAAGGAGTCAGCGTCGTTTCTGGTATCAACTGCTTCCTTACGCTTCTTATCCTGAGCCTCGAACTCAGCAGCTTCCTTAACTGCTCTCTCGATATCGTCATCGGACATGTTGGAACCTGCGGTAATGGTGATGTGCTGCTCCTTGCCGGTGCCGAGATCCTTAGCGGATACATTTACGATACCGTTTGCGTCGATATCGAAGGTTACTTCGATCTGAGGAACACCTCTTCTTGCGGGAGGGATACCATCCAGACGGAACATTCCGAGGGACTTGTTGTCCTTCGCGAACTGTCTCTCACCCTGAACGATGTTGATGTCTACAGCGGTCTGGTTGTCAGCTGCGGTAGAGAAGATCTGGCTCTTCTTGGTGGGGATAGTGGTATTTCTCTCGATCAATCTGGTAGCTACGCCGCCCATGGTCTCGATAGACAGGGAAAGGGGAGTTACATCCAGAAGGAGGATATCGTTAGCTGCGGTATCACCGGAAAGCTTACCACCCTGGATACTTGCACCAAGTGCTACGCACTCGTCAGGGTTCAGTGCCTTGGAAGGCTCCTTGCCGGTCAGCTGTCTTACCTTATCCTGAACTGCAGGGATACGTGTGCTACCACCTACCAGAAGTACCTGGCCAAGGTCGGAGTTAGATACGCCTGCATCTCTCATTGCGTTCTGTACGGGAATAGCGGTTCTCTCAACCAGATCGTGGGTCAGCTCATCGAACTTTGCACGAGTCAGGTTCATATCGAAGTGGAGAGGTCCGTTTGCATTCATGCTGATGAAAGGAAGGTTGATGTTGGTAGTGGTTGCGCTGGACAGCTCCTTCTTAGCCTTCTCAGCTGCTTCCTTCAGTCTCTGCATTGCCATCTTATCGCCGGAAAGATCTACGCCTTCAGCCTTCTTGAACTCTGCAAGCATCCAGTCGATGATCTTGTTGTCGAAATCGTCACCACCAAGTCTGGTGTCACCGTTTGTGGAAAGAACTTCGATAACGCCGTCACCGATCTCGATGATGGAAACGTCGAAGGTACCGCCGCCAAGGTCGTATACCATGATCTTCTGCTCTTTCTCGTTGTCAAGGCCGTAAGCCAGTGCTGCAGCGGTAGGCTCGTTGATGATACGCTTTACATCAAGACCTGCGATCTTACCTGCATCCTTGGTAGCCTGACGCTGTGCGTCATTGAAATATGCGGGAACAGTGATAACTGCCTCGGTAACCTTCTCACCAAGATAGCTCTCAGCGTCTGCCTTCAGCTTCTGAAGGATCATAGCGGAGATCTGCTGAGGGGAGTACTTCTTGTCGTCGATGGTACGGCCGCGATCGGTACCCATATCTCTCTTGATGGAAGAGATGGTCTTCTCTGCGTTGGTAACTGCCTGACGCTTAGCGGGCTCACCGATCAGTCTCTCACCGGTCTTTGTAAATGCTACAACGGAGGGAGTTGTTCTAGCGCCCTCTGCGTTTGCGATAACGGTGGGCTTACCACCTTCCATAACTGCTACACAGCTGTTTGTTGTTCCTAAGTCGATACCAATAATCTTACTCATTTTATATTCCTCCTAAAATTAATGATCATTATTATTCAACTACTGCTACCATGGAGTGGCGAACCACGCTGTCGCGGTAGGTGTAACCTTTTAAAAGTTCCTGTGCCACGGTTCCGGACTCCTGTCCCTCTCCTGCGGGCACCTGCATCACTGCGTTGTGAAGGTTGGGGTCGAATTCCTTGCCCACTGCCTCGATGGGTTTCACACCCATATTTTCAAGCTCTGTTGCCAGCTGCTTGTAGATCTTCATCATACCGTCCACGAAGGAATCTTCCTTCTTGTCTTCCGGTACGGATGCCAGGCCTCTCTCAAAATTGTCGACCACGGGAAGGATCTTCTCCAAAACGCTCTTGGCGCCGGTCTCGAACATTGCCTGCTTTTCTTTATTGGTTCGGTTTCTGAAGTTCTCGAACTCTGCCAGCTGACGCATCACTTTATCTTCCAGCTGAGCGATCTGTTCCTTGTAGGCTTCTGCCTGCTTATCGGTCTTAGCCTGCTTCTTCGCAGCTCTCTTCTCCGCCCAGGTCTTGGGTTCTGCACCCTCTTCGCCTTCCGCTTCCTCGCCGGCTTCTGCTTCCGCTTCTGCCGCTTCGCTTTCTTCTGCTTCTGCTGCAGCCTCAGCAGCTTCTTTTTCCTCTGCTGCTTCGTCTACGCTTTTCTTTTCCTGTTCAGACATTTCCTGCTTCCTTTCTAGTTCTGATTCTCATTTTTATAAAGGTCATCCAACTGTGTCTGCAGTCTGCGCAAAGTTCTGACAACCTTGTCATAATCCATTCTCTTGGGTCCGACGATTCCGATGGTTCCCTTCATACCGTCTCCCAGCTCGTAGGTTGCGGTAACTACGCTGCAGTCCTTCATGCTCTGCACCGGTGACTCTGCGCCGATGTAGACCTGAATTCCTGTGCTCTCACCGTCGCCCTGCAGGATCTCGCCTAACAGCTGCTTCTCCTCGAAGGCATTGATCAGTTCGCTTGCCTTCTTGTGATCTGCCAGCTCCGGGTAACGGAAGATGTTGTTGGTACCGCTGGTGTAGACCTCCAAGTCTTCCTCTGCGTGAATGGCTTCCGCCACTGCATCGATGACCTCGCTGACGATGTCGCTGTGGATACCGGCCTGCTGCTTCATCAGAGTGATCAGCCCTAAGTTGATCTCATCAATGGCAAGGCCGTTTAGGTTGGTATTGAGCAGGATGTTCAGTTTCAGCAGTGTCTCATCATTTAAGTCTTCCTTCACATGAAGGATATTATTCTTGATCACATTGCCTTCGCTGACGATGACCGCCAGGATCTGCTGCGCATCCACTCGGGAAAGCTGAATGAACTTCAGCTTGTTTCGTCTGCTCTGAGGTGCGGAGATCATGGTAGCGTACTGGGTATTCTGTGCAAGGGCTCTGGCTACATGTTTTAACAGTGTCTCCATCTTGTCCTGGCGCTGTACCAGCACCTCCTTCATCTCCTCCACTTCCTTCTCTTTCTCAGCCATCAGCATATCTACATAGAAGCGATAGCCTTTGTCGGAAGGGATGCGGCCTGCGGAGGTGTGGGGCTGTAAGATGTATCCCATCTCCTCCAGATCAGCCATCTCGTTGCGGATCGTCGCGGAACTCAGATTCAGATCGGTGTATTTGGAAATGGTTCTGCTGCCAACAGGCTCGCCCGTCTCTAAGTAGTTGCGAATGACTGCATGCAGGATGATCTTTTTTCTCTCGTCAAGTTCCAAAACTACACCTCCCTTTTGTGTTGTTAGCACTCAACCACATCGAGTGCTAACATCTGATACTAAAATAGCACTCCCCCTATCCATTGTCAACCGCTTTCCTATAAATAAAATCTAAAATAAGTATGAAAAAAAGCAGCAGGTCATATACCTGCTGCCTTCGTTAGAAACCTATTTATTTCTCAGTTGTATATTAGATATAGAAGCTTCCGGTGAACTCCTGGTTCATTACATAGTAAACCATGTTCTCTTCGGGCTTAACATAAAGCTCAACGCTCTTCAGATCAGCGGGCTTCTGAAGCAGATCATACTGCCATACGTCCTTAGCCATGTTCATCAGATCAGCCTCGGTGTAAGACTTGCCTGCGAACTGAACGGTTACAGCTGCCTTAACCTCAACCTTTGCCTCTGCCTTCTTAGCAGGTGCCTTCTTTGCTGCTGCCTTGGGAGCCTCTGCCTTCTTAGCGGGAGCCTTCTTTGCTGCTGCCTTAGGTGCTTCAGCCTTAGGTGCTTCTGCCTTTACTTCAGCCTTAACCTCAGCCTTGGGAGCTTCCTTCTTTACCTCAGCCTTTACTTCTGCCTTCTTAGCGGGAACCTTCTTTGCTACTGCCTTAGGTGCCTCTGCCTTAACTTCTGCTTTTACTTCAGCCTTTACTTCTGCTGCCTTTACTTCTGCGACTTTCTTAGTTGCCATTTGAATCTCTCCTATCTTGCAAAACAAACTGCAAATGAAACCTCATAGTCTTTTGCTTCGAATTCCCCAATTCAAGGAACATAGTATGGCAGAATATCTAAAAAGTCAACTCATATTTTGTAAAAAATGCCTTTTCGCCTCAAATTTTTCACAAAATAGCCTTAAATCAGGGCGAATACTAACAAAACAATGATACCCAGAACGATTCGATACCAGCCGAAAGCCTGGAAATCATGCTTTTTGATATAGCCCATCAGCAGTCTCACGACGAAAAGAGATACCAGGAAGGATACGATGGTACCAACCAGAAGAACTGCCAGTTCCAGACCGGTGAAGGCGAAACCGAACTTTAAGATCTTCAGGAGGCTGGCGCCGAACATAACGGGGATACCCAGGAAGAAGGTGAACTCTGCCGCCGCCTTACGGGATACGCCGATCAGGATCGCTGCCAGGATGGTGGAGCCGGATCTGGAGGTGCCGGGCAATGCCGCAGCCACCAGCTGTGCCACACCGATGATCAATGCTGCCTGGAAGGTGATAGAGGATACGCTCTTCATCACAGGCACTCTGTCTTTGTTTCTTCTCTCTATAATAATGAAAAGAATACCTACAAGCACTAACATCACCGCAACCACGATGACTTTCACCGTCATACCGGCTTCGTTCACAGGTTTTGCAAAGATCTCTTCTACCTTATCGTCGAAGATGAGGCCGTACACCACTGCGGGAATGCAGGCTACCACGATCTTTACCCACATCCAGAAGGCATCCATGCTCAGGGAAATATTGCCGATGGAGATGTCTCTCTTGCTCTTCTTGATGCCGCCCTTGACCATCTCCATGTTGCCCTTCTTATAAAAAGGCCAGATCTTGTACCAGAACAGGACTACTACCGCCAGGATAGCGCCCAGCTGGATCACCACGTCGAACATCTCGAAGAAGTTTTCGCTGGTTCCCTTGAAAGGAAGCAGCTGTTCCACCAGGATCAGATGACCGGTACTGCTGATGGGCAGCCACTCTGTGATGCCCTCCACGATACCGTAGATAATCGCTTTCAGAATTTCAAGCATTTCACTTACCAAACCTTTCTGCCAGATCGCTATTGTATCTTATGCGACCTATTTTGCTTCCATGCCGTACTCTTCCTTTACAAACTTGCGCAGAGCAACCAGGGAACGCTTAACCTTCTCGGTATCTACGCAATAAGCCATTCTGAAGTAACCGGGTGCGCCGAAGCTGTCGCCGGGTACCAGTACCAGATCGTACTTCAGTGCCTTCTGGCAGAATATCTTTGCATCCTCTTCCAGAGCCTTGGGGAAGATGTAGAAGGTTCCGCCGGGCTTAACAACGGTGAAGCCCAGAGCGGTCAGTTCATTATAAAGGATATTCATATTGGTCTCGTAAACGGTCAGATCGGAGGTCTTGTCCAGAACCTCTGCAACTGCCAGCTGAATGATGGATGCGGGACAGTTGTGGCCGATACCTCTGGAGATCTGTACGCACATCATTACCATCTCCTCTGCATACTTGCAACGAGGGTTGATAGCTACATAGCCGATACGCTCGCCGGGCAGGGACAGGGACTTGGAGAAGGAATAACACATAATGGTGTTGTCATAGAAATAAGAAACACAAGGCGCCTCCACACCATCGAATACGATCTCTCTGTAGGGTTCGTCGGAGATCAGGAAAATATCATGGCCGTACTCCTTGGACTTCTTTCTGAGCAGATCAGCCATTTTCTCCAGGGTCTCTCTGGAATAGACTACACCGGAGGGGTTGTTGGGAGTATTGATCATAACAGCCATAACCTTCTCGGTCAGCATCTCCTCGAACTTCTGGAAGTTGATCTGGAAGGAAGTGAAATCTGCGGGCACTACCTTCAAAGTGGCACCGGTCAGATCTACATAAGGATGATACTCGGGGAAGAAAGGTGCAAAGGTCAGGATCTCATCACCGGGTTCTGTTACCAGACGGAACGCATGGGACAGAGCGCCTGCAGCACCGGATGCCATGAAAATGTGCTCCTTACGATAAGGAAGACCGAATCTCTTCTCCAGGGATGCAGCCACTGCTTCACGAACAGCGGTGATACCGGGGTTGGGGCTGTAACCATGGATCTCCTGGGATTCCTTGGTAGCCAACAGTTTGATCATCTTATCGGTAAACTCCTGAGGCACAGGAACGGAAGGATTGCCAAGGCTGTAGTCGAACACGTTCTCGTAACCGATCTCTTTACCTCTTGCGGTAGCAAACTCGGAAAGCTGTCTGATAACGGACTTTCCGGATAACATATCTCTATACTTCTGAACTAACATAGTATTACCTCCTTAATGAGAAAATATCATTCTTTTATTGTAATCGCAGACGGGCTATCTGTAAATAAAAAACACTGCGTTTTCTGCTTCCCTTAGTCTTCCTCTGCCCAGACCAGCGCACACTTCACGGCCTTCTTCCAGCCCTTCAGAAGTTCTGCGCGCTTCTCCTGCTGCATATCGGGTTCAAAGGTCTGTCCGATCTGCCAGTTGGTTCTGATCTCTTCCTTATCTTTCCAGAAACCTACGGAAAGACCTGCCAGATATGCGGCACCCAGCGCAGTAGTCTCGATACATTTGGGTCTCTGTACCTGGGTGTTCACGATGTCAGACTGGAACTGCATCAGGAAATCGTTGGCGCTGGCGCCGCCGTCTACCTTCAGGCTCTTCAGACTCATGCCGCTATCCTGTTCCATAGCACGCAGCACGTCGGAAGTCTGGTAAGCGATGGATTCCAGGGTCGCGCGGATGAAATGCTCCTTGGTACAGCCCCTGGTCAATCCCACCACGGTACCTCTTGCATACTGGTTCCAGTAGGGTGCACCCATACCTGCAAAAGCGGGAACGATGTATACCCCTGCGGTATCCTCTACCATCTGGCTGTATTCCTTTGTCTGGGAAGCGCTGCGGATCATGCGCATGCTGTCGCGGAGCCACTGAACTCCGGCGCCTGCCACGAACACGCTGCCTTCCAGCGCATAACATACGTCATCATCGGTTCCGGCTGCGATAGTGGTCAGCAGACCGGACTTGGAAGCGATGGCTTCCTTACCGGTATTCATCAGAAGGAAACAACCGGTTCCGTAAGTATTTTTTACTTCGCCCTGCTCAAAACAACACTGACCGAACAGTGCCGCCTGCTGGTCACCTGCTGCGCCCGCGATGGGGATCACGCTGCCCAGCACGGAATTGTCGGTATGACCGAATACATAGCCGGAGGGCTTTACCTGAGGCAGGATGCAGGCAGGAATTCGAAATCTTTCAAGGATCTCCTCATCCCAGGCAAGCTTATGAATATCGAAAAGCATGGTTCTGGAAGCATTGGTATAATCGGTGACATGCACCGCGCCCTTGGTCAGATTCCAGATGAGCCAGGTATCTACCGTACCGAAAAGGATCTCGCCCGCCTCGGCACGCTCTCTCACACCGGGCACATTCTCCAAGATCCAGGCGATCTTGGAAGCGCTGAAATATGCATCGGGGATCAGGCCTGTCTTCTCACGGATCTTTGCGTCGAAGCCATCCTTTTTCAGGGCCTCGATCATATCGGAAGTACGTCTGCACTGCCATACGATGGCGTTATATACAGGTTCTCCGGTCTTTTTATCCCAGAGAATGGTGGTCTCTCTCTGGTTGGTGATGCCGATGGCTGCGATCTGCTCTGCGCTGTAGCCGCCCATAGCCATACACTCGATGGCCACAGCCAACTGAGACGACCAGATCTCCTTGGGATTATGCTCCACCCAGCCGGGCTTCGGGTAGATCTGGGAGAACTCCTTCTGCGCCATGGAGCAGATATTGCCTTCCTTATCAAATAAAATGCAGCGGGAACTGGTGGTTCCTTGGTCCAATGCCATTACAAACTGTTTCATGCTTTTCCTTTCTTCTGTCTGATATTTTTAGCGTTTGAAATGTAATTCTCTACCTTCTATATTACAGCCCGAAGGCCTTTCGATGCAAACAAAATCTTTGCGGGAAACCCTTTATCTGCATATTAAATCTTTCTAAAGTGCAGTACTTACCATTGTGTTTTTCTGTCTGCTTTAGTATGATAAACTCGAAAAACAAAAACCATATGAGGAGGAAAATATATGGCAGGCGATTCTTTTCGTAATAAAATGAATGGCTTCACCACCATGAACGGCGGCCAGGCTCAGGGTACACCCAACGGATCCGGCACCGGCATGAAGAGGCCCAAAGCAAACAAAAAAGTGATCGGCATCATCGTGGCAATTATCGTTATTCTGTTAATAGCAGGCAATTCCACCTATGAGATCAAGGAACAGGAGCAGGCGGTACTTATCACCTTAGGTAAGGCTTCCGCAGTGACAGAACCCGGTCTTCACTTCAAGATCCCCGTGATCCAGCAGGTCAAGAAAGTCAACACCACCATTCAGGGTTTTGCCATCGGTTATAATGCTTCCGACAATTCCGTGAATGAAGATGAATCCCTGATGATCACCAACGACTTCAACTTCATCGATGTAGACTTCTATGTGGAATATCGCTACTCCGATCCCGTGAAAGCACTCTACGCTTCCAAGAGTCCTCTGGAGATCCTGAAAAACATCAGCCAGAGCTGCATTCGTACCGTCATCGGCAGCTATTCCGTAGACGACGTACTGACCACCGGTAAGAGCGAGATTCAGGCTTCCATCAAGGAAATGATCCTGGACCGTCTCGCAGTACAGGATATCGGTATCCAGCTGGTAAACATCACCATCCAGGACTCCGAGCCCCCCACCCAGCAGGTCATGGAAGCCTTCAAGGCTGTTGAAACTGCTAAGCAGGGTAAGGAGACCGCGCTGAACAACGCAAACAAGTACCGCAACGAGATGCTTCCCTCCGCACAGGCTAGAGCCGACGGTATCATCAAGGATGCCGAGGCGAAGAAGACCGAGCGTATCAACGAAGGTACCGCACAGGTTGCAAGATTCAACGCTATGTATGCAGAGTACATCAAGAATCCCGAGATCACCAAGAAGCGTATGTTCTTCGAGACCATGGAGAAGGTAATGCCCGATCTGAAGATCGTCATCCAGAGCGGTGACAATGAAGTGCAGACCTTCTATCCCTTAGAGTCCTTCAGCACCACAGAAATCAAGTCCGGCTCCCCTGTTATCGGCGGAGCAGCAGAATAAGAAAGGAGGAGATCGATATGAAAAAGTTAGCGAAAGTATTACTTGTTATCATTTTAGTTGCACTTGTCATCGGCGGTTCCTCCTGTATCGTGATCACCAACGAAAACCAGTACAGCCTGGTTCGTGAGTTCGGTAAGATCGACCACGTGGTAGGAAATGCAGGTATCAGCTTCAAGATCCCCTTCATCCAGACCGTAGATACCCTGCCCAAGCAGGTACTGATCTATGACCTTTCTCCTTCCGACGTTATCACCAGCGACAAGAAGACCATGATCTGTGACAGCTACATTCTCTGGAAGATCACCGATCCCATCAAGTTCGCACAGACTCTGAACTGTTCCATCACCAACGCCGAGAGCCGTCTGGATGCCATCGTTTACAATGCAACCAAGAACGTGATCAGTAGCACCAAGCAGGATGATGTGATCTCCGGCAGAAACGGTGTTCTCTCTCAGGCAGTGTTGAACAACATCGGCTCTTCCCTGGACCAGTACGGTATCCAGATCCTTTCCTTCGAGACCAAGAAGCTTGACCTTCCCAGCGACAACAAGGCTGCTGTGTACGAGCGTATGATCTCCGAGCGTGACAACATCGCTGCAACCTACACCGCAGAGGGTAGTTCCGAAGCACAGAAGATCCGCAACACCACAGACATGGAGATCACCGTAATGCTCTCCGAGGCTGAGAAGGAAGCTGAGATCCTGGTAGCTGAGGGCGAAGCTGAATATATGAAGATCCTTGCTGAGGCTTACAACGACGAAAGCAAGCAGGAGTTCTACTCCTTCGTCAGAAGCCTGGATGCACTGGAGATCTCCATGCAGGGCGGCAACAAGACTGTAATGCTCTCCCCCGATTCTCCTATCGCACAGATCTTCTACGGCAATTGATTTTGAATATTATCATTCGGTACCGGTCGTATATGCGGCCGGTACTTTTTTTGTGCTTTTCGGCGCCTTCTTGCCCCTTTCCTGGCTCTTGTCTATTCTTCCTAAGCGCTCCGCCGGGCCTCTCCTGTGTTTTCGCCCCTTTTTGTAAATCACACAGTCTTTTTTTCAAAAAAAGCCCGAAAAGACTGTGTAAATTCTATTTTCATCAAAAAAAACAGTCTCCCCGTCCCGCAAAGGGTCGAAAAGACTGTTTGATTTTGTAAAAATTCAGTTTTGACAGGATGCCAGGTTTCCGACAGAACAAATTCCGACCGGAATATCCAACAATAGCCTCCTGGCTCACTCCCCAAAATAATATACCGCCCCATATCCGGCTTCTGCGGCGCAATTGGCGGCCACTTCGCTCTGATATCCTTCCTCGCAGCAGAAAAACAGAGGAAGGTCCAGCCGATCCGATACCTGATAGGGGTTCTTCAGAACCTCCGCCATGGGAAAATTCTTTGCCCCGGGAAAAGGCTTGTCCGCAAATGCAGAAGCGGTGCGAACATCGATAAGCATTGCTTCCGGCAGCTGCTTAAGTAACGCCAAGGCTTCCGCCCTGGACATTTTTACCACTTTCGAGATCCCCCGCTCCTCGCTCTTCGGGCGACGTCTGCCAGGGTCCAGGACTCTCGCCAGTATCTCTCCGGCTTCCGCTTCCCCGACAAGCTCCCGCATGCCGAATCGCAGGGGTTCTGCCTCGAAGGCTTCCATGATCCCCTTCACATATACCTGGGCCACATGATTGACGCAGATGTGGCAGTCATACAGATCCCGCAGTTTCCCTGCGGCGCTCCAGTTCTCCTCATCCTCTTCCCCAAGTTCCTTCCTCAGAAACTCATGTACCAGTTCTGCGGCTTTCCGGCGTTCCAGCCCAATCAGGTCCTCCGCCTGCAATCTCTCAGGCATTTGCTTCCACCTTCAGGGTGATGTTATCACAAGCTTCCATATCCGTTACGGAGAATACGCCTGTGGTATTGACGCAGCTTTCACCGGTCCAGAGGTCGGTCACTTTATAGCTTCCTGCCTTGGCAAAAGCATCTGCATCCGTCATCTTTCCACCAATGAGCTTCAGGATCGTTGCGATATCCACAGAGAAGGGGCCCTTTGTGCACGCCTCACTCACATTGATGAAAGAAAGTGCCACGCTGCTGTCCGCCAAAGGCTTCGCCAGAATATCCACGCGGTCTCTGTTGGTCACATATTCTGTATCGGGGTTCTCTGCCAGACTGCAGAAAACACGCTTCGCCTGAATGCCCAGGGCATCCTGATTCAGTGCGATCAGTTCTTTATTTGCGATGATATTGTAGATCCAGTCACCCTTCTGCACGCGACGCAGATCCAGTCCCAGCATCAGCGGGGAGTTCATCATACACCACATGGCCATGTGGGTCTTACACTGGGTCTCGGAAAGTCCGTTCATACCGATCATCAGCATATCGGGGTCGTTCCAGCCCTTGTCCAGGCCTGCGAACTCATCCATAATAACTGCTTTGTTGTACTGAGAAGTAACGCTGGGGGTATAAGGATCCACCCAAGTACCCACGCCGGGATCTCCGTCAGCACCCACGCGGAAGGTGATATCATTCAGGATTCTCCAGGAGTCTCCTACCTTGTAGCCCCAGTTCTGAGGCTGGGTCTTGCCCCACTCACACAGGGAAAGGATGATGTCATGCTCAGGATCTGCGGCATTCAATCCCTCCAGGAGTGCTGCGTAGGAAGCCAGGGTGTTCTCCTGTCTTCTGTGATTCATAAGACGTAAGTTGTTGTCGCCTGCCTTTAAGGTCACTGTGATCTTCTGAGACTCTGCATAGGTATCAGAATTCTCCGTCGCCTCCAGGAAATCATCATAAAAAAGTTCGTCACCTACTGCTACCTGCAGCCACCGGCCGACACCTTCCTCCTGACCGGAAGCATAGGTCACGGTCAGACTATATTCGCCCTCAGCAGGCACATTTACTTTGAAAACAAGTTCGCCGCTTCTATCCCCTACGGGAGAAGGTCCGGGACCTGTTCCATCGAAGGTTCCGATATTTGTGACACATGTGTCTTTTTTCTCCGCACGCATGCCTCGAAGACTTCCGTCCCTTACCGCATCCAGAGAAATACATACGCCTTCGCCCTCGATCTTCACGGCGCGAATATTAGGCGCGTACACATACTTTGCGTTGGCGGCGTCTGAGAAGGTGGCATTGTCCCAGAGATAGTAGCAGTTGTCTACTTTCAGGAAGTCAACGCCCCAATCCACATAGGACTTGGCATCTGCCATCTCATGTCCGCAGGTACCTACTGCCGCACCGGCACAGAGATTGGTTCCGATATCGTTGTACATACCGAATTTCAGTCCCTTGCCGTGAATATAATCTGCCAATGCGCGGAAGTCTGAGGGGAACTTCACTTCCTCATGGGAAAGCAGTCCATCCACTCTCTCCGGCTTGTAGCAGCCGTCATCCAATACTACATAGCTGTAGCCTAACTGATCCAGTCCAAGGGCTACCATGCAATCAGCCATTGCCTTGGTCAGGGCTTCTGTATTGCCGCTGCCGAAAGCGTTCCAGCTGTTCCAGCCCATAGCAGGCAGGTGTCCTTTCTTTTTCTGCAGCAGGACTGTGCCGTCCTTGAATGCATCAAAACGATAATCTCTATCTGTGATCTTCTTAGGTCCTCTGATCTCTGTCATATCCGTTAACCTCTTTTTCTTTTTTAGGTTGCTGCCGCAGCTGCTGCCTGTGCTGCCTCGATCAAAGCCAGGATCAGCTGCTCCAGCAGAGCTCTGATCATAGTCTCGTTGATGGCAGGATTCTGTCCGCCGCCACGACAGTAGGCGGTGAGCACCACTGCGATGGCATACAATAAACGGGTCTTTTTATCCACGTCGATACCGCCGAACATCTTCTGCTCTCCGAGATAGTCGTCCACCTCGCGGATCGCCAGTACCATTTCCTCAGGCAGATATTCCTCTATGAGGGTCAACGCTCCGAAGAAAGTCAAGCCTTCCACTTTGTCCAGGCTTCTTGCACTGAGTTTCATAAGTTCCATCATATTTTCCACATGATCTGCGTTGGTATCCGAATTCCATCTGCTCAGAGAAAGGATCTCTGCCAGAGAATATACGGCATCGCTGTTGCCTGCCAGAGGCTTGCATGCACGGTAATTGCTTTCTACGATCTCATTTGCCTTCTCCGCATTGACACCGTTTACCGCCAGCATGGCGATCACTCCTCTGTCACGGTTGCTTACCATGACGGGATGCTTCGCATGCAGGATCCTGTACAAGGAATCATAGCGGTTGATCAGGTCTGAAAGATCCACAGACTCGCTGTGATCCGTCAGGGTCATAAGTGCCAGTACGGAATAAGGTGAGTTTGACCAGACTTTGTAATCCTTCAATCTGTCATACAGGCTGTCCATCTTCTCCAGATACAGTTCCGGATTCTCCTGGCACATGAGTTTGCTCACTACCATCGGATCCGCATTTCCTCTGAGTCCGGAAAGAAAAGATTTGGTCTTCTTCCAGAGCTTTCTGCACTCTTTATATTT
>JAKSRX010000005.1 GCA_024403365.1 Acetatifactor sp. | reverse complement strand
CTTCCGATGCAAGCGATTCGAGAAGCATATCCAGTTGGACCTGGAAGGTAGAACGGATGAGGTCTATACCGTCAATAAGGACACGGAGATCCGTACCAAGGGCGGCATCAAGAGCCCCATTCTCCGCGAAGTGAAGCAGGGAGAGTCTGTGGTGCTTCTGGAGGAGATGGAGAACTGGACCAAGGTCAAGACCTCCGATTCCATCATCGGTTATATTGAGAATAAGCGTCTTGGCAACCTGAGCGGCGAGCTGACAGTGATAGATACCACCTATGTTCCCGGCGTGGCAGAGTCCCTGAAAATGAATGGCAAGGTAGTGCTGGGCTGGCATTCCATCGGCGGTGTGGGCGGCAACGATACATTGGATGCCATGCTGCAGGAAGGCAAGGGCATCAATGTGATCGCACCTACCTGGTTCAGCCTGACAGACGACGAGGGTACTTTCAGATCCTTCGCCTCCGAGAGCTATGTGAAGAAGGCCCACAGCAAGGGCATTGCAGTTTGGGGCGTATGGGATAATTTCAATTACAAGAACGAGACCGGAAATGAGGTCAGCACTTATAATAATCTCTGCATCACAGAGAAGAGAAAGGCACTGGAGCAAAGAATCGTAGAGACCGCGCTGTCTCTTGGCCTGGACGGCATCAACCTGGACTTCGAGGAAGTGACCAGAGATGCAGGCCCCTATTATGTACAGTTCATTCGAGAGTTATCCATCCTCACAAGACAGAACGGTCTCATCCTTTCCGTGGATAACTATATGCCCAATGAGGGCAATACCTACTATCGACTGGATGTACAGGGCGAGTTTGCGGACTATGTGGTGCTGATGGGTTACGATGAACACTGGCATGGCTGCAAAAATCCCGGAAGCGTGGCAAGCATCAATTTTGTCACCGAGGGAATCGAGAAGACGCTGGCGAAAAATGTGCCTGCGGAGAAGCTGATCAATGCCCTTCCCTTCTATACCATTTTGTGGAAAACGGAAGGTGCGGAAGTGACGGATTCTTATATCACCATCGTGAACACGGATGATTTCTTAAGCAGAACAGGCAGAGAGCCCGAGTGGGACGAGGAGACCTGCCAGAATTATCTGGAATGGGAGAGCGGCAGCGCTACCTACCAGATCTGGCTCGAGGACGAAAAATCTCTGCAGACAAAGATCAACGTGATGGCTGCCCACAAATTAGGCGGTGTTGCGGTCTGGAGACTGGGATACGGAACACCGGAGACCTGGAATCTGGTGCAGATGTTTGCTCAGATGAAGTAAATAACGAAAAGAGTCAGAGCCTCGGGGAATGCCTCGGGGCTCTTTTTACATCATTGAAAAGAACGCGAATATACTTGTAAAAACGGCGAGAGTATATAAGCGTGAAGAGACAAAATAAAAAAGCTTTGGGAGCGGTGTTTTTGATATCGCTTGCGGTAATTGCATTGGAAATTTATAACAGACCGGAGTATCGGGCTGTGCAGGGAAACAGCGTAGAAAAACCGAAGAAACGAGTGGTAGTGGATGCGGGACACGGCGGGGCGGATCCCGGTAAGATCGGGGTAAACGGTAAGTTGGAAAAGGATATCAATTTAGAGATCGCCCACCTGTTGCAGACCTATCTGGAGGCGGAGGATATATGTGTCATTATGACAAGAACGGAAGATGAGTCCGCGGACGGAAATGAGGCGGGCTTTCGGAAGAAGGAGGACATGGCGAATCGGGTGAAAGTGATGGAGAAGGCTGCACCGGCAGCAGTGGTGAGCATTCATCAGAACAGTTATCCCGAGGAGAGCGTCCGCGGGGCTCAGGTCTTCTATTATCAGGGAAGTATCCGGGGAAAACAGCTGGCGGAATGTATCCAGAACAGGCTGATCGCCAAGGTGGATCCAGACAATCACAGGGAGATCAAAGCCAATGACACCTATTATCTTCTGCGGTATTCCGGAGCCCCCTGCGTGATCGCAGAGTGCGGATTTCTGACCAATCCGGAGGAGGCACAGAAGCTTACGGAACGGGAATATCAGGAGAGGATCGCCTGGAATATCTGCGTGGCTGTTCTGCAGTATTTGAACAAAACAGACTGACTCTTCCTTTTTTGAGAGGAATGTGGTATACTTCATCTAAGTATGCTTATTGAGGAAGTGCTGAAACAAAGAAGATGGAAACAGTAACAGTCAGAATCAGACAGGATGCGCAGGAGTTTTCTCCCCGGGAGGATGCTGCGCTTCGGGAAGCAGGCAACATCATAAAGAACGGCGGTCTGGTGGCTTTTCCCACAGAGACGGTGTACGGACTGGGCGGAGACGGATTGAATCCCACATCTTCCCAGAAGATCTATGCTGCCAAGGGAAGACCCTCCGACAATCCTCTGATCATTCATATCTGTGATCTGGAGGACCTGAAGGAGATCGTTTCCGAACTGCCTGAGGCGGCAATGCGCGCGGCAAAGGCTTTCTGGCCGGGACCTCTGACTATGATCTTTCATAAGGCAGAGAAGGTCCCTTATGAGACCACCGGCGGATTGGATACCGTGGCGGTTCCTCTCCCTTCTCATAAGACAGCACAGAAACTGATCGAATACAGCGGCGGATATATCGCGGCACCCAGCGCCAATCGCTCCGGCAGGCCCAGCCCTACCGTGGCGAAGTATGTGGAAGAAGACATGCAGGGCCGTATCGAGATGATCATCGACGGCGGCGAAGTGGGGATCGGACTGGAGTCTACCATCATCGATATGACGGTGGATCCCCCGCAGATCCTGCGCCCCGGTTATGTGACTGCGGATATGCTGGCGGAGGTACTTGGAAAAGTTGACACGGATGTCACAATTTTGACGGCGGACAGCGGACAGGCTCCCAAGGCTCCGGGTATGAAATACAGACATTACGCTCCCAAGGGAGAATTGGTGATCGTGGAAGGCGATGCAGAGGCTGTAGTAAAATATATCAATGCACAGACTGCGGCAGATCGTGCAAACCATCTGCGCACCGGCATCATTGCCACCGAGGAGAATCGGGACAAGTATGAGGCGGATTCCGTGAAATGTGTGGGAAGCCGCGCTGATGAAGAATGCATTGCAAGACATCTGTTCACGGCGCTTCGTGAGTTTGACGATGAACAGATCGACCGGATGTACTCGGAAAGTTTTTCCAGTCACGGTCTGGGACAGGCTATTATGAACAGACTGCTGAAGGCTGCAGGCCACAAGGTAGTCAGGTTACAATAGATCAAAAAGGTATTGGAGGGATTAAATTAATATGATAGCAATCGGAAGTGATCACGGCGGATATGACCTGAAGGTCAAAGTAGTCGAGTATTTGAAGGAGAAGAACATTCCTTACACGGATTACGGATGCGACAGCAAGGCATCTGTAGACTATCCCGTATACGGTAAGGCAGTGGCAAAGGCTGTAGCAGACGGCACCTGCGAGAAGGGTATCGTGATCTGCACCACCGGTATCGGTATCAGCATCGCTGCAAACAAGGTTCCCGGAGTGCGCTGCGCACTTTGTTCCGAGCCTCTTTCCGCAAAGATGACAAGACTTCACAACAATGCAAACGTACTGGCTCTGGGTGGGGCTATGATCGGTGTCAATCTTGCATTGGAAATCGTGGAGATTTTCTTGAACACTCCTTTCTCCGAGGAGGAAAAGCACATCAGACGAGTAAATATGCTGGAAGATTAAGCAATCAAAAACTATAAAACATATGAGGAGGCACTTCAAATGGCAAAAGTAGTTATTATGGATCATCCTTTGATCCAGCACAAGATCGGATTTATCAGAAGAACAGACACAGGTACCAAGGATTTCCGTCAGACCATCAGCGAGATCGCAATGCTGATCTGCTATGAGGCAACCAGAGATCTGAAACTGGATGATGTACAGATCACCACTCCTATCTGCGACACTACCGTTAAGGAACTGAAGGGTAAGAAGATGGCGATCATCCCCATCCTGCGTGCAGGTCTGGGCATGGTTGACGGCGTTCTGAACCTGATCCCCGCTGCAAAGATCGGTCACATCGGTCTCTACAGAGATCCCGAGACTTTAAAGCCTGTTGAATATTACTGCAAGCTGCCCGCAGACTGCGCAGAGAGAGAAGTATTCGTAGTAGATCCCATGCTGGCTACCGGCGGTTCCAGCGTAGCTGCGATCCAGATGCTGAAGGACAAGGGCTGCAAGAATATTCACTTCATGTGCATCATTGCTGCTCCCGAAGGAATCAAGGCAATGCAGGAAGCACATCCCGATGTAGATATGTATGTTGGCTCTCTGGATGAGAAGCTCAACGACCACGGCTATATCGTTCCCGGTCTCGGCGATGCAGGAGACCGTATCTTCGGCACAAAGTAAGCAGCGAGGAAACTATGAATAAAAGACAGGACTATATCAGCTGGGATGAGTATTTCATGGGCGTTGCCCATCTGTCCGGCATGCGATCCAAGGATCCCAACACTCAGGTGGGCGCCTGCATCGTAAGCAGTGACAACAAGATACTCTCCATGGGATATAACGGTTTCCCCAACGGCTGTTCCGACGAGGATTTCCCCTGGGACAGAGAAGGCGAAGCGCTGGAGACCAAATATGTGTATGTTACACACAGCGAACTGAATGCGATCCTCAATTACAGAGGAGGATCTCTGGAGGGCACCAAACTTTACGTGTCTCTCTTCCCCTGCAATGAGTGTGCGAAAGCCATCATTCAGGCGGGCATCCGCACCGTTGTGTATGACAGCGATAAATACGAAGGAACCGACGGCAACCGCGCGGCAAAGAAAATGTTCGATGCAGCGGGTGTGAAATATGTTCCCTATCATCATTCCGAGAGGGAGATTCGGATCCGGGTCTAGTTGTTTTATGGAATGAAAGGAAAGTTATTTGAAAGTATTCAGAAGTGGTAAAAAGGTGGCAATTTGCCTTATGATCGCACTTCTTACGGGAAGTTTACCTAACGTCGGGGAGGACGTGAACCTCTCCGGCGTACTTGTGGTGTCTGCGGCTCCCAGTACTCAGGAGAAGATCGAGCAGCTTGAAAAGGATAAGCTGGCGCTGCAGGAGAAAGACAAGGAAAATGATAAGACCCTTTCGGGACTGAAGGGGGAAGCCAAGGAACTGCAGAAGGAACTGGATGAATTGAACAGTCAGATGCAGGAAGTGGTGGAGCGCCTTACGGATCTGGAGGAACAGATCATGACCAAGGAATCGGAGATCAGCGATGCTACGGTCAATCTGGAGGACGCCCAGGGCATCGAGGAATGGTACTACAGGTACATGATCGAGAAAGCCCGCTATATGTACGAAAACAAAGAGAAGAGTTACCTGAACGCGCTTTTGAAGGAGAGAAATCTTTCAAAAGTCCTGAATACCGCCGATTATATCGAGAAGGTGGCAGCCTATGACAGACAGGTGATGGATGAATATACCAGCTATCGTATGGCTTGCGAAGAGATGGAGGCGAAGCTTCAGGTGGAGCGTGAGGAACTGGAAGTTCTGAAGAGCCAGACCAAGGAAGAGGAAGCCAAGATCGATGAGCTGATCTCCAAGGTAAAAGCTTCTCTGAACAAGTATAAAGGTCAGATATCCGACGCCGAAAAGAGGGCAAAGGAATACGAGGAAGAACTGAAGAAAGCCGAGAAGGATCTGAAGTATCTGAAGAAAAAGCTGGAAGAAGAGATGGCTCTGTCCCAGCTTGCGGCAAACAGTACCTGGAGAGATATCTCCCAGGTGACCTTCGCGGAAGGGGACAGAAAGCTGATGGCTAATATCATTTACTGTGAAGCCGGCGGAGAACCCTACGAAGGAAAACTTGCGGTGGGAAGCGTTATCATGAACCGTGTTTTGAGTTCCAGATATCCGGACACCGTCACAGGAGTCGTATATCAAAAAAGCCAGTTCTCACCGGCCTCCAGCGGCCGACTTGCACTGGCTCTTGCATCAGATAAAGCAACGGCAGCCTGCTATCAGGCAGCTGACGAAGCAATGGGCGGAAAGACAAACGTAGGTACCTGCGTGTATTTCCGAAGACCGGTAGAAGGACTGACCGGCATTACCATAGGCGGACATATTTTCTACTAGCAGTCCACATCATTGAGACGGGCCTGAAGCCTGTCGAATCTATCATTGTAAATTATGGAGAGCAGGTGATCCAGGTTGCGAAGGCAGACGGTCATCTGCTCTTTTGTGATCAATTCACGCGCCATAGCCTCCGCCAGTTCGTCCAGATCCACTACCTTCATGGAACCGTCGGGATAGAGGATCACGTCCGCCAGAAGATCGGTGACGGTCATGGCCTGCTCGCTTTCATCGTAGGAATAATCCACGATATCGCAGTACCAGTACACCAGGGAGCCGTCGTCCCGAAGGAATTTGCTGACCTTGATGCCTTCGTTCAGGAAATAGCAGGAACAGCCGTGGGAAAAAGCGGTCTTAGGGTTGATGGTCTTCCACTTTGTGACGATAAATTCGTCGTTTTTGTCCACAATAATATCATCCTTTAACAGGATGCATTCCGCGGGAATCAGTCTTCTTCGGTATATCTTTGTAATGTCCATATTTATCCTCCGTTTGCGGGGAAGAATCCCCTTGAAAAAATTCTAAAACCTTCGAAAAAAGAAGTCAATGTAGTTTCAGAAAAAGTGTGTTTTTTCTAGACAATAAGGGATTCCTCTAGTATAATATTCTGTATGAAAAAAAGAGAGAACAGCAAAAAAAGGACGGCGCAGACGCTGACACTCATCAGCCAGCTGGGATTTATCATGATCGCGGCCATCGGAATGACCACGGCATTGGGGATCTGGCTGGACCGGAAACTGGGTACGAATTTCTTTACGGTAGTACTGTTTTTCCTGGGAGCGATCGGCGGTGTGAAGGGGGCTTACGGCATGGTAGCCCAGGTCTTCGGAGACAACGGTAAGAAAGATGATCAAGATTCTGAAAAAGGCAGATAGAATACTTCTGGAAATGTATACCGGCATGATCGTTTACGGTATCGTGTTTCATGTGAGCGGTGCTTTTTTCACCAAGGATCAGTTGCGGTTTGCGGCGAGCCTCTGGTTCGGTATCCTCTTTGGCATGGCCGGCGTTTTCCATATGGCCAGGACGCTGGATAAGGCACTGCCGGATCCGGCCAGCGCACAGAAGATCATTGTTTCCGGCTATGTGGTCAGATATTTTTTTGTGGCCGCTGTTCTGGCACTTACAGCCATCACCGGCGTACTGGATACGGTGATCGTATTTTTTGCCTATATGAGTGTGAAAGTAACGGCTTATCTACAGCCGCTTACCCATAAATGTTATAACAAGCTTTTTCATGAGACGGATCCCGTGGGAACTCCTTTGCCGGAGGATGCCGAGGGAGAAGTCACGGAGGAGACAGACGAGTCTTCGGACGAGACTGCTTCCGACGGGGAGGATCTGTAAGAGAACTGGAAGAAAGGAGGAGGTGAGAATATGGAACATGGAATTTTGCTGTCCGGTGATAATATCGATTTTATGATACACGGCGTGTTCAAGTATTCATTCTTCGGCCACGAGGTATGGATCACCACCACTCATGTATGTGTTCTGATCGTTATGCTGATACTGATCGGCTTTGCCATCGCAGCCAACCGCTGTATGAAGAAAGCCCAGGAAGTACCCGGATATTTTCAGAATGTTATTGAATTGATCGTTGAGAAACTGGACGGAATAGTCGATGGTTCCATGGGGAAATTCGCACCGAAGTACTACAACTACATCGGTACCGTATTTATCTTTATACTGTTCAGTAACATCTCCGGTTTGCTGGGCCTGCGCCCGCCTACCGCGGACTACGGCGTGACACTTCCGTTAGCGTTGATCACCTTTGGAATGATCCGCTACAACAAGTGGAAATATCAGAAGCCTTTGACCATCTGGGAAGATTATTGTTCGCCCTTGCCGAAATGGATACCCATCTGGATACCCATCAACCTGATCAGTAACCTGGCAGTTCCCGTATCACTGTCACTTCGTCTGTTTGCAAACGTTTTGTCCGGAACAGCGATGATGGCACTGGTATACGGATTGCTGAAATGGATCGCCATGGGCTGGCCCGGAGCGCTCCATCTGTATTTTGATTTGTTCTCCGGAGCAATTCAGACTTACGTGTTCTGTATGTTGACCATGACTTATATTTCTAGTGAGATCGGTGATGGTACAAGAAGGTAACAGAACCATGCGTTTAACGCAAAATCAGTCCCAGGACTGTAAACTTTGAAATTGATAAAAATTCAGGAGGAAAAAAGAATGGATTTCAATGAAAACTTTATTTTGGGTTGCTCAGCAATCGGTGCAGGTCTGGCAGTTATTGCCGGTATCGGACCTGGTATCGGACAGGGTATCGCTGCAGGACATGCTGCAGGTGCTGTAGGACGTAATCCCGGAGCACAGGGTGAGATCAGAGGTATGATGCTTCTGGGTCAGGCTGTCGCAGAGACCACCGGTCTTTACGGTTTGCTGATCGCATTCCTGCTGTTGTTCTTAAAGCCCCTTCTGCCCAGATAATTACCCAATTAAGAAAAGGCAGAAAGGAGACAGAGAATGATACTCTTAACAGAAGGAGCATCCTTGAACTATTTGTTCGATTTGAATTGGCAGCTCATTGCTGATGCAAGTCTGATGATCGTCGCTGTTTTCGTATTATTCCTTGTGATGAGTGCCCTCCTTTTCAACCCTGCACGTAACCTGCTCAACAGCCGTAGAGATAAGATCCGCGGTGAGCTGGAGACCGCAGCAGCGGAACTGGAAGAGGCGAAAGCCCTGAAAGAGGAATATGAGACGAAACTGAAGGACATCGATAAGGAAGCTGAGAGCATCTTAAGCGAGGCTCGCAAGAAGGCATTGAAGAACGAGAATATGATCGTCGCTCAGGCCAAGGAAGAAGCAGCCCGCATTTTGGACAGAGCCAAAGTTGAGGCTGACCTTGAGAAGCAGAAGCTTTCCGATGATGTGAAGAAAGAGATCATTGCGGTTGCCAGTGTTATGGCAGGCAAGATCGTTGCTGCATCCATCGATACAACAGTTCAGGATAAGCTGATTGATGATACCTTGAAGGAGATGGGTGACAAAACATGGCTAAAATAGTTGCTAAGACTTATGGAGATGCCCTGTTTACTGTCGCCTGCGAATCGGGAGAGGCGAAATCGGCGGAGTTTTTGGAAGAGATCAAAGTCATCGAGGAAGTGCTTGCACAGAACCCCGAATTTGATACTCTCATGACTCACCCCGGTGTCCCTAAACAGGAGAAACTTCAGGTAGTTGAAAATGTTTTCAGAGGAAGAGTCAGTGAGGAACTGGCCAACTTCCTGGCAATTATTGTTTCCAAGGAGCGTTACGGCGATCTGACCGACATCTTTGAGTACTTTACCGACAAGGTGAAGGTACAGCAGGGCATCGGCGTCGCTTATGTGACCACACCTTCGGAACTTTCCGACAAGCAGAAGAGCGAAGTCAAGGAAAGACTTCTGACAACAGGTGGTTTCCGCAAGATGGAAATGCATTACGGAGTAGACAAAAGCCTCATCGGAGGTATGGTCATCCGTATCGGAGACAGAGTTGTGGATAGCAGTATCCGCACGAAGCTCGATAAATTAACGAAACAATTATATGAAATTCAGCTGGGTTGATCCCGCTGAAGGAAAGGTGCGACAGATCCATGAATTTAAGACCTGAAGAAATTAGTTCAGTCATTAAGGATCAGATTAAGAAATACGCATCGACCCTGGATGTATCCGATGTGGGTACCGTTATTCAGGTAGCCGATGGTATTGCTCGTGTCCATGGACTGGAAAATGCCATGCAGGGTGAATTGCTTGAATTCCCCGGCGATGTATATGGTATGGTTCTGAATCTGGAAGAGGATAATGTCGGTGTTGTACTTCTGGGAAGCTCCAGAAATATCAACGAAGGCGATACTGTCAAGACCACAGGACGAGTTGTAGAGGTTCCCGTAGGCGATTGCATGCTGGGACGTGTCGTAAACTCTCTTGGACAGCCTATCGACGGTAAGGGCCCCGTTCAGACTACCCGCTATCGTAAGATCGAGCGTGTAGCAAGCGGCGTTATCACCAGAAAGAGTGTAGATACCCCTCTGCAGACCGGTATCAAGGCTATCGATGCCATGGTTCCTATCGGAAGAGGTCAGCGTGAGTTGATCATCGGTGACCGTCAGACCGGTAAGACCGCGATCGCTCTGGACACCATCATCAACCAGAAGGGCCAGAACGTAAAATGTATCTATGTTGCAATCGGTCAGAAGGCTTCTACCATTGCAAATATCGTTAAAACTTTGGAAGAGCACGGCGCTATGGCTTATACAACTGTTGTTGTATCTACCGCCAGCGACCTTGCACCTCTTCAGTACATTGCACCCTACTCAGGTTGTGCGATCGGTGAAGAGTGGATGGAGAACGGAGAGGATGTACTGGTTATCTATGATGACTTAAGTAAGCATGCTACCGCATACAGAACACTCTCTTTGCTCCTTCGTCGTCCACCCGGCCGTGAAGCTTACCCCGGTGACGTATTCTACCTGCATTCCAGACTGCTTGAGAGAGCGGCAAGAATGAGCGATGAGTACGGCGGAGGTTCCCTGACAGCCCTTCCCATTATTGAGACACAGGCAGGCGATGTATCTGCATATATTCCTACCAATGTTATCTCCATCACAGATGGCCAGATCTATCTGGAGACAGAAATGTTCAACTCCGGTTTCCGTCCTGCAGTTAACGCAGGTCTGTCCGTTTCCCGAGTTGGTGGTTCCGCACAGATCAAGGCCATGAAGAAGATCGCATCCCCCATCCGTACCGAGCTTGCTCAGTACAGAGAGCTGGCTTCCTTCGCACAGTTCGGTTCCGAACTGGACGACGACACCAAGGAAAAGCTTGCACAGGGTGAAAGAATCAAGGAAGTATTGAAGCAGCCTCAGTACAGCCCCATGCCCGTACAGTATCAGGTCATCATCATCTACGCAGTGACCCACAAGTATCTGTTGGATATTGCAGTAGAGGATATTACCCGTTTCGAGAAAGAGTTCTTTGAGTTCCTCAACACCAAGTATCCCGAAGTTCCCGGCAATATCGCAGAGCAGAAGGTTATGAGCGAGGAGACAGAGGAGACTCTGAAGAAGGCAATTGACGAGTTCAAGAAACAGTTTGCATAGGAGACCGGATTATGGCATCAATGCGTGATATTAAGCGCCGCAAGACCAGTATCCAGGGCACACAGCAGATCACCAAAGCGATGAAGCTGGTGTCCACGGTCAAATTGCAGCGCGCCAGAAACAATGCCGAGCGTTCCAAGGACTACTTTAACTGCATGTACGCAACCGTGAACAGCATTTTGAAAAGAGTAGGCCATGTGGAACACAAATATCTGACAGGCAGTGATTCTGCAAAGAAAGCAGTCATCGTCATCTCCTCAAACAGAGGTCTGGCAGGCGGTTACAACTCCAATGTTGTGAAGCTTGTCACCAGACATCCCGAGTGGAAAAAAGAAGAGCTTGTGATCTATTCCCTGGGTAACAAGGGTCGTGAGGCCTTTACCCGTTACGGTTATGAAGTAGTGGAATGCAACGGTGAGATCGTTGAGAATCCTACTTACGTGGATGCAATGGCACTCTCAGATGAACTTCTGAAAGCCTATGCGGCAGGCGAGATCGGAGAGATCCATCTGGCATACACTTCCTTCAAAAATACCGTAAGTCACATTCCCACACTGGTGAAGCTTCTTCCCGTGGATGTCTCCGCTGTGGATGCAGAAGAGGCAGCAGGCCCTCAGGCCGTTATGAACTTTGAGCCCGAGGATGTGGAAGCACTTGACATGATCATTCCTAAATATGTGACCAGCCTGATCTACGGCGCCCTGATGGAAGCCGCAGCCAGCGAAAACGGTGCACGTATGCAGGCCATGGATAATGCGACCAACAATGCCGAAGAGATGATCGAAGATTTGTCACTGAAGTATAACAGAGCCCGTCAGGGTTCCATTACACAGGAATTGACAGAAATTATTGCCGGTGCAGAGGCTATCGGCTAAAATATGTTGTCCGTACAGCGGACAGAAAAGAGGTTAAAATGGCAGGAGAAAATAAAGGAAAGGTTACCCAGGTCATCGGTGCGGTACTTGATATCCGTTTCGATGAGGGCAAACTTCCCGAAATCAACGAAGCAATTCGTATTCCTACCGGAGAGGGCACGGAACTGACTGCAGAGGTTTCCCAGCATCTGGGTGATGACACAGTCAGATGTATCGCCATGGGCAGTACAGACGGTCTGATCAGAGGTATGGAGGCAATTGCTACCGGTGCTCCTATTTCCGTTCCGGTAGGTGAGAAGACCCTGGGCCGTATCTTTAACGTTCTGGGACAGCCTATCGATAATAAACCCGCACCCGAAGGCGTTTCTTTTGAGCCTATCCACAGAGCAGCTCCCAAGTTCGAGGAGCAGTCCACCGAGACCGAGCTTTTGGAGACAGGTATCAAGGTCGTTGACCTTCTTTGCCCTTACCAGAAGGGTGGTAAGATCGGTCTGTTCGGCGGTGCAGGAGTAGGAAAGACAGTATTGATTCAGGAGCTGATCCGTAACATCGCTACTGAGCACGGCGGATATTCCGTATTCACCGGTGTAGGCGAGCGTACCCGTGAGGGTAACGACCTTTACCATGAAATGACAGAGTCCGGCGTTATTGATAAGACCACCATGGTATTCGGTCAGATGAACGAGCCCCCCGGAGCAAGAATGCGTGTCGGCCTTACAGGTCTGACCATGGCAGAGTACTTCCGTGATAAGGGCGGTAAGGACGTTCTGCTGTTCATCGATAATATTTTCCGTTTCACCCAGGCAGGTTCCGAGGTGTCCGCACTTCTGGGACGTATGCCTTCCGCAGTAGGTTATCAGCCTACCCTGCAGACTGAGATGGGTGCTCTTCAGGAGCGTATCACTTCCACCAAGAACGGTTCCATCACTTCCGTTCAGGCAGTATATGTACCTGCGGATGACTTGACCGACCCCGCACCTGCAACCACATTCGCACATCTGGATGCAACCACGGTTCTTTCCCGTTCCATCGTTGAGCTGGGAATCTACCCCGCAGTAGATCCTCTGGAGTCCACCTCCAGAATTCTGGATCCCAGAATCGTAGGCGAGGAGCATTACAAGACCGCTCGTGGCGTACAGGAGATCCTGCAGAGATATAAGGAACTTCAGGATATCATTGCGATCCTTGGTATGGATGAACTTTCCGAGGAAGATAAGCTGGTAGTATCCCGTGCACGTAAGGTTCAGAGATTCCTTTCTCAGCCTTTCTTCGTAGCAGGTCAGTTTACCGGTCTGGAAGGTAAGTATGTTCCTATCAACGAGACCATCCGCGGATTCAGAGAGATCCTCGACGGTAAGCATGATGATATTCCCGAGAGCTACTTCCTGAATGCCGGAAGCATCGATGATGTCCTTGCAAAAGTAAAGCGCTAATACATCACGGAAAGGTACGGTAACAGGATGGCAGAAAGAAACAGTTTGCTTCTTCGCATCATCACTCCGGAGCGCGTATTCTACGAGAACGAAGTGAAGATGGTGGAGTTCAATACTACCGAAGGTGAGATCGGTGTACTGCCGGGACATATTCCGCTGACTGTCATTGTTAAACCCGGAATCCTTGATATTACCGAGGAGGATGGCGATAAGGTAGCAGCTTTGCACGCAGGTTTTGCAGAGATCCTGCCCGACCGTGTCACGATTCTCGCAGAGATCGTGGAGTGGCCGGATGAGATCGACGAGAACCGTGCGACCGCTGCTAAGGAGCGTGCAGAGGCTAGACTGCATGAGAGACAGAGCGATGTAGACCTGGCGAGAGCGGAGATGGCTCTGCAGAGAGCGATCGTACGTATTCAGGCAATCAAGTAATATTGCTGCAACAAAAGGATATGAAAAACATATGCTAGACTAAAAGCGTAGGTGTTGACCATGAGTTTTCATTCCATATTGCTGCAGCCCACAGAGGAACAAATGGAAAGGGGCTGGAATGGGCCCCTTCCTTTTTATATGACCTATCCTGAGATGACCCTCAGGGAGGAGGAAGAGAAAGCACTGCGAGACCTGGAGTATCTGCAGCAAATGTACTCCCGGGAAGCAAGGCGATACCAGAAACGTATCGCAGAAGTATTAGACAAGATGGATTATGAAGGCAGTATGATCTACGATGAGTATCCGGACCGATTGAGCCTGAGGGCAGTCTGCGATGCCATGATGAGCATACTGAAACAGGAAGAAGAAAATCCGCCCGAGGAACTGGTGCAGGTTTTGCTTTACTATGAGATCTACAGGCGCCGCCTGAACGGAAAAAGCAAACGATTTCGCCTGTTCGTGGGTTAAGAGGAATAGAGATGAAGGAATGTCGCATTTGTTTACAGGAAATAATCAATAAAGAACTGATACAGGCGATCTTCAGCAATACGAAAGACAGCACGGTTGCAAGCAAGGTTAAGGTTCGCCCGATCGAGATCAAGGGCGAATTGCTCTTTCAGGAGACTTTGTATCGAGGCACCCAGGTCTTCCATGAGAATCTGACTGCAGAGGCTATGGTCGATAAGCTGGAAGGGTATCTGGAGAATCTGTTCCGTCAGGCAGCCATCAGCTGCGAGAAGGAAGAAGTGAATATCCTGATAAGCAAGAAGGGCACATGTACCATCAAGAGAAAGAAAAAGACAGTTGATGCGGGAAAGCAAGCCCCCAGAGACCTTTCTCACAACAGAACCAAACAGTACATTCTGCAGGAAGGAAAACCGGTGGATTTCCTGGTAGGCTTAGGTGTCCAGACTCCCGAGGGAAAGGTAGCCAAGGTCTACTATGACAAGTTCCGCCAGATCAACCGTTATCTGGAATTCATCGAGGACATTCTGGAGAAGTTACCTAAGGACCGCACCATTCGAATCATCGATTTTGGCTGCGGCAAATCCTATCTGACCTTTGCCATGTATTATTATCTGAAGGAATTGCAGGGCAGAGATATTAGAGTCACCGGTCTGGATCTGAAGGCAGATGTGATCAGACACTGCAATGAGCTGGCACAGAAGCTGCACTACGATCATCTGGATTTCCAGGTGGGTGATATCAAGGACTATAACGAAGAAAACAGCGTGGACATGGTGGTAAGTCTCCATGCCTGCGATAAAGCGACAGACTATGCGCTGGAAAAAGCAGTGAAATGGGGAGCAAGTGTCATTTTGGCAGTGCCTTGCTGTCAGCATGAACTGAACGGGCAGATCCATTGCGATATGTTGAGACCCGCATTGAAATACGGACTGATCAAAGAGAGAATGGCAGCTTTGTTTACGGATGCGCTGCGTGCGAACCTCCTGGAACAGCAGGGTTATGAGACCCAGATCCTGGAGTTCATCGACATGGAGCATACGCCCAAGAATCTCCTGATCAGAGCTGTGAAAAGCAACAGCATGCGTCCCAAGACAGAAAGTGCCTCCCTGGCACAGCTGACGGACTTTTTGCAGGTAGATCCTACCTTGCAGCATCTGCTGCAGAATTAGAAAGGAATTTATTTTCTGGTGAAAAAAGTATTACTGAAGGTGATCGTCTTTGCAGCGGTATTCGTGCTGACGGTCATCATCGTCGGAAAAATAATAAATAAAGATCACGACAACCTGACGGTAGAGATGGCACCTGCAGGACTGCCCCTGGTGACTATGGAGTACGAGGGAATGCCCTACAACAGGCTCCACGGTTATGTCAATGCCATGAATGTGGCGCTGCTTAGGGACTGCATCACGTTGTTGGATGAGAACCGAAGCGTCAATGTCCGTGTGGATACCTTCGGAGCGACCATTGCGAAGCTTGGTTATGAACTGCGAAGCTTAGACGGCGAGAGACTCATCGAAGAGACACAGCTGAATGAGTGGGAGCGTGAGGGAGACCGGATCCGTACCCGCATCGCGCTGAAGGATCTGATCGACCCGGACACCGAGTATTCCCTGGCTGTGAAGATCACACTAGAGGATGGCAGGACCGCTTCCTACTACACCTCGGTGATCCGAAGTGATAAGCTGCATTTGACAGAGAAACTGGATTTTGTGAGAGATTTCCACAATGCCACCTTCGACATCGAGGAGGCAAGGGAATATACCAGATATCTGGAGACCAACACCAGACTGGAGAAGAATGAGTCTTTTCATAAGGTGAATATCCACAGCAGTTTAAAGCAGATCACCTGGGGAGATCTGGGTGTGAGCAAGGTGGGAAACACCGCCGTTCGCCTGACCGGTATCGATGCAGGCAATGCTACCTTCGTGCTGGAATACTCCGTGCAAAATACCGAGGAAGAGAATGCACCCGAGTATGAGGTGGAGGAATATTACAGGGTTCGATATACCACAGACAGAATGTATCTGCTGGATTTCCAGAGGACTATGACCCAGGTTCCGGACCTTAACAATTTCTATGCCAACGATAAATTTTTGCTGGGTATCGCGGATGAAAATGTCGCCATGATGGAGAGCGAGGACGGCAACAGTCTGGCTTTCCAGGTCGCAGATCGACTGTACGGCTATGACATCAATTCCAATAAGCTGATCCAGATGTTCAGCTTCTGTGACGGAAACAACGATGATCTTCGCACCCGATATAAGAATCACGCCATTAAGATCTTGGATGTGGAAGAGGGCGGAAATACTACATTCGCAGTCTACGGCTACATGAACCGCGGCCGCCACGAGGGTGAGGTAGGCATCGCATTGATGCGTTATGACAGCGCATTGAATACCACCGAGGAACTGTTATACATTGTCACAGACAAGCCATATCAGGCACTGGCCTGCGAGATGGAGAAACTGATCTTCGCCAACAGAAACAATCAGCTGTTTCTGGAGTTTGACCGTACGGTGTATGCCGTGGATCTGCAGGAGAGAAGCGCTGTCGTTATCCTTCAGGAGACCAGAGACGATTGCCTGAAGGTCTCTGACAACAGTGAGATCATCGTCTGGACCGAAGGGGAAGATTTCTATCACTGCAGACTGATGCAGATCTACAACCTGGTCACCAATCGAAAGAATGCGGTCTATGTCTCTCCCGGAGAAGCGATCATCCCTCTGGGATTCATGGAGGAAGATATCATCTACGGCGTGGCGAAGGAAAGCGATGTGGTGAAGGAGAACTCCGGCAATACCTTTTTCCCTATGTTCAAGATCTGTATCTGCAATGCGGAAGGTGTTGTGGTAAAGGAATACCAGCAGCCTGATGTCTATGTGACGGCATGTTCCATCGAGGCCAATCAGATCACTCTTACCTGTCTGGAGCGCAATGATTCCGGCAAGTACAAGGAGATCGCGGATGACCATATCACCAACAATACGGAAGCGGAACCGACAAAAAATACAGTGGTCAGCACAGATATCGATGTGTACGAACGCTATGTGCAGATCAAGGTGCGTAAGAATATTGACAGCAAGTCCATCAAGATATTAAATCCCAAGGAAGTAGTCTACGAGGGCGGCCGAGGAATTGAGCTTCCCAAGGAAGAGGATACCATGTTGTATTATGCCTACGGTCCTCGGGGCGTGGAAGGTGTCTACTCGGATGTAAGTCTGGCGGTAGATCAGGCATACAGCTTGTCGGGAAAGGTCTTAAACAGCGACGGAACCATGATCTGGAAGAAGGAAGCCAGACAGGCCAAGAATCAGATCATGTTCTTCAAGGAAGAGAAAGCAACTGAGGAGAAGAGCAGTATCGCTGTCTGCCTGGAGAGTATGTTCAGCTTCTGCGGTTTGTCCTACAATACCCAGCCTATGCTGGATGAGGGCAAGACCACGCTGGATATCCTGAGAGAAGGCATGGAGAGCGAAACGGTGCTGAATCTCACCGGCTGTTCCCTGGATGCGGTGCTGTATTATGTGGACAGAGAGGTGCCGGTACTGGCGCTTCTTAAAAACGGAGAGGCAGTGTTGATCACAGGCTTCAATGCCCAGAACACCGTTATCATGAATCCGGTGTCAGGAACTCTTTACAAAAAAGGTATGAATGATTCCAAGGATTGGTTTGAAGAGAATGGCAACTGCTTCATAACCTATGTGCCTCATAAATGAGTAAAAGAAAGCCCCCGAAAGTGATTTCGAGGGCTTTTTCGTTGCTATGCTTTTGTTGTGATTTAGTCCTGAGGGAACAGGATGTTTCTGTACTTGTAAAGTGCATTCAGAAGGATAAGACCCAGAATGCCGCAGGAGATCACTTCGCCTGCACCTACGGTTAAAAAGGAGAACCACAAAGGTCTCACGCCGTAAGCATACAGCAGGATGAAGGGAACGATGATGGTATTGGCGAGAATGGGAGGCACGGGAGCCAGCCATTTATTTTTCTTACAGTAATAGGTACCGACGGCACCGATCAAGGAAGCCAGAGTTCCGAAAATGATGTCAGGCAATGCACAGCCGGTGAGGATATTGGAAAGCAGGCAGCCGATGGCGATTCCGGGAATGGCAGCAGGGGTGAAAAAGGGAAGAATGGTCAAAGCCTCTGAAAAACGGATCTGAACGGCTCCGCTGGCTAAGCCCAGGGCGTTGGCTAAAAAGGTCAGCACAACATAAAGAGCAGCAATGACTGCTGCGTGGGTGAGAAAACGTACTTTCTGATTCATGATAAACTCCTTTAGTTTTGTTTAGTGAGTGGAAGGTCTCGAACACTCAGTGTATGTTTGGAACATAGCAACTCGGTTACTATAACATGTCTGATAGGAAAAAGCAAATATTTTCGTGACAGAATAGCGACTATATGATAAAATACATCTCGATTGTGCCGGAAAGCACAGATCATGAAGGAGAAAACAAATGAAAAAGGATGTTATTGCTTTGGTGGCAGGACTGATCGTGATCCTGCTGTTGGGCGGTGTGATCATATACCAGGCAGAAATTTTCGGCGTTTCGGAAGGCAGACTGGTTGCCGATGCCAGAAACGAACAGAAGATCTCCAAGGACTGGGACGTAAAGCAGAGCAAGAACGATGAAATGTGCGCGATGATCTTCTACGATGCAAGGAAGGAAAACTATTCCTACTCCGTGTACCTGAAAAATGACGGTATGTCCTTCGGATACTTCTACCGTGAGGGCGGTCAGAATCCTTACATTGAGGAAGGCGTACAGGGAATTTTCTTCGAAGATAAGGGAATCGCACTTCTCTCCATGAATGAGGAGAAGGTTGCCAGAGTCGTAGTGGAGAACGGAGCGGATAAGAAAGCCATTCCGGTAGATCCGGAGGCACCTTTTGCATTGGTATTCCCTCCCGAGAGCAATGCCATCACCCTCTATGATTCCGACGATAACGTGATCACGTTGTATGATAAGTATTCATAAATTGTATAGAGTAAGACAATAAAAAGACCCGAGGTTACCTCGGGTCTTTTGGCATATTGAAGGAGGATCACAGCAAACCTGCTTTCAGCAGACGTTTGCGAATCTGAAAACCGATGATGGTGGCGATGATGATCTTTACGATGTCGCCGGGGATGTAGGGGATGACAGCAATGGTCAGCGCCTGCAGGAAGGTCTTGCTCAACTGTACCTGGAGCCAGATGGTACCAAGTAAGTAGCAGGCAAGAGTACCGAGCACCATACCCACAAGGTACAGGGGGATCTTCTTGGTAAAGCGGTCTACGAAGAAGCCGCAGATCAGTGCCATGGGGATGTAGCCGATGATGTAGCCGCCGGTAGGTCCGAAAAGCTTAGCGGCACCGGAAGTAAATCCTGCGAAGACAGGCAGACCTACGAAGCCCAGCAGAATGTAGATCACTACGCTGAGGGTGCCCAGCTTCATGCCCAGGACGGAGAGTACGAAGTAGATGCCCAGAGTGCCCAGAGAGATGGGGACGGGGCTGACGGGAATATTGAGAGCCCAAGGACCAAGCACGCAGATCACTGCAGCCATAAGGCCTACCAGGGCAAGCTGTTTGATGGTAAATATAGGTTTCTTAGTAGTTTCAGACATTTTAATTCTCCTTTGTTGTGTTTCTATCCTCTGTGACTATACTATGTCTTATCTCAATTGTCAACCATAAAAATACAAAGGTTAACAATAAGCGAAAAAGAAACGCCTCCGCGGTCTGCGGAAGCGTCTTAAATTAAAATTCGATGTTGTTATTATACTTTGCAACGATCTGCTGAATTCTTTCTACGGGATTCAGAAGGTCACTGATGGAAGTATCATGGTTCAGAGTGTCGATGATGTAAGCGATATACTTACTCATGTCACAGTTGATGTACCATTCTCTCTGAAGAAGTTCGGGAGTCTGGTAGATCAGGTTGGTGGTCAGGATCCTGTCGATGATGCCCTGCTCGAAAGCCTTGTCAAACTTATCCAGACCGTTGGTGAAGAGACCGAAGGTGGAGAATACGAAGATTCTGCCTGCTTTGCGCTCCTTCAACTCCTGAGCAACTTCCAGTACGCTCTCACCGGAGGAGATCATATCGTCGATGATGATCATATCTTTGCCTTCTACGCTGGTTCCAAGGAACTCATGAGCAACGATAGGATTGCGGCCGTTTACGATCTTGGTGTAATCACGTCTCTTGTAGAACATACCCATATCCAGGCCGAGAACGTTTGCAATGTAGATAGCACGTCTCATACCGCCTTCATCGGGGCTGATGACCATCATGTGGTCGGAGTCAAGCTGCAGACCCTTTACGTTGCGAAGAAGGCCTTTGATGAACTGATATGCGGGCTGAACGGTCTCGAAACCATTCAGAGGAATTGCGTTCTGTACTCTGGGGTCGTGAGCATCGAAGGTGATGATGTTGTCGACACCCATCTTTACCAGTTCCTGCAGAGCCAGTGCACAGTCAAGAGATTCTCTTGCGGTTCTCTTGTGCTGACGGCTTTCATAGAGGAAAGGCATGATAACGGTGATACGACGAGCCTTACCGCCTAATGCAGCGATGATTCTCTTCAGATCCTGATAGTGGTCATCGGGAGACATGTGGTTCTCGTGACCGCACAGGGAATAGGTCAGGGAATAATTCAATACATCTACCAAAAGATACAGGTCAGTGCCTCGAACGGATTCCAGGATCATGCCCTTTGCTTCACCGGAACCAAAACGGGGAACTTTGGCGTTGAGAAGATAAGAATCACGCTGATATCCGGAGAAAGCCAGTGAATCTTTGTGCTCACTCTCTCTTTCCGCTCTCCACTTTACGAGATACTTGTCTACCCTTTCGCCCAGAGGCTTGCAGCCTTCCAGAGCGATCATGCCCAGGGAGCCTACAGGTATTGTTTCAAGGTTTCTTTTTTCTTCGCGGTTACCCATGAATAATAGTCCTCTCTTTGTGTATTGTTATTTGTTCTGTGCAATCTTTTTCTGGATACGGATATCTCTGCCGGTGATCTTCAATAACTTAAAGGAATTGGAGAGGCGGGAGAAGATACGATCCGAATAGCGATCTCTGATTTCCTCCAGACTTAAGTTGGTGGAAATGATGGTTGCCTTTTTGCGAAGTCCCCGCTCATTGAGGCAGGAGAACAATTGAGAGGCAACAAAGTCATTGGTAAGCTCCGTGCCCAGATCATCGATGATCAGAAGCTCGCAGGAATAGAGATCGTCGTAGAAGTCCTGCAGGGAGTCTTTTTCCTTTTTGCCGAAGGTGTAGCGGGCCAACTGCTCGAAGAGAGTAGCGGCACTGAAGTAGATGACAGAATGTCCTCTGTCCATCAATTCCTTGGCCACACAGCCGGACAAGAAGCTTTTGCCGGTACCTACTGTACCATAAAAAAGTAAATTTGCATAGTCCTGATTGAAATTATTTGTGAAATCTTTACAAATATTCACGGCGGACTGAAAACGCAATAAGTCCTCTCCCTGGTAGTACTGATAGGAGAGTGTGGAGAAGTTTTCGCCTTCCAGCATCTCACGGATGTTGGACTGGGAATAGAGAAGGGTGAGTTCTCTGGCCTTGAAACAGGAGCACTTCTGAGACCCTTCCGTGGTATTGATATAACCGGTGTCCTTACATTTGGGACAGTCATAAATAGGCTCCAGATAGTTGGCGGAAAAGCCTGCGGAAACCAGCAGAGCCTTTCTCTTGGCGGAGATCTCCGCCAATCTGGCATGCAGTGCATTGATGGCGTCGGTCTTGCCGGACAGCATGGAGCGTGCGGCGGACACGGAAAGGGAACTGACGGAATCATCCAGTTCCGTTAATTCCGGAATCGCCTTCAGAACTTCTTCCTTGCGTCGCTCCGCCTCGGAACGATTGGCATCCTGAATGTCTGCGTATTCTTTTAATATAGCCTTGAATTGTGCGTTGGTAAGTGACACGGCGGTTCTCCTCGTCTTAGTTACTGTTGCTGATCAGTGATTGCTCTAAAGCATCGAAGTCATAAGTGTTCTGTGAAAACTGTCCGAAGCGGCCGGATTGGGGCTGGGCTTTGGCAGAAGAACCCTTTTTCTTCTTAAACTGTTCATCCATTCTGGCCACATCGGTGAGGTGATGAACTTCTTTCTCATGCCAGCTTTGCAGGATGCGCTCACAGTATTCGAACCGGTTCTTGTCGGTTGCCAGAACGGTGCGGGCACATGCCTCGAAGATAATGTCGTTGGAATAGCCGTACTCATGGATCCAGCGGGTGATGTACTCGGCCTCCTTGGGAGTGGGAGCACTGGATTTACCCAGCTCTTTCATGATGGCGTAATATGCTTTCTCATAAAGGTAGGAATTCTGCTTGGCTTCCTCGGGGGTGGTGATACCTTTTTCCGCCCAGGAGATGGCTACCTTTTCGATGTATTTGAAGTCTTTCTTGCCCTTGTCGGCACAGTACTCGATGAGATAATCCACAAGGGAATCGGAGAAGTGCAGTACATCCACGAAGAAGAGGATGCTGTTGATCTCGGAAGTGGACAGAGGCTTGCCGATATAGGTGGAAGCTACGAAGATAAGCTGGGCGATATTCTCCTGGTTCTTGAACTCGCGAAGCTCGGAAGGACTGTAGGTCTTCTTCTCAAAAGAAGGCACAACTCCCTGACGGGCAGCAGCCTTGGGATATACAGGCGCAGCATCGGCAGCTTCAGCGGCCTCCATAGGTGCGGAGGGCATGGGTATAAAGGTAGAAGGCGCAGTGCGGCGACGACGTCTTACGGAGTCCGCATCTGCCAGATCGCGGATGTGGATACCGATGAGGACCTTGTCTTCATTATAGTCCAAGTCCATGAGATGCATCTTCTCCCAGTACTTGAGCGCGCGCACGATATCCTTCTCCGTATAGTTAAACTTGTCGGCAATATCGGACACACTGGTAGCTTGATGCGCACTCATCATGCGCAGAAGATACAGGTAGATCTTCAGCTGTGCGTCATTTGCGTCCTTCATATATTCATCGATAAAAAGATTAGCCACTACGGTGCTGTCTATATCGCTGTCTTTGTAAATGGTCAACGGTGTCATTTCTTACTTCCTTCATACCTTCTGCTGCGGGTAAAACAAGGCTTCCCTTATACAGCAGACACAGTATAGCACAGGGATTTTGAAATGAATATAGGCATAATACCGAAAAGAAGAGGCCCCCTGAAGGAGGGTATTTTTACCGTGAAAATGTGGATAATGTGGATAATGTGCATAAATTTTTCGCGGGTTCGGAAAAGTGCCAAAGATAGCGGATTTCCGCCTGTTTTCGGCAAAAAAGTTATCCACCTGTAAAATAAAAATATCCACAGCTCTTCGGGAACATTCCGCCTCGAAAAGCTGTGGATAATGTGGACAACTACATTCCGAGGAGGTTTTCGCCGATTTTTACTACATCGCCTGCCCCCATAGTTATCAACAGGTCACCTTTTATGCAATTTTCCAGTAAGAAATTTTCAATTTCATCAAAACTTGGAAGATATGTGGCATCACATCCCAATGCCTGTATCTTTGCCTGCAGATCCTCGGAACTGATGCCTAAAGTATCGGTCTCGCGGGCTGCATAAATGTCAGCCAATACTACCTTATCCGCTAAGGAAAGCGCCTTGGCAAAGTCATCCAGAAAGGCCTTGGTGCGGGTGTAGGTATGAGGCTGGAACACACACCATAAGGTGTTGTGGGGATAATTCTTGGCTGCGGTCAGAGTAGCTGCGATCTCGGTGGGATGATGCGCATAATCATCGATGATGTTCACGCCGCCGATGGTTCCCTTGTACTCGAATCTGCGGTCGGTTCCGGTGAAACCGAAGAGTGCATCATGTGTCACCGTTCTGTCCACTGCCAGATAGTCTGCCAATGCCAGAGCAGCCAGAGCGTTGCTGACATTGTGGAGACCGGGTACTTTCAGGGAGAGCTGCGCTTCTCCCGTGGGAGTGACTGCGGTGAAGGAAGCACAACCAAGTTCATTGTAGGCGATAGTATTTGCGGTATAATCCGCGCTATGTTCTGTGGAGTAGGTGATCACCTTGCAGGGGAGACCGTTTGTGATCTCCTGATAGTCTGGAATGTCTGCATTGATGATCAGACAACCCTCAGCAGGGAGAAGTTCTGCAAATTTGCGGAAGGAATTGCGGATGTCAGCCAGATCCTTGAAGAAATCCAGGTGATCCTCCTCCACATTCAGGATCAGTCCCACGGTGGGGAAGAAGCTTAAGAAGCTGTTGGTGTATTCGCAGGCCTCGGTGACGAAGTAGTCGCTCTTGCCCACGCGGATGTTGCCGCCGATGGTCTTTAAGATACCGCCGATGGAAAGAGTGGGATCCGTATCTGCCTTTAAGAGGATCTCACTGACCATGGAAGTGGTAGTGGTCTTGCCGTGGGTACCGCTGATGGCGATACTGGTCTTGTAATTCTTCATCAACTGTCCCAGAAGCTCTGCTCTGGAAAGATAAGGGATCTTCTTCTCGCGGATGGCAGTAAACTCTGCGTTGCTTTCCTTCACGGCGCTGGTGAGGACTGCGCAGTCGATGTCATCCGAAATATGTGCGGCATTTTCGCCGTAGAAAACCTGAATGCCTTTTGCTTCCAGTCCCTTTGTGATGGCGGAACTTTTCCAGTCGGAGCCGGATACACGGAAGCCGGCCTGATGGAGGATCTCCGCAAGACCGCTCATGCTGATGCCGCCGATGCCGACGAAGAAGACATGGACAGGTTTGTTAAAATCTATTTCGTACATGGAATTCACTTTCCTTTTCTATACAATGTTACCTTCTATTATAAGCATTTCACCGATAAAAAACAAATAAAATATCCCCTGTTTTCCCGAAAATGGAAAAATGTGAAATATTACCAATGACAATCTTTTAACAACCGAAAGATAAAGATATATTTACACAAAAATTAAGTGGATAAACTGTAAAGTTTGTAGAAATTATATATAAAATGGCCCATATTCAGAATTTTTTTGGGGATTTATATTCACTTTTCCATTGTGCTGTGCTATAATCATCAGTACCAGTAAAATGGTAAAAGGCTAAACAGAGGTGATGACATGATAAAAAAAGAAATGATTGCCATGTTGTTGGCAGGCGGGCAGGGTAGCCGTCTGGGAGTATTAACTTCAAAAGTAGCGAAACCTGCAGTAGCATTTGGCGGAAAGTATCGTATTATCGACTTCCCGTTGTCTAACTGTATCAACTCCGGAGTAGATACAGTCGGTGTACTGACTCAGTACAGACCTTTAAAATTGAACACTCATATCGGAATCGGTATTCCCTGGGATCTGGACCGTAACATCGGTGGTGTTACCGTTCTTCCTCCTTACGAGAAGAGCTCCAACAGTGAATGGTATACCGGTACTGCAAACGCAATTTTGCAGAATATTGAATACATGGAGACCTTCAATCCCGAGTATGTGCTCATCCTCTCCGGTGACCACATCTACAAGATGGATTATGAGGTAATGCTGGACTTCCACAAGGCAAACGGTGCAGAATGTACCATCGCAGTTATGCCTGTGCCCTGGGAGGAGGCAAGCCGTTTCGGTATTATGATCACCGACGACCAGAAGCAGATCGTAGACTTCGAAGAGAAGCCTAAGAATCCCAGATCCAACTTGGCTAGTATGGGTATCTATATCTTCAACTGGAAGACTCTGAAGGAAGCATTGCTGAAGAACGCAGAGCAGCCCGCTCTTGACTTCGGTAAGCACGTTATTCCTTATTGCCATGAAAAGGGAGCACCTATGTATGCTTACGAGTTCACCGGCTACTGGAAGGATGTAGGAACTCTGAGCTCTTACTGGGAAGCTAACATGGAGCTGATCGATATCGTTCCCGAGTTCAACCTGTACGAAGAGTACTGGAAGATCTACACCAGAAGCGAGATCCAGCCCCCTCAGTACCTGGCCCCCGACAGTGTTGTGGAGCGTTCCATCATCGGTGAAGGTTCCGAGATCTACGGTAAGGTCTACAACTCCGTTATCGGCTGTGGCGTAACCATCGGCAAGGATACCGTAGTTCGCGACTCTATCATTATGAATATGACCGAGATCGGCGAAGGCTGCGAACTGAATAAGGCTATCGTAGCAGAAGAGGCTAAGATCGGCAGTGGCGTTAAGCTTGGTGTCGGTGAGGAAGCTGAGAACGATACCGCACCTCATATCTATAATCACGGACTTGTTACCATCGGTGAGAAGAGTGTGATTCCCGATGGCGTATCCATTGGTAAGAACTCTGTTGTCTTCGGTGTTACCGACGCGGCTGATTATGAGAACGCTTGTCTCGCAAGCGGCAAAACTTTGATTAAGGCAGGTGAAGTATAGTGAGAGCAATCGGAATCGTTTTAGCCGGAGGAAATAACCACAGAATGGCAGAGCTGTCACAGAAAAGAGCCATCTGCGCAATGCCTGTTGCCGGCAGCTACAGAAGTATTGATTTTACATTGAGTAATATGTCCAATTCCCATATTCAGAAGGTAGCTGTACTGACCCAGTACAACTCCAGAAGCCTGAATGAGCATCTGAATTCTTCCAAGTGGTGGGATTTCGGACGTAAGCAGGGAGGTCTTTCCGTTCTGACTCCTACTGTTACCGCTGATAACAGCAACTGGTACAGAGGAACCGCTGATGCGATCTATCAGAACATGTCCTTCCTTAGAAACAGCCATGAGCCCTACGTTGTAATTGCTTCCGGTGACGGTATCTACAAGCTGGATTACAACAAGGTTCTGGAATATCATATCGCAAAGAACGCAGACATCACTGTTGTTTGCCGTGATATGGAAGATGATCTGAGCATTGAGCGTTTCGGAACCGTTCGTATGAACGAGGAATTCCGCATCGAAGAGTTCGAGGAGAAGCCTCTCCAGGCAAGAACCAGAACCATTTCCTGCGGTATCTACGTGATCCGTCGTCGTCTCCTGATGGAAATGATCGACAAGTGCGCAGAAGAAGACAGATATGATTTCGTAAGAGATATCCTGATCCGTTACAAAGATCAGAAGAAGATCTACGGTTACAAGATCAAGGATTACTGGAGAAATATCGCATCCGTTGAAGATTACTTCAAGACCAATATGGACTTCTTAAAGCCCGACGTCAGAAGCTACTTCTTCAGACAGTATCCCGATATCTACTCCAAGGTAGAGGATCTTCCTCCCGCAAAGTACAATGTTGGTTCTCAGGTAAAGAACAGCCTGATCTCCAGCGGATGTATCGTAAACGGTGTGGTTGAAGACTCCGTGATCTTCAAGAAGAGTTACATTGGCAACAACTGTGTGATCAAGAACTCTATCATTCTGAATGACGTTTACATCGGTGACAACACTTATATTGAGAACTGTATCGTTGAGAGCCGCTGCACCATCTGCGCTAACTCCCGCTATGTAGGCGAAGGCCAGACCAAGGTGGTTGTGGAGAAGAACGAAAGATATACGATGTAAGTAAGGAGGGCCTCCATATGCAGATTACAGATGTTCGTGTCCGGAAAATTGCCAAGGAAGGCAAGATGAAGGCGATCGTATCTATTACGCTGGATGATGAATTTGTAATTCATGATATTAAGGTCATCGAAGGGGACAAGGGTCTTTTCATCGCAATGCCCAGTAAGAAGGCGACAGACGGTGAATACAGAGACATCGCACATCCCATTAATTCCTCAACCAGAGAAAGACTTCAGAATATTATTCTGGAGCAGTACGAAAAGAGTCTCCTCGTAGAGGAAGAGTAAGAAGTTACTTGAGACTGCCGCAGCAGATGCTGCGGCAGTTTTTTGTGTACTACAGAAAACTTGCGTTTCACGTGTTTTTTGGGTAAGATAGTAGTACTGACGAAAAAAGGAAGACGCAAGAATGTATATTATCGTAGGTCTCGGAAATTTTGGAAAAGAATATCATAATACCAGACATAATATTGGATTTGCCGTGGTGGATAAGCTGGCAGATCAGGAGAGGATCGACATCTCCGAAAACAAGTTCAAGGGAATGCTTGGGAAAGGTATCGTGGCAGGACAAAAGTGTATCCTGGTAAAGCCTCTTACTTACATGAACTTAAGCGGTGAGTGTATCCGTGAGGTCCTGAATTTCTACAAAGCGGATGAGACCACGGAACTGATCGTGATCTCCGATGACATCAGTCTGGATGTAGGACAGCTTCGCATCCGCAAGAAGGGAAGCGCCGGCGGACACAACGGTCTGAAAAATATCATTTTGCATCTGGGCCATGACACCTTTAACCGTATCAAGGTAGGTGTGGGTGAGAAGCCGAAGAACTGGGATCTGGCAGACTATGTGCTGGGACATTTCTCCGCACCGGAACAGAAAATGATGGACCTTGCTGCAGAGCGCGCCTGTGATGCGATCCGTATGATCATCACCGAGGGTGCAGATGCGGCAATGAATGAGTTTAACAGGAAGGTATGACATGCAGGCTTTGTTATCTCCTCTGAAGGAGCTGGCGGAGTATGATGCGATCCGGGAGACCTTAAAGAAGCAGAAGTGTTATGCTTCCCTCACCGGATGTTCCGACTCCCAAAAACTGCATATGGTATTCGGACTCAGCGATGGCTTTAAGGTAAAAGTCATCGTTACTTATAATGACTTAAAAGCGAAAGAATTGTACGATGAGTACAAATTTTATGACAGAAATGTCATGTTATATCCTGCGAAGGATCTGATCTTCTTTCAGGCGGATATTCACGGCAATAAACTGACACAGGAAAGAGTGAAGGTGCTTCGCCGTCTTATGGAACAGAAGCCCGTCACCATCATCACCACCTATGCCGCTCTGATGGCGCCCATGGTAAAGTGGGACCGAGAGAAGCATGTGATCGACATTGAAAAGGGTGGTCTGCTGGAAGAACATCAGCTGTCCAAGACGCTGGTCTCCTTCGGCTATGAGAAGGTATATCAGGTAGAGAATCCCGGACAGTTTTCCGTGCGCGGCGGTATCATAGATATCTTCGATCTGACGGAGGAGAATCCTTACAGAATCGAACTGTGGGGCGACGAGGTGGACAGTATTCGAAGCTTCGATGTACTGAGCCAGCGCTCCATCGAGAAATTGTCCGACATCAGTATCTTCCCTGCGGCAGAATTTGTGCTGACGGAAGAGGAGATCCTGACGGGCGTCAAAAAGATCGAGGCAGAGGCAAAGACCAGAGAGGAATTCTTCCGCGAGAAGTTTCAGACGGAGGAGGCACACAGAGTCGCTACTACCGTAAAGGAACTGAGAGAGCAGCTGATCGAATTCGGCATGAAGGTGAACCTGGAGGGATATATTCGTTATTTCTTCAAGGATACCTGTACCCTGCCGGAGATGCTGACTGAGATCGCAAAGAAAAACGGCAGCAAACTGCCTCTGTTTTTCTTAGAGGAGCCTGTGCGTATCAAGGAGCAGGCGGAGGCTGTGGAACTGGAATTTCGTGAGAGCATGTTCCAGAGAGCGGAGAAGGGTTATATTTTGCCCGGCCAGATGAACCTGCTTTACAGCGGGGAGACCGTGGCTGCGAAACTGCAGAACGGTCATATCGTCATGATTTCCACCATGGATCAGAAGAACGGATATTTTAAGCCGGAACTGAAGTGGAATATGGAAGTGAAAAGTACGGCGCCCTATAACAACAGTTTCGAGGCGCTGGTCAAGGACCTGAAGCACTTTAAGAAAAACGGTTACAGAGTCCTGTTGTTGTCCGGCTCCAGAACCAGAGCGAAGCGTCTGGCGGAAGACCTGCGAGACAACGAGCTCACCGCAGTCTACACGGAGGATCCTTTCAGAGAGGTATTACCTGGTGAGGTATTGACCTACTACGGCCACGTGAACAGAGGATTCGAGTATCCCCTGATCAAGTTCGTGGTGATCTCCGAGACCGATATTTTCGGCGCGGAAAAGAAGAAAAAGAAGCCCAAGAAGATCTATCAGGGTCAGGCTATTCAGGATTTCAATGAACTGAAGGTGGGGGATTATGTGGTCCATGAAAGTCATGGACTGGGCATCTACCGCGGCATCGAAAAGGTGGAGATGGAAGGTGTCGTCAAGGACTACATGAAGATAGAGTACCGGGACGGAGGCAATCTGTATGTGCTTGCCACCGGACTGGATGTGATACAGAAGTATGCTTCCGCCGATGCAAAGAAGCCTAAGCTGAACAAACTGGGTGCAAAGGACTGGGAGAAGACCAAGACCAAGGTGCGTACCGCTGTGGGCGAAGTGGCAAAGGACCTGGTAGAACTCTATGCCCTGCGACAGAACAGCCAGGGATATTGTTACGGTCAGGATACGGTATGGCAGCGTGAGTTTGAGGAGATGTTCCCCTTTGAGGAGACAGAGGATCAGTTGTCAGCCATCGCGGATACCAAGGCGGACATGGAGAGCACCAAGATCATGGATCGTCTCATCTGCGGCGACGTAGGTTACGGCAAGACGGAGATCGCCATCCGTGCAGCCTTCAAGGCAGTGCAGGAGGGCAAGCAGGTGGTATATCTGGTACCCACCACGATCCTTGCACAGCAGCATTACAATACCTTTGCTCAGCGTATGAAAGATTTCCCGGTGAGAGTGGAACTGATGAGCCGCTTCCGTTCCCCCGCGGATATCAAGAAGACTGTCACCGACTTAAAGAAGGGCATGGTGGATATCGTCATCGGTACCCACAGAGTGCTTTCTGCGGATGTACAGTATAAGGATCTTGGTCTATTGATCATCGATGAGGAGCAGCGTTTCGGCGTGGCTCACAAGGAGAAGATCAAGAAGTTAAAAGAAAACGTAGATGTACTGACGCTGACGGCTACCCCGATCCCCAGAACCCTCCATATGAGTCTGGTAGGTATCCGCGACATGAGTGTATTGGAGGAGGCACCGGAGGACCGTCTGCCCATTCAGACCTTTGTCAGCGAATACAATGAAGAGATGGTGCGGGAAGCTATCTGCAGAGAATTGGCCAGAGGCGGCCAGGTATATTATGTATATAACCGCGTCAACAATATTGCGGATGTGACGGCACAGCTGCAGGAACTGGTGCCCGAGGCGAATTTTGCTTATGCACACGGACAGATGAAGGAGCAGGAGCTGGAAAAGATCATGTATGATTTCGTCAACGGCGAGATCGATGTACTGGTCTCCACTACCATCATCGAGACCGGACTGGATATCTCCAACGTAAACACCATGATCATTCACGACTCCGATAATCTGGGTCTTTCCCAGCTCTATCAGCTTAGAGGTCGTGTAGGTCGTTCCAACAGAACCGCCTATGCTTTTCTGATGTATAAGCGTGACAAGGTGCTCAGAGAAGTGGCGGAGAAGCGTCTGGCAGCCATCAGAGAGTTTACCGATCTGGGCAGCGGATTCAAGATCGCTATGCGAGATCTGGAGATCAGAGGCGCAGGAAACCTGCTGGGCGTCAGCCAGCACGGGCACATGGAAGCGGTGGGCTACGACCTGTACTGCAAGATGCTGAACGAAGCGGTGCAGACCCTGAAAGGTGTCACCGTTCCCACGGATTTTGCCACATTGATCGACCTGGATGTGGATGCCTTTATCCCGGGAACGTATATTATGAATGAAGTGCAGAAACTGGATATCTATAAGCGAATTGCAGGCATTGAGAACGTCAAAGAGCGGGATGAGATGAAGGATGAACTGATCGATCGTTTCGGTGAGGTGCCCAAGTCTGTGGACAATTTGCTGCGGATCGCTTTGATCCGTGTGGCAGCTCACAGTCTGTTTATGACGGAGATCAAGGGCAAGAATGAGAGGATCACATTTACCTTCCGTCCGGATGCCAAGATCGATCCTACGAAGATTCCGGAGATGTTGAAAAAGCACGGTCAGAATCTTTCCTTCACGGCATACGGCGCCCCCTTCTTTACCTACAAGTACAAGAAGGCGGAACTGGCGGAGTTGACGGCAGAGATATTGCTTGGCAAGACCGAGGAACTGCGGGAGGAAATGAAACATTTATTGGCAAAATAGAGCAAAAAAAGGGCGTACCATCAGGTACGCCCTCGTTTTATGCAGTGCATCTTTTAGATGACAGTCAATACACCGATGGACTTTAAGAACAGGATAAACAGCAGCACCGGCGCGATGTACTTGATCATCACGGTATACAGGCGCTTACGTCCCATGATCTGTCCGTTTTTCTCCACCTCGTCGATGATGGTCTTAGGCTTAATGATCCAACCCACCAGAATACAGGTGGCGATAGCGACTACAGGCATCAGGAAGTTGTTGCTGATGTAATCCATAATGTCCAGGATCTGTGCCACGCTGCCGGTGGGAAGAGTTACTTCAAAGTAGAGCTTGTTGTAGCCTAAGCAGACGATGGCGCCGGCAACAGCAGCGATGATGCCCTCGATCACAGTAGCTTTGCCGCGGGATATTTTGAACTCATCCATCATACTGGAAACAATGGCTTCCATGACGGAGACGGCGCTGGTCAGTGCCGCAAATAGTACCATTGCGAAGAAGAGACAGCCGATGACGGTTCCTACCGTACCCATGGAGGCGAATACCTTGGGGATGGAGACGAACATCAGGCTGGGACCGGAGGCGGACATACCTTCTCTGCCCATGAATACATAGACAGCGGGGATGATCATAACGCCTGCCAGGAAAGCAACCAGTGTGTCGAAGAACTCGATCTGGTTGATGCTTTTTACCAGGTCGGCATCATCGGATACGTAGGAACCGTAGGCGATCATGATACCCATGGCAACACTCAGGCTGAAGAACAACTGTCCCATGGCATCCAATACAACAGTGGTAAACTGCTTCAGGGTAATGCCGGTAAAGTCGGGTACCACGTAGATCTTCAGGCCCTGCAGACCGGTACGGGTGACACCGGAAGCATCGGTAAATCGAATGGTCAGAGCGTAAACGGAAATGCCGATGACCAGGATAAACAACAGCGGCATGATGATCTTGGAGGATGCCTCGATACCCTTGTTGACGCCCTTATAGATGATCAGCGCAACCGCCAGCAGGAAGATGCCCATGGTGATGATAGGCTGCAATTCCTGGGTGATAAATCCGCCGAAGTAACCGTCTACAGCGGCATCCGCTCCCTTGCCTGTCAGGAACAGCAGGAAATATTTCAATACCCAGCCGCCGATAGAGACATAGTAGGGAAGAATGATCACAGGAACCAGACAGGAGAGAATGCCCAGAGGCTTCCAACCTTTCTTCAGTTCCGTGTATGCGGTCAAAGGACTTTGCTTTGACTTACGGCCGATGGCGATCTCGGTAGTCAGCAGAGTGAAACCGAAGGTCAGCGCCAGAACGATGTAAACGAATAAAAACAGACCGCCCCCATCCTTTGCGGCCAGATAAGGAAAACGCCAGATGTTGCCCAGACCTACCGCACTTCCGGCAGCAGCCAGGACGAATCCGATGGATCCCTTGAAGGAATTTCTTTTTTCCATAGTACCCCCTATTGATCGTGTTTGCTTGATTGGTAACAAAGTATGACTTAGTATAGCATAGTTTGACCGTTTCGTATAGTTTTTTGCGTGTTTTTTACGTCGGAAAATATCGCGTAAGCGCGGATTGAGTTTTGGTCGGAAAAGGCGTATAATAAGAGAAAAAAAGAAAGGCAGGTATTTGCTATGGATATTAAGGAAATGGTTACCTCTACCATTAAGAAGATCACTGAGGATGAGAAGCTTCGCACCCAGTTTACCAAGGATCCCGTAAAGACAGTAGAAGGCGTTGTAGGCGTAGACCTTCCCGATGATGCTGTAAACAAGATCGTTGACGGTGTTAAGGCTAAGATCGGTGCAGACAAGCTGGGCGGCGTACTTGGCAAGTTCTTAAAATAAGTCATCGAACAAAGTATTAAATGATGAAAACAGTACTTTTCCCTGGGAAGAGTACTGTTTTTTATTGGGGGTAATATGGTATAATTAGGAACAGAAATCAAGGATAAAAATAAAGGATCACGAGGACATAAGATGGAAGACGATGGTTTGGGAAGAAGTTTATATGAGGCACTGTTGCAGAAGGGTTTTCCGGAGGATTACTGTGCGCTGATGGTGAAACGATATCTGCGCACGGATTATACCAGAACCAGGATGCTGGGATATCTGTATCGATATGAGAATCCTTCCATCGAGGATGTGACGGATGAGATGTTAGCCATTCTCTCCGACAGAAATGCGATCATGCAAAAGAAACAGATGGAGGAAGCCCAGGCGCAGATCAATGAGATCTACCGGTATGGCTTGGGTGTTGACACGGAAGAGGACGAAGAATGATTCGATTTGAGTGTGCATCCGTATTTTCGGATCACTGTGTACTACAACAGAATGAGAGCATTAGAGTGTTTGGATATGCCCCTGTGGGAGTTGAGGTGACTGCCACGCTGTTGCAGGGACAACAGGTCCTGACCAGGGGGGCCTGCGTTGCCGAAGAGGCGGAAGAAGGTTCCTTGGCCTACAATTTTCTGGCAGTCCTGCCGGGACTGAAGGCGGGAGGCCCCTATGAGCTCTCTGTGACCTGCGGCGAGGAACAACTGCTTTTTCGGGATGTCTATGTGGGAGAAGTCTGGCTGGCCGGAGGTCAGTCCAACATGGAATTCAAACTGTGTCAGGACAGAGAATTTGAGGCGGCAAAACAGAGAGCAAAGACTACGAATGTGCGTTTCTTTCAGGTAGGGCAGCGAGCCTTTGTGGACGAGACCTTTAGGGACAGCGAGCGGCAGGACAGGTGGATGCTGGGTTCTGAGGAAGGCGTGGATTCCTGGTCTGCCGTAGGATATTATTTTGGGGAAAAGATCGCAGAAGCCACCGACGTGATGGTGGGTGTCATCGGCTGTAACTGGGGCGGAACCAGCGCCGGTGCATGGCAGGATAAGGACTCTTTGCTTTCAGATGAGAAAACAGCCATTTACTGGACGGAATATGAAGACATCGTAGCGAAGCAGAAGCCGGAGGAGTACGAGGCGGAGCGTTTGGATTACCTGGCATACCATGCCTGGTGGGAGCCGAAGGTGGGCGAGTATTATGCTACCCATCCCAATGCCACCTGGGACGAGGTGCAGGAGGTATACGGCCCTTGTCGCTGGCCGGGTCCTATGGGACCGAAGCACGAGTTCAGACCCTGTGGCCTGTATGAGACCATGCTTCGCAGAGTGACACCCTTTGCACTGGCAGGCGTGATCTATTATCAGGGAGAAAGCGACGACCACAGACCCCGGGCTTACGAGACTCTTCTGACGAAGATGCTCTCGGTATGGAGAAGAGAGTTCAGGCAGGAGAAGCTGCCTTTTATGCTGGTGCAGTTACCCATGCACCGATATCGTGACAATCCCATTACGGACAGTTGGTGCACCATTCGGGAAGCCCAGATGAAAGTCCATAAAGCAGATGAGTACACCGGACTGGCGGTAGCCATCGACTGCGGGGAATATAATCATATCCATCCCACTCGAAAGACTGAGGTGGGTAAGCGTCTGGCATTGCAGGCCTTGTATCACGTGTATCATCTCATACAGGAAGCAGAGGCTTACGGACCTGCTTTCAAAGGTATGCAGGTGGACGGAGACAGGATCACACTGGAATTTAGCCATGCGGAAGAGGGGTTCTGCATCAAAGAGGACAAGGAGGCAGTGATCCACATGCCTTCCTATGGTTTCGAGATCGCCGGAGAGGACGGCAGATGGGAAGCGGCGGAAGTGGTATTTGACGGAGATCGGATCCACCTGTCTTCCAAACAGATCAGCGCACCCACCCAGGCACGATACCTGTGGACGGATTACGCGGCAGTAGAGATATTTGGTAAAAACGGCTTGCCTTTGGCACCCTTTTGGGCCAAGGAGACATCAAAAAATGAGAAGGAGCAGGAAAATGTTTGAAAAGTTGAAGATCAGTGTAGCGGTGAAAGCGATCAGACGTGACTGGAAGATATCTGATGCCAAGAGAGACGAAGGATTGACCACCCCGGAGGATATTCAGAGATATGACGGGATCTCCTACGGACCTCATGGCGAGGAGAATACCCTGGATATCTATGTGCAGAAAACAGTGACTGAGAAGCAGCCTACCATCGTGAATGTGCATGGCGGCGGCTGGGTATACGGAAGCACCGTACAGTATCAGTATTATTGCATGTCTCTGGCTCAGAGAGGTTTCACCGTGGTAAATATCAACTACCGTCTGGCGCCCGAGACCAAATTCCCCGGCGCAGTGGAGGATATCAATCAGGTGATGACCTTTATCGCCGAGCAGGGTGAGAAGTACAACATCGCCAAGGCCAGACTGGTGATGGTGGGGGATTCCGCCGGCGGACAGTTGGTGAGCCATTATGCTACCATTTGGAGCAATCCTGCATTTGCCAAGCTTTTTGACTTTAAAGTGCCGGATGTGAAGATCAAGGCGGTGGGCTTAAACTGCGGTACCTATGACGGCAGGAGCATGTGTGATTCCGGTACGGATGGATTTTTCGTAGAGTATCTGGGATATGTGGGCAAGAAAGTGCCGGAAGAAATAAAGGAGAAAGTGGATGCCATGAAATACATGACAAGCGACTTTCCCCCTGCGTTCGTGATGAGTGCGGTAAATGATTTTCTTGTGACCGGCGTGGAGCCCATGTATCAGTTCCTGACCAACCTGGGCGTACCCTGCAAGATGCACATCTACGGTTCCAAGGAAAGAACCGAGGTGGCACATGTTTTCCACGTCAATATCAGACTGGAAGAAGCAACACAGTGCAATGATGACGAGTGCGAGTTCTTCCGTCAGTTCGTATAAAGAAAGGATCAGCAGATGTATTTTCCGATCAGAGGGATGCGGCGAAGCAGTGCCGAGATACCCAGAGAGATCAGAAATACCACTAAGGTGTAACCCAGGAGTCCGATGAAGAGACCGGGCTTTGTCCAGTTGATATCGAACCGGGCCAGCTGTTCCATGACACCGATATGAATCAGATAAATACCCAGAGTATCCGCTCCCAGACCCTTCAGGATCTTGTGAGTGCCTGCTTTGGGTGTTTTTTTGTTGCAGAATCTGAAAATGAAATAGAACAGTCCTGCGGACAGGAAAAAGGTAGGAAGGCAGAAACTGTTGGAAGCCTCCAGATAGGGAATGCCACGCTTGGAGGAAGCGATGTAAGACATAAGTGCGCTCAGGGGAAGGGACAGCAGGGTGAGGACCCCAAATACCTTTTCTGCTTTGGCACTAAGGCCTACATGGATCAGATAATATCCTAACAAAAAAAAGCCTGCATAGCTGCATACCAGAGGGAAGTTGCGGACATTCAGGGCATATTGCACTACCTCGTGGGTGCTGAAGGCTATGAGTGTCTCGGCGCAGATCTCGAAGGCAAAGAAGAGTACCAGGAAATACTGAATGCTCTTGGCAGAAGCATTGCGGACCCAGACTGCCAGAATGGGCAGGATCACATAGATGCCGATGAGCATTCGCAGGAACCAGAGATGGTTGCGGCCGTCCAGAGTTTCCCATACCAGGAACTTCAAAGAAGCCTTATATTGCAGGAAATCATACAAGCCGTAAGCAAAACTCCAGACGAAGAGCACGATGGCCATGCGCAGAATATTGTGCTTCCACAGGGAGGCGGTATCGATCTTGCGATCGGGTGACAGGAACAGAGCACCGCTGATCATAACGAAGATGGGTACGAAGGCATGAGCCAGAGCACTGGTGGTCATGACGGCTGTCCAGCTGCCGGAGAGCAGGGGCAGTTCCTGAAAACTCTTCGTGGTGGTGTGGATCACTACCACCATAAAGGCGGACAGGATACGAAGAACATCGTATGCGTATATATGCTGTTTGTTATTTGCGGTCTCGGCCATGGTAGTTACCTCCGTTTTCAACAACGATTATAACATAGGTTACAGGTGCCTGCAATCATTCCGGACGGCTGATTTTGCGGTGGGTTTATGGGACTTGAAAAATGATATCCTCTTATCAGAAACGAAGGAAAGCCAAGGAAAATCAAGGCTTTTGAAAGGATCAGGAGGAAGCATTATGAAAGGATATGTAACAGCAGGCGGATACATGGGACTGGTGGACGGAGACTATATTCTCTTTGCCAGCGAGAGTGAATACAGAGAGTATATGGAGGACTGAGAAAAAGTGTAAACTCTTTGTAAAAATCTTACCGTTGACATTGAAAAATAAGTCCTGAAAAGGTTATAATCAAGGGTAAGATGTTTTGCAGAGAAAGAGGGTAATTCTTTGAAGGATCTTATCGTCGGCGAATATTTCACCGTGAGAGTATTGAGGGGGTAGGCAGACAGTATAGATGTGCTATTTGGCAGATCTGTGTCTGCCTGCTTTTGATGTGGGAAGAGAATCAAAGAACAGACCCTTGCCGGAAAGGAAGGTGATCCGATTTGGAAGATCTTACGATCTCCGAACTTGCCTTAAGAATCGCTAAGCTGGAGTTTGAGGCTTTTGACAAGGTACAGAATGAGGGCGGACGGGCTTTTTGTCAGAATGACTGGACGACCTTTTCCATCATGAGAAGGAGTCAATATCTGACCTGGAACAAGCTTATGCTTTTACAATATTATGAGGAGTTCAGACGGGAGTATGCTCTCGGCCACAATCTGATCACCGAAAAGTACGGACGCATGATGGAAAGTACCGCGCCTGATAGATACGAGGAACTGAAGCGGTTTTTCCCGCCGATCAGTGAGGAGAAGAAGGCGGTGATCGAGCAGATCGTTGCCATTCAGGTGGGGATGATGGAGGCCTTTGCCGAGGAGTATCCCAAGGCGGCATTGAACGCCAGAAGTATTCACACCTATGAGGACAATGCCTTCAACACCTCCTATGAGACCTATCTTCGCGGGGAGATCAGCACTTATTCCGATGAAATGCTTCTACTGTATGGACGGTATGTGGTAGAATGTGTAAAAGCAGGCAGAAACATTGCAAGAGAGACCATTGAAAATACGGCAAAACTTTACGGATACAGGGATATCAGTGAGTTGGAGAAACGTATATAACAGACAAGGAGGTCACAATGTTATACAGAAAAGACAGGTACGGTAATGAGATTTCACAGCTGGGCTACGGATGTATGCGCTTCTCTAAAAAGGGTGCCGGAACGGATTACGAGAAGGCAGAGAAGGAAGTGTTGGCTGCCATCGAGATGGGTATCAATTATTATGATACCGCCTACATCTATCCCGGCAACGAGGAAGTGCTGGGCCGCATCCTCTCCGAGAACAAGGTTCGTGAGAAGGTCTATATTGCGACGAAACTGCCCCAGTACCTGATGCGTACCCAGGAAGCGGTGGAGAAGACCTTCCAGGAGGAACTGACCAGACTTCGCACCACCTATATCGATTATTATCTTATGCATATGTTCACCGACTTTGCAGAGTGGGAAAAACTGAAAGGCTTAGGCATCGAGGACTGGATCAAAAAGCACAAAGAAGACGGCACCATCCGTCAGGTGGGCTTTTCCTACCACGGTGATACCGATATGTTTATCAAGATCCTGAATGCTTATGACTGGGACTTCTGCCAGATCCAGTACAACTATCTGGATGAGACCAGCCAGGCAGGCCGCAAGGGACTGCAGGCAGCAGCAGAGAAGGGTGTTCCCGTGATCATCATGGAGCCTCTGCGCGGCGGCAAACTGGTAACACTTCCTACGAAGGCCAAGGATCTGCTTTCCCAAAGCGAAAAGAGATTTACCCCTGCGGAGCTGGGACTTCGCTGGCTGTGGGATCAGGCGGAGGTCACCTGCGTTCTGTCCGGTATGAACTCCATGGAGATGCTTAACGAAAATGTAAGGATCGCTTCCGATGCACAGGCAGGCCAGATGACCGAGGAAGATATGGCACTGGTGGAGCAGGTGAAGACCATCATCCGTGAGCGCGAGAAGGTGGGTTGTACCGGCTGCAGATATTGTATGCCCTGTCCCAAGGGAGTAGATATTCCCGGAACCTTCTACCACTACAATCTGATGTACATCGAAGAATCCGGAAAGAATGCTGCAAGATTTGAGTTTGCCAGAAATATGGGTATGAGAAGAGAAGCCTGCTTCGCTTCCCAGTGTATTCAGTGCGGTAAGTGTGAAATGCACTGTCCTCAGCACCTGCCTATCCGCGAGAAACTGAAAGAGGCGGACGCAGCACTGAGACCCCTGCCTTACAAGGTGGGTATTTCCGTGGCAAGAAAGTTCATGCAGAGAAAAGGAAAGGACTAAAGAATATGAAGAGATCATTTGTACTTGCACTTGTTTTACTGATGCTGACCCTCACCGCATGCGGCGGAGAGAAACGTATCGTTCACTGTGATCGCTGCCAGGCGGAGATCGCGGTGGATGCGGATTCCAATATCACAGAGGATTGGATCCTGTTCTGTAATGACTGCGCCAAAGAAGTAGAGCCCGGCGTGGTCGATGCTGTGAACGGCAAGTAAAAGGAGACATTATGAGATATACCATCGAAAACGATATGCTGCGCGTGGAAGTAGATTCCTTCGGCGCGGAGATCAAGTCTGTGTACGGCAAGCAGAGCGGCACGGAGTTTATGTGGCAGGGAGATAAGAAGTTCTGGGGAAGAACCTCTCCCGTGCTCTTCCCTTTCGTGGGAAGCCTGAAAAATAAGGAATTTATCTGGAAGGGTGAGAAGTATCCCATGGGTCAGCATGGCTTTGCCAGAGATATGGAGCATTCTCTTTTCATGCAGACTTCGGATGAGATCTGGTTTACCCTGATCTCAAACCAGGAGACCTATGCAAAATATCCCTTCGTTTTTGTGCTGAACATCGGTTACAAGTTGGAAGGCAATACCGTGAAGGTCATGTGGAAGGTAAGCAACACCGGTGAGGATACTATGTATTTCTCCATCGGCGCTCATCCCGCGTTCAATTGCCCTCAGGACGGGGACGATGACAAATATGGTTACAGCCTGTATTTCGGCGGTGTGGAGGAGATCCATCATCACGGAAACGATGTGCCTACCGGTATGGCGCTGAGAGAAGATATCGTGCTTCCCCTGACAGAGTCAAAGGCTCTGATCACTCCCGGCTTCTTCGATCGCTGTACCTATATGATAGAAGGAAAGCAGACCGGTGAAGTGGGTCTTGTGAACAAGCAGGGCAAGAGATATGTGACCGTTCGCTTTGATATGCCTCTTTTCGCTATCTGGTCCCCTGAAGGCAAGGATGCGCCTTTCGTGTGCATCGAGCCCTGGTGCGGTAGATGTGATGCGGAGGATTTCGCGGGAGAACTGCAGGACAGAGAGTATACCAACGTGCTGGAAAGCGGCGCGGTATTTGAGAACGGATATATGATGGAGTTTACGGAGTAAAGAGATGAAAGTAATACTGAAGAATCTGACTAAGAAGTTTCAAAGCTATAATAAAACCGGCAAATCGGAAGTGATCGCGGTAAATGATTTTGATTTTGAGATCCCGGACGGCAAACTGATCGGTCTTCTGGGACCTTCCGGATGTGGTAAGAGTACCACCCTGAATCTGATCAGCGGACTGGAAAAGCCCACCTCGGGACAGATCTTTTTCGGAGAGGATGATGTGACCAACCTGCCTCCCGAGAACAGAGGAGTAGGACTGGTATTCCAGAACTATGCGCTCTATCCTCATCTTACCGTTCGCCAGAATATTTATTTCCCTTTGGAGAATCTGAAGGGTAAGGAGAAGCTCTCTAAAGAGGAGATGGAGAAGCGAGTAGTCAATGCCGCAAAGATGGTACAGATCGATGAACTGATGGACCGTAAGCCCGGAGAACTTTCCGGCGGTCAGCAGCAGCGTGTAGCCATCGCAAGAGCACTGGTGAAAATGCCTAAGGTACTGCTTCTGGACGAGCCCCTTTCCAACCTGGATGCAAGACTGAGACTGCAGACCAGAGAGGAGATCCGACGCATTCAGCATGAGACCAAAGTTACGACCATCTTTGTCACCCATGACCAGGAGGAGGCTATGAGTATCTCCGATATGATCGTGGTCATGAAGGATGGCGTGGTACACCAGATCGGTAAGCCCCAGGATGTGTACGATCATCCCGTAAATCTTTTCGTTGCGAAATTCTTAGGCACCCCTCCCATCAATGTATTTACCGGCAAAGTGGCAGGAGGCAAGTTGATCATCGGCACCGAGGAAGTGATGGAACTGTCCGGTGTGGAGGATCAGGAAGTCTATGTAGGCATCCGTCCCGAAGGATTTATCCTGCAGGAGGATGGCCCTTTATCCTGTGATCTGAAGGGTGTGGAAGTCACCGGCCGTGATACCACGGTAGTCAGCACCAGCGCCGCATGCCTCAACACGGAGATCCGTTCTATCATGAACGCAGAGATCAAGGTGGATGCCGCACAGAAATGTGTTCGCTTCGCCCTGAATCCCAATAAAGTGAAACTGTTCTCTGCCCAGACCGAAAAGAGCATTGAGTTCAAGGCAGTTCGGGGGTAGGGTATGGACAAAAGAAAACTGAAAGGATGGCTGTATCTTCTGCCGGCCCTCCTGTTCTTAAGCGTATTTATGGTATATCCCCTGGTGGATGTACTGGTGTATTCCTTTGAGGAGGGATACAATTTTGCGTCCCAGTCCTTCTTCGGCGTGGGCTGGTACAACTATTCCTACGTACTGCATGATCCATACTTCCTGCAGGCGGTGAAGAATACCTTCATCATCGTACTGATCACCGTGCCTTTGTCTACCATCATCGCGCTGGTGATCTCCACATTGCTTGCAAGTATCAAGGGGCTCAGAGATCTGTTCCAGACCATCTATTTCCTGCCTTATGTGACCAACACCCTGGCGGTAGGTCTGGTATTTATGATCCTGTTTAAGAAAAATGCTTACACCGACGGCCTGGTGAACCTGATCATCAACCGGTTCGGTGGTTCCAGCATCGACTTCATCGACGGTCCTTATTGGGCCAAGATGTTTGTCATGTGTTTTTATACCATCTGGGTAGTTATGCCGTTCAAGATCCTGATCCTCACCAGTGCATTGGCATCCGTGAAGCAGGATTATTACAAGGCGGCAAAGGTGGACGGCACCGGAAAATTACGTATTTTCTTCCGTATCACCCTGCCTATGATCTCACCTATGATCTTCTATCTGGTCATCACAGGTTTCATCGGAGCATTCAAAGCCTACAGTGATGAGGTCGCGATCTTCGGTACCGACCTGAATGCCGCAGGTATGAACACCATCGTGGGCTATGTCTACGATATGCTTTACGGTAACAGCGGCGGATATCCTTCCTACGCATCCGCAGCGGCGCTGATCCTGTTCTCGCTGGTATTTACCATCACCTGTATCAACCTTTTGATCAGTAAGAAAAATGTTCACTATTAGGAAAGTATGAAGTATGAAAGCACAAAATGAATTTGAAAAAATCGAGAGGAATGCGGCCATCAAAAACGGTGTGAGCAAAGGGTTTACCTACCTGTTTCTCACAGTCTGGGGACTGATCGTGCTGTTTCCCTTTTACTGGATGCTGTTGACCTCCGTCAAAAGCTACAGCTCCTATAACTCCGAGCGAATTCCTGCCTTCTTTACCACCCAGCCCACACTGCAGAATTACCTGGATGCGTTTACGGCAGTGCCTCTGGCCAGATATTTTGCCAACACCATCCTCTTTACATTGATCACCACCGCTGTGATGATGCTGGTGATCGTACTGGCAGCCTTCGCTTTTGCAAGACTGGAGTTCTACGGAAAGAACATCGTATTCGCCCTGCTTCTTTCCCTGATGATGATCCCCAACGAACTGGTGATCATCACCAACTATGTCACCATCACCAACATGGATCTGAGAAATACCTTCACCGGTCTGATCCTGCCTTCCGTGACCTCTGTTTTCTATATATACCTGCTGAAGGAGAACTTTGAGCAGATCCCTAACGAGTTGTATAAGGCAGCCAAGGTGGATGGCACATCGGATTTCAAATACTTGTGGAAGGTCATGATCCCCATCAGCAGACCTACCATCGTCACCATCGTGATCCTGAAGGTCATCGAGTGCTGGAACTCCTATGTAT
>JAKSRX010000049.1 GCA_024403365.1 Acetatifactor sp. | reverse complement strand
ACTACCATGGGATCCGCATTTCCTCTGAGTCCGGAAAGGAAAGACTTGGTCTTCTTCCAAAGCTTTCTGCAGTCTTTATATTTCTCTACGTCTGTTGTTGCTCCGCTTGCTTCCGCTAAGATCGCGGTTATGATAGCGCAATGATTTCCGCAGATCTCCCAGGTCATTGCTTCCTTCAACTGTTTTGCGTTGTCTACAACATTTGCTGCTGTCTGTAATACTTCTTCTGTGTTCATCTCGGTCCTCCCCTTGCATTACTAAGGTATCAAAAAAAGCTCTCCTCAGCAAGTCTATTTTCTATACTTTACAGGCTGTGCCTTGTTTCCGCACCGGGTTTGTTATATAATCATTCCATATTATGTTTAGGAAGGCAGGATCCCAAATGATTTTCGCGAGATCAACCGGTCTGCGCCGGCTTACCACCGCTGCAGCCGCTTTTGTATTATCCCTGACCCTGGCTGTGGGCGCTGCAGGCAGCGTTCACGCAGAGACCAGAGACATTGACCACAACCTTGACAGCAAAGTGGTGGATATCATTTTCACCCACGACACCCACTCTCACCTGGATGAGTTTGCAACCATCGATCACGGAGAACGCACTCTGGCAGGCGGTTTCGGTGCCATCAAGACCGTTATCAACGGCAAGATGAGCAAAAACCCCGACACTTTGGTAGTGGATGCCGGCGACTTCTCCATGGGTACTTTGCTCCAGTCCATCTATGATAAGGAATCCACCGAGCTTCGTATGCTGGGCAACATCGGCTGTGAAGTCACCACTCTGGGTAACCACGAGTTCGACTACCGCTCCGAGGGCCTTGCAGGCGCCTTGAATGTAGCCCGAGAAAGCGGCGACCCCTTACCCGCCATGGTGCTCTCCAATCTCGACTGGGCCTCCATGGAAAAGAAGGGTCTTACCCCGGAGCAGCAGATGTTAAAGGATGCCTTCGATGCTTACGGCATGAAGGAATATACCGTTATCACCAAGGGCGATGTGAAGATCGGTATCTTCGGCCTCTTCGGTATCGATTCCCTGGCCTGCGCACCCACCTGCGTGCTGGAGTTTCGGGACTGTATCGAAGCTGCCACGGAAGTGGTTGCCAAGCTGAAGACCCAGGAAGACGTAGATCTGGTCCTCTGTATCTCTCACAGCGGTACCGTTGACAATCCCAAGAAATCCGAGGATGAGCTGTTGGCGAAGGCGGTTCCCGAGATCGACTTCATCGTCAGCGGTCATACCCACACCACCCTGGAAGAACCCATCGTCATCAAGAATACCGCCATCGGTTCCTGCGGTGAATACGGCAAGTATGTAGGCAGTGTATCTCTGATGCAGGAGGCTACCGGCCGCTGGTCCGTTTCCGATTACGAACTGATCCCCATCGTTCCTTCCATTCCCGAGGATGAAGCTACTCAAAGTAAAGTAGATGAATTCTTCAGCCTGGTAGACAGCGTTTACCTGAAAGATTTCGGCTATACCCGCAAACAGGTGCTGGCGCAGAATGACATCGTCTTCTCCACCTCACCGGATCTGTACACGATCCACACCGACCACAACTTAGGCAACCTTCTTTCCGACGCCTTCTACTATGCGGTCAGCAACAGCAACACCGGCGATTCCCACACGGTTGACGCCGCCATCGTTCCTTCCGGCTGTGTCCGCGACACCTTCGCCAAGGGCGACATCACAGTCGAAGATGTATTCAATGCCTACTCCCTGGGTATCGGTCCCGACAAGGTAGCCGGATATCCCCTGTTGAGCTTCTACCTGACCGGTGCGGAATTAAAGACCGGTGCGGAGATCGACGCTTCCGTATCCGACCTGATGGATTCCGCCAGACTTTTTATCCACGGTGTGAACTTCACCTACAATCCTCACCGTATCCTGTTGAATAAGGTCACCGACTGCTATCTGACAGATGCAGACGGCAACCGCAAGGAGCTGGAAAATAACACCCTCTACCGCGTGGTCTGCGACCTCTACAGCGGCCAGATGTTGGGTGCCGTAACGGATGTTTCCTACGGTATTCTGAAGGTTCAGCCCAAGTTTGCCGACGGTACTCCCATTGAAAACATCGAGGATGCCATCATCACCTGCGACGGCAAGGAACTGAAAGCCTGGGCAGCCATCGCTTCCTACATGGAGTCCTTCTCCGACGCAGACGGCGACGGTATTCCCAATGTGCCTGCCTCCTACGGCGAGCTCCACGGCCGCAAAGTAGTGGAGGAAAACAGAGATCCCATCTCCATCCTGAAGAACCCCAACAAGTATTCCATCGTGATCCTGCTGGTGATCCTGATCCTGATCACCCTTCTGATCCTCCTGGTTCGCTTCATCGTAAAGCGTATCCGCATCCGTCGTCAGAAGAAACGCGAAAGAGATGCCGCACTGCTTGAAAACAATCCTATGTTCCGAGAGGAAAACTCCGACACCATTGAGTAATTTCGACCCATCAAAAAACCCTTCAAATCTCCGAAAGAGATCTGAAGGGTTTTCTTATTTGTCTGTTTATTTATCCTGCTCTTCTCTGTGAGCCTTATACTTTGCTTTCAGGAACTCTTCCATATCCTGGCTCATGAGAACCTTCACATTGCGAAGTTCCATGCCGCTGATACCGAAGTAAAGCTTGATGAAGAAGGTGAAAGAGAACAAGGGCTCTGCGATCTCCACTTCATGGTGTGACCACTCCTTGTCATCTCCGGTGATAGAGATAGTCTCTGCCAGCTTCTTATCGAAGAATACGGAGACAGGAAGCTGAGCCAGTCCGGGAATTCCTTCTGCTGCGCGGCAGTCGAAGGCCAGGCGGAACATACCACGGTTCTTAACGGTGACCTCAATGGTAGTGGATCTGCCCTTCTCGGTGTCGATCAGGCTCTCATCCAAAGCCACCTCATCGTACATCTCCACCTTGATGATCCTGCCGGTTGCGGCACTCTCGGTCTCTGCGATCTTCTGCAGTTCCTTATCCAGTTCGGTCTCGCGACCCATGAGACGGCTGTACGCAAGGCTCTTGAACAGGAAGGAGCAGATGTTTGCCGCACTTCTCTGGTATTCACCACGGGTCACCTTGCCGCTCTCCATAGCCTCTACGGAGTTATCTTCGTTGGCATTGCCGCCTGCATCACCGGTTACCATATACAGATCGTTCTGTGCGCGAACCATAGCTGCGGTGTTACGGATGGTTGCCTTGCCGCCCTCATCGTTTGCCTTAGCCCACCAGTCGGTCATCACGATACCGGTATATCCCCACTCATCACGAAGGATGGCGGTGAGCAGATCGTAACTGCCGGCGGTCCAAAGTCCGTTTACAGGTCCGTAGGTGGACATGATGGAACGAGCCTGTCCTTCCTTGACAGCGATCTCATAGCCCTTTAAGTAGATCTCACGGATGGCTCTCTCGGAGATCACGCCCTCAGCAAAGCTGCGGCTGAATTCCTGGTTGTTGCAGGCAAAGTGCTTTACGGTACCTGTTACATCATATTTATGCATCTCGCGAAGCTGTGCTGCTGCCATCTTACCGGTGAGCAGAGGATCTTCGGAGAAATATTCAAAGTTACGTCCGTTCAAAGGATTTCTGTGGATATTCACACCGGGGCCAAGCAGGGTATCTACCTTGTTCTTGCGAAGCTCCATACCCTCGAAGCCGTAGAGCTCACCTACCAGTGCATCGTTGAAAGTAGATGCCAGCAGGGTGCCGTTAGGCATCGCAAAAGCGATGGTGCCGCAGTCCATACGGATACCGCTGGGACCGTCTGCACAACAACCTACGGGAATACCGTATGCCAGAAGTTCAGGAGAAATACCGCCAAATGCTGCTGCAGTACCTGCAGTTACCTTGGGTGAACACATGCCCTCACCGCGAATGATGCAAGCCAGTTCCTCATTGGTCAACTGCGCTAAGAACTGCTGCATGGTCACCTTGCCGCTCTCCACGTCGCAGAGCTTGTAGCCAAGGTTTCCGGTGTAAACATATTCTTCGGGAAGTCTCTCGCTTCTCTTCACCATGGGATCCACAGTGCGAAGGCTTGCTGCCTTCCAGGAAAGTTCATATGTTCCGTCGGCCTTCTGTGCACCGGGTGCCATGCAATCAAATGCTGTCACAGGCGCCATAGCCTCGGAAAGCTTCTCTACTACGATAGTTTCTTCGCAGGATACGCTGCCGCATTCTACAGCGTCGCGCACGTTGCCGCCTGCGTAGAAAATATAGTCACCTGCCTCCAGTACATAGCAGGACTTGTTGCCGGTTGCTCCGCTGTCATCATAAGAAGCGAAGGTATTCACGGGAACTTCGATGGTCAGGGTCTGTTCCTCACCGGGTGCCAGAATATCGGTCTTAGCGTAGCCGATCAATACTCTTGCAGCCTTGCCCAGTGCTCCCTGAGGAGCGGATACATAGGCCTGTACCACTTCCTTACCGGCTGCCTTACCGGTATTTTTCACGGTAGCAGCAATGGTAACGGTGCCGTCTGCCTGTAAGCAGTCGCTTGTCAGTACACTCTTTACGGCAAAGGTAGTATAGGAAAGTCCGAAACCGAAAGGATAGCGAACCTTTTCAGGGGCAAAGGTGCTGAAATAACGATAACCTACATAAATATCTTCTGCGTAAATATTTCTGACCCGATCTCCGTAGTAAGGAGTGCTGGGATAATCGTTGATAGAATAAGCAATGGTATCGGGAAGCTTACCGGAAGGATTCACATCGCCGGCAAGAACATCCAGCACGCCGTAGCCGCCTTCCTGACCGCCCTGCCATACATACAGCACTGCGGAAGGATCACTGGTATCCATCCATTTCATCTCGATGATGTTGCCTACATTCAGAAGTACGATGGTTTTCTTGAATACGGAGCAAATGGTATGAACCATCTCCTCTTCCGTCTTGGTCAGCAGGTAGCTGCCTTCCTCTGCCTTATTATCTTTATCTTCTCCTGCGGTTCTTCCCAGGATGATCACAGCCACATCAGAGCTCTCGCTTGCCTTCTTCGCAAGTTCCTCGGATACAGGCATCTCCTCCTGGAACCAGGGCTCCTGCGCCCAGCCGATACCGTTGTCAAAAGGATGGGTCTCCAGCCACTTCTCGTAAGTAGCCATCAATTCTGCATTCAGTTCGAATCTCTCATCGCTCTCCAGGGCTTCTTTGATACCCACTACATATGCAGTGTTTACCATACCGCCGGAACCGGTACCGCTCTTGTAATAGCAGAACTGGCTTCTGCCGAACAGTGCGATCTTAGTGCCTGCCGCAAGGGGAAGTACATCACCCTCGTTCTTCAGCATTACGATACCTTCTGCGATAGTCTTTCTTGCAGCTGCTGCATATTTTTCCATGGAATATACGGATTCACTCATAGTCTCAACCCTTTCCGTCATAAAATCTGCAAACATTTTAGGTGAAATTTGTCCGCTCGTCAATGCAATATTATGTATATCTCAACCATTTTTTGTTGTTTCTTGCTTCTTTTCGCCCGTAAGCAGCAAAAAGACCCCGCTTTCAAGCGAGGTCTTCTTACCAAGAACTATTTTCTGTTAACGATCTTATAGTAAGCGTTGGAGGTGAAGCGGTAGGTCACTGCATAGAATACCGCGAACACTGCAAAGCAAAGCAAGGTCACTCCTGCAAAGAGCCATACATTTGCCAGTCCGAACAAAAGCAGAAGCTTACGGATCATAGGGAAGGCAAAACAGATATGCATGCCTGCAAACAAAAGGGGCAGATAAAATACGGTGAGCAGCTGAGAATTGATGCTCTTACGGATCTCTTTGCCGGTCATACCCACCTTTTTCATGATGTCGAAGCGGGCCTGGTCCTCGTAACCCTCGGACACCTGCTTATAATAAATGATCAGCACTGCTGCCACAATGAATACGATACTTAAGATGATACCCAGGTAGAACAATCCGCCGAAGGATGCAAAGAAATCGGTGCGGTTATTTTCTCTGGACTCTATCAGGAGACGGAAGTTGCAGTTCACGTTCTGACGGAAGTCGGTTCGTAACGCCTCGAATGCCTCCTGCAGCGCCTCTCCTTCCATTCCTGTGTCAAAGTAGTAGATCCACTCCATATCCATCACGCTGCCGCCGTAGCCGTTCACCATACCATACAGTTCCGACATCGCATCCGGCAGATCCTTCACCACAAGATAGGCAATTTCTGTGACTTCCATCCCGCCGGAACCACCCACAAATTTGCTCTGTGTGGGCTTGATGCGGAAGGTCTTGCCACGGTTGAAGCTGATGGTAGGCAGTTTGTAATTCACCTCGTCGCTGAAGAAAAGAACTTCGTCGTCTTCCAGGGTCTCATTTCCGTGCATCATCCTGTTGTAATCCGACAGGGGAATCACGAAGAACTGTACCAGGGAATCCAGTCCCTTGTTCCACTTGCTCTCGACCTTGGTGGGATCCACTTCTACCGTGCCATCACTAAGTGCACCTGTGACAACTGCCTGGCGATAGGTCAGGATATTTTGAGGCTCCATGCCATGCTGCTTCGCCAGCTCACAGATGGTGTTTTCCAGATCATTGATCTTATCCTCTTCCATATCCTCCAGTTCCACGATCTTGCCGGAGAATGTGACCTCTCTGGGAAACTGCGTTCTCAGGGCATCCTCGTTGCCGAAATACAGGCTTGCGGTGGAGGAGATCATGACCAAAACCATAGTAGCCAGAATACAGATGCTGGCAAGTCCCGCACCGTTTCTCTTCATGCGGTATACCATGGAGGAGGTAGATACGAAATGATCCGCCTTATAATAGTACTTTTTATTCTTCTGCAGCAATCTGCAAAGCACTACAGAGCCTGCGATCATGCAAAGATATGTTCCCACAATGACCATCAGCACTGCCACAAAGAAAAACAGGATAGCGCTTATGGGATCCTTGATGCTGACTGCGATATAGTAGGCGAAGGCCAAAAGTGCAACGCCTGCCAGACCCAGGACCCAGTTTGCCTTGGGCGGTTTCTCTCCCACTGCCTCGCTCTTCATCAAAGAGATGGCATTGGAGAATCGAACCTGTCTCAGTGCATTCAGGAAGATCAGGAAGAAAATGATCAGGAAACTGCCTACAGTCCTCTTCACTGCCGTCATAGAGAAAAACAATGCAAAGGATACCGGCTGCTTCATGATATTGCAAAGGCCCAGTTCTGCCAGTTTGGAGAACAGAACGCCTGCTGATAATCCTACCATCAGGCTGCCTGCCGCTACGATAATGCTTTCCCAGATCAGGATGCGGCCGATGTGCTTTTTCTCCATACCCAGGATGTTGTATAAGCCAAACTCCTTCTTACGTCTGCGGATCAGAAAGGAATTGGTATAAAACAGGAATACGCAGGAAAACACCGCGATGACCCAGCCGCCCAGCAAAAGGATGGTCTGTGTCTGCTCGCCACCCTGCATCTGACCGATCATATCCACATCAGACAGGGCAAAGATGATATACTCCATCATGATCATACAGATACAGGTCAGGATGTAAGGGAAATACATTCTGCTGTTTTTGCGGATGCCGTCGATGGCGAGTTTCTGATAAAACCCTCTGCTCATCGCTTCTCACCCCCTGTTGCCAGCAGTGTGAGGGTACTGGAGATCCTCTGATAGAACTGCTCGTCCGTATCCTCGCCACGGTAGATCTGGTGGAATACCTCACCATCCTTGATGAAAAGTACGCGGCCTGCGGTGCTGGCTGCCTTCACGGAATGGGTCACCATCAGAATGGTCTGTCCCATGCGGTTGATCTCTCCGAACAGAGACAATAATTCATCGGATGCCTTGGAATCCAGTGCTCCGGTAGGCTCATCTGCCAGAACCAGTCTGGGATCCGTGATCAGGGCGCGGGCTACTGCTGCTCTCTGCTTCTGACCGCCGGAAACCTCATAGGGATACTTTTTCAGCAAGGCATCAATACCCAGGCGCTTTGCGATAGGCTCTAACTTCTCGGACATTTCCTTGTAGTTTTTGCCTGCCAGAACCAGAGGCAGATAGATATTATCTTCCAGGGTGAAGGTATCCAGAAGGTTAAAATCCTGAAATACGAAACCAAGGCTGTTTCTGCGGAAAGTTGCCAGCTCAGACTCCTTGATCTTCGCCATCTCCTTGCCATCCAGAAGGATCATTCCCTCCGTAGGCTTATCCAGTGCTGCCAGGATATTCAGCAAGGTGGTCTTGCCGGAGCCGGACTCACCCATAATGGCTACATACTCCCCTTCTTCCACCTTGAAATTCACATTTTTAAGTGCTTCTACTTTGTTGCCACCGAAACGGGTCACATAGACTTTCTTAAGACCTTCTACTTCCAAAATACTCATTTCTTTACTCCTTTACGATCTTTATGACCCTAATTTACATCAAAAAGGCGATCCTCTCCATCGAATCGCCTTACAAAAACTTCTTCAAATCTTACACTTATGTAAGATTTACTCTGCTCTCAAGTGATATTGCTCCAGATGCAGGGAGATCCTGGTACCTTTTCCTACCTCGGACTCGGCGCTGAGACCGATCCCCAGATTGTCGCAGATCCTCTTGCACAGATATAGGCCAAGTCCCGTTGCCTTGCGGTCGCTGCGGCCGTTGTATCCGGTGTAACCCTTCTCGAAGATCCTGGGCAGATCCTCCGGTGCGATACCGATACCGGTATCCTCGATCACCAGCTCCTTCTCCCCACGCATATAGATCTTGATGCCGCCCTCACGGGTATATTTCAAAGCATTGGAAAGCAGCTGCTCCAGTACAAAGCAAAACCATTTCTCGTCGGTCACCACACCTGCATCCGTTTCCGTGTACTCCAGGCGTAACTTCCTGCCGATGAATTCCGAAGCAAACTTGCGGACACTGCTGCGAACCAATTCATCCACGGTGTGCTGTTTGAAGACATAATCGTTGGCATCCTCTCCCAGGCGAAGGAAGGTCAGCACCATCTCCACATACTGCTCCACGCGGAACAGATCCGATGAAAGCTTTCTGGAAAGAGCGGAATCCTCGTTCTGCAAAGTAAGACGCATGGATGCGATGGGTGTCTTGATCTGGTGCACCCAGACGGTATAGTACTCGATCATATTGCGGTACTTGCTGTTCTCCAGGGTGCGAAGTTCTGCGATATCTTCCACCAGTTTCTGCACCAGCTGCGCGTACTGCTCCTCCGAAAGGCTCTTTGCCTCCGGCAGCTCATCGATCATGGATGCGGTGCGCTCCAGCATATGCGCCAGTGTATCTGCTTTTTTCTTCTCCCGAAGGAAATCCGCTGCCAGAAAGCACACGCTTAAGACCGTACACAAAAGGATGGGGTACACCAGGGCCTCCATAGGCAGATGGTAGAGTCCAAAGAACACCACAAAAAGGATGTAGATAAAAAGTACCAACGCGATGGTACCGGTTTTTGTTTTCACATAGTTTCCAAACTGTCTCATCGCTTACTCCAGGATATAACCCACACCGAACTTGGTGGTGATAAAGTTCTCCAGACCGATGCCGTCCAGTTTCTTACGAAGGCGGTTGATATTTACGGTCAGTGTGTTCTCATCTACAAAAAGATCGGTCTCCCAGAGGCTCTGCATCAGTTTCTCACGGCTGACCACCTTGCCCTTATTCTCCATAAGACACAGCAGGATCTTGTACTCGTTCTTACTTAAGGAAAGTTTCTCCTCCCCGTAGGAAAGGGAATAATCCCCGATATTTAAGAAGGCACCCTTGTGCTCCATCACGGGAGATGCCTGGGCAAAATCGTAGGTGCGGCGAAGCAGTGCCTGCACCTTAGCCATCAATACATTGCCGTCGAAAGGCTTGGCGATGAAATCATCCGCGCCCATATTCATGGCCATAACGATATTCATATTGTCGGAAGCGGAAGAAATAAAGATGATAGGCACTTTGGAGCGTTTGCGGATCTCCGAACACCAATGATATCCGTTGAAGAAAGGCAGGCCAATATCCATCAATATGAGATGGGGCTGCACCTCCGTAAACTCCTCTACCACTTTTCTGAAATCCTGAATCAGATTTACCTCCAGATTCCAGCTCTCCGCCTGCAGTTTCACTGCCTCAGCGATGCCGGGATCATCTTCCACGATCATTAACTTATACATAACAAATTTCTCCCTATCATTTGTTCCTCTACCAGTATAAGGAAAATACCGCCTCTTTTCAAGCAAAAGAAAAACCGCAGAGTCTGTACCAACTCTGCGGTCCGAAAACATATATTAATCTTCGATCTTCATGCAAACCTTTGCAATATTCAACACTACTACATACAACACAGCGGCAACGGGCCACAGGATCCAGGAGTGCTCCCAATCATTGGTGACGAAGCTGTATCCCAAGAAGATCGCGGTCGCCAGCATCCAGTATGCACTTGCCAGGGGAGAAAGTTTCTTCTCTGCACGTTTCTTCTCTGCGGTATAGTCACCCTCGCGAAGCAGCATCTTACAGCCGTCGTATACACTGCTGCCTACTATAAAGAAGTTCACTGCCACTGCCACCATGACCAGCAATACGCATACCATCGCGGTGATGATATAAGTCTCTGTCTCGGCAAAAGCTGCGATCAGAAGGGGTACAGGACAGAGGATACAGAGCACTACGCCCAAAACATCACAGATCAGATGCTTGCTTTCCTCCGAAGCCATACGTTCTTTCGCCATACCGGTGACACCGTACTCGGTCTCAAAATCATCCTTCTGCAGGAACTCATACTTGCCCATCAGTCTTCCGTATACCATGAAAAGAACCAGCGCACTGGCAATGATCAAAAAGAGAATTACTACGCCGATACCTGCTGCCAGATTCTCGGAAATGACATTTGTGTCACTTAATCCCGCTAAGAAGATCAAAGGAACTGCACAGCAGATGCAAAGTGCTACGCCTATGGATGAAATGGGGGTATATTTCTCCTTATCATACAAAAATTCGTTGGCTTCCTCCATGGATACCTTTCTCTTGGGGGGATAGGAGGTCGCTTCCTCGCGAAGGCCCACCACCGGCTCCTCAGGACCTATTTCATCTTTTAAAAGGTAGTCTGTGGTGACACCGAAGATGTCTGCCATCTGGATCACTTTCTGCAGATCGGGTACCGACTGTGCACCTTCCCACTTGGATACGGACTGTCTGGATACGGAAAGCTTCTCTGCCAGCTCCTCCTGAGACCAACCGTTCTTTTTTCTTTCATTGATAATCTTGTCTGCTAAAATCATTTTCTTCTTCCTCTCTGCGTTCTGTTGATTTGTTGTTCGAACTGAGCTCATAGTACCAATTCCTTCGGTTACAGGCTATCAATTCGCCTTGTCAATTTGTCAACAGGCGGTTGCAAATGCAGGAAAATCAAGGCTTTTTGCCTATTTTTCGTATGATCTACAATTTTTTCAGGAAGTTGCCATCCACGCTGACGCCCTCGTTCACTACCATGAAGGCATTGGGGTCATGCTTATGTATGATATGCTTCAAATGGTTCACTTCGTACTTGGAGCACATGATATAGAGGATGTTGGACTCCTCCTGGGTATAGGCTCCCTGGGAGACCCACTTGGTGATACCTCTGCCCAGCTCATGGAAGATCTCCTGCTCCAGTTCTGCGGTGTTCACCTTGGTGACCACGTTGACTTCCACATTGATATTCTGGGTGTGCATCTTATCCATAGCTACAGAGTACACTGCCGCATAGATCACGGAATACAATGCTACCTCTACATTGAACAGGAACAGACACACTGCGTATAGCACGGCGTTCACCATCAGGGACACCTTGCCCACGCTGAAGTCTCTCTTCCACTTGATGAGAAGCACGCCGACGATATCCATACCGCCGCCGGAAGAACCCATGCGAAGCAAAAGGCCCACACCTGCGCCTGAGATAATGCCGCCTACCACGCAGGCAGCCATGGTATCATCCAATACCTGTGTCGTGGGAATCACAGACATGAAGGCAGTCATGGCAGTGACCGTGATCACAGTCTTCACAAAAAACTTCCGCCCGATCCTGGTGAATGAGATGAAAAACAGGGGCAGGTTCAGGATATAATACAAAACACCTGCAATATCGAAGTTTCCGAAATGGATCCCCAGAAACTGTGCAAGCACCGTTCGGATCACCTGACAGATACCCATCAGGCTTCCCGTATAAAGCCCGGCAGGAACCACGAACATGTTCACGCCCAGCGCATAGAGAAATGCACCAAAGATGCATACAATGATCCTGATGCCTTCTATTTTCATATTCTCTTTGTTCATAACTAATTCAATACCTGTTCGATCTTCTCGATCAATGCACTTGCGGACATAGCACCAACGATATCAAGTACAGCCTCGCCGCCCTTGAATACCTTGAATGCAGGGATGCTGTAGATCTTGTAGTTTTCTGCCAGATCCATGTTGTCATCCACGTTGCACTTGCCCACTTTCATCTTGCCTTCATAACCTTCTGCGATCTGGGCGATCACGGGCGCCATCATTTTACAAGGGCCGCACCAGTCAGCATAGAAATCCACCAGAACGGGGATCTCGGACTTCAGAACCTCTGCTTCAAAATTTTCTGTTGTAAATTTGTATTCCATACTCAGCCGCCTTTCTACTAACGATAAATGATATATTTACAGATCGGATTTCCCATGGAGGAGAACTTCTCCTCGTACTCTGTCATGATGTTTCCCACCATCAGAGTCTCATCGCTGTGGAGATCGTAGGTGATCACCTCTGCCTTCCAGCCCGCAGGCTCCAGTTCCTCTACCGCGAAATCAAAGAGGTCACGGTTATCGGTCTTGAACTCCAGTCTTGCGCCTTCCTTCAGGATCACATCATATCTTGCCAGGAACTCTCTGGAAGGAAGTCTTCTCTTGGCATGTCTGTCCTTGGGCCAGGGATCGGAGAAGTTTAAGTAGATCTTGTCCACCTCACCTTTACCGAATACGGAAGCGATATCCTCCGCATCCATGCGCAGGAACTTCAAGTTCGGCAGCTCCTCCTCTTCCATCTTCTGGATGGCACGAAGCAGGACGCTGGAATACTTCTCGATGCCCACATAGTTGATCTCGGGATGCTCCTTAGCACAAGTATGGATGAATTTTCCCTTTCCCATACCTATTTCGATGTAGATCGGATGATTATTTCCGAAGATCTCATGCCAGGTTCCGGGGCAGTCCTCCTGAACTGCTTCCTGTACCACATAAGGGCTTGCAGCGATCACATCCCTGGAACCGGTAATATTACGTAATCTCATATCAAATATCTCCTGTGTAAATACTTATCTAGGCCGATTATACCATACAAATACAGGATTTACCAACAGTCTTTTCCCCGAGGAATATTCTGCCAAAATCTGGCTATACTGATAGTAAAGGGGATTAGCTATGAAGATCTATTTCAGTCAGAAACAAACCAATGAACTCCCCATCGAGGAGGACTATTCCAAAGAATCTCTGCGGGCCTCCATCTCCAGAATCAGAAACGACCTGGAGATCGCCTACTCCGGCTTCGACTATGCCACCGACCCGGATATGATCGACTGTTACATCTATCGAATCAATGCTTTGCAGAAGCAGTACAAACACCTCTCCGACCTGGTGGTGTTGGAGGAGACCACATAAAAACAGCCGGCAGAGAGCACTCTGTCGGCTGTAACTTTTCCTATTTAGATCAGATATACCAATGCGCCGTAAGGAGGCAGATCCAGGGTTGCGGAGAAGTCATGATAGTGACAGGGTACTGCCTCTGCCGCAAGTTCCGCAGGAGCTTCATTGCCCCAACCGCCGAATTTCTCCTCATCACTGTTCAAGAGAAGCTTTGCCTTCTTTTTCTTGGGAAGGGGTACGCGATAGCCTTCTCTCTTGATGGGCGTCATGTTCAGGATGAAGAGCAGGTTGTTCTTTCCGGTAGAAGACTTTCTCACGAAGGAATATACGCTGTTCTCGTTGTCATCCGCATTCATCCACTCGAAGCCTGCCCAGCTGTCATCATTTTCATACAGTGCAGGATACTTTCTGTAGATGGTGAGGAGCTGCTTCATGAAATCATGCAGACCCTTGTTATTCTTCTCGCCGAGCAGGAACCAATCCAGCTCTCTTGCCTCGCTCCATTCTCTCTCCTGGCCGAAGTCCTGACCCATGAAGAGCAGCTTCTTGCCGGCGTGACCGAACATATATGCATAGCCGGCACGAAGGTTGGCATACTTATCCACCATATAGCCGGGCATCTTGTTGACCATGGAGCACTTCAGGTGTACTACTTCATCATGAGAAAGAGGAAGAATGTACTTCTCGCTCTCATTGTAGCTCATAGCGAAGGTCATGCCGTAGTGATTGCCCTTACGATACAAAGGATCCAGCTTCATGTACTCGCAGAAGTCATGCATCCAGCCCATGTTCCACTTAAAGGTGAAGCCCAGGCTGTCGGTGCCGATAGGTCCTGTCACATTAGGCCATGCGGTAGATTCCTCTGCGATGGTAAGGAATCCGGGATAGGAACCGCGCACTACGGAATTCATATGCTTGAAGAACTCGATTGCTTCCAAGTTCTCATGTCCGCCGTATTTATTGGGAACCCACTGGCCATCCTTCTTGCCGTAATCCAGATACAGCATGGAAGCCACTGCGTCCACACGGATACCGTCGATGTGGAACTCTCTCAGCCAGTAAAGCACGTTGGCGATCAGGAAGTTCTTCACCTCGGGTTTCTCATAGTTAAAGATCTTGGTACCCCAGTCGGGATGCTCACCCTTTCTGGGATCGGGATGCTCGAAGATGCAGGTTCCGTCAAACTTGCCCAAGCCATGCTCATCGGGGCAGAAATGTGCGGGAACCCAGTCAAGGATAACACCCACACCAGCCTTATGCAGTTCATTTACCAGATACATGAAATCCTTAGGGGTTCCGTATCTTGCGGTAGGTGCATAGTAACCGGCAACCTGATAACCCCAGGAACCGTCGAAAGGATGCTCGCAGATACCCATCAGTTCCACATGGGTGTACTTCATCTCCTTCAGATATTCCACCATTCTGTCGGCAAACTGACGATAGTTGTAGAAACCATCCTCTGTGCCGTCGGGATGCTTCATGAAAGAACCGATATGGCACTCGTAGACTGCCATGGGCTGCTTGTATATATCCTTGGTATCTCTGGCTTCCATCCACTTGGAATCCTTCCAGGCAAAACCGGAGAGATCCGCGATCACGGAAGCGGTGCCGGGACGAAACTCCGCATGATTTGCGAAGGGATCCGCTTTATAATGTTTGGTACCGTCCTGCGCATAGATCAGGAACTTGTACATATCACCCACTTTTGCTTCGGGGATGAAGGTCTCCCAGATGCCGATGGGACCAAGCTTGGTCATAGGATGAGCGGTCTCATTCCAGTCGTTGAAAGAGCCGATCACGGTGATTGCCTCGGCGTTGGGTGCCCATACGCCGAAATGAATGCCTTCCACGCCGTCCTCACAGGAAGGGTGCGCGCCTAATTTCTTGTAGATATCATAATGAGTTCCCTGAGAGAACAAATACTGATCATCCTCTGAGATGAATACTTTTTCCAATGCATTTGCCATCTTTAACGTCCTCCTAGATAAAGTCCTTTTCTGTCAGAATGATCATATCCTCATCGTCGTAACGCTTGCCGAAGAGAATATCAAAGAAATGGCCGATGGTCTTTCTGTCGGCACTTTCGATCGCCTCGTCAATGATCTCCTTCACTTCCGCAACGGTCACATTGTGATCGCTGGTCTGCATCTCGGAGATCCTTGCATGCAGGGCCATGATACCGAACTCATCGATGGAATATCTACGCCCTCTAGCGTCCCTCTTAGCGATCGCAGCCAGAGTATCGTGGCTCAGCGCCCCTACATCGATACGTGCGGTAAATACTTCCAGCAGTTCGGGATATGTTTTTAACAGTCTCTGCATGGAACGCTTGGTATCCTCGATGACTACGATGATGCCGAAGTAATCCTGCTGCAAAGCTTTGTACAGATTCTGTACGGTGGTCTCGTTCAATTCGGATGCCTTCTGGATGATCAGTGCGCCGTACTTCAGACGCTCCAGAGTCTC
>JAKSRX010000048.1 GCA_024403365.1 Acetatifactor sp. | reverse complement strand
CTGACTTAACGAAAAGGGGGAAATCAATATGTCATCAACATATATTATTCCGAAGCGTTTGATCATGGGTGCGATCCTTTTCCTGGCGTGTCTGATGCTTTTCTTCTATGGCGCGACCCAGCAGAGTAAGATCGACAATGCGTCCGAACTGAAGGATCTGACAGAGCCTATGATGATCGAAGGTCATGATGTAAAGGTTTCGATCGACAGATACCTGACCAAGCACAACGGCAGAAGCGACAGCTACAGCGGTGTGGGAGATTCCCTCATCGGATTGACAGATAAATACTTCACCTATACCGTACCTCTGAAGGACGGACGCTACGTGAGAGTTCGTATTACCACTGTGGATCTGCATGATCAGTTGAAGCGTTACGCAGTTGAGAAGGTGGATATCGAGAAGGATGATCATTTCTCCTTTGCAAACGGCGGTCCTGTAGAATTCCTGGGCGAGATCCATAAGGGTGAAAATATCAATCAGACCTGGTATCAGAATGCAGAAGGCTTTGATCCCGCAGATCTGATCCTGAGCCTTGAGATCCGTGAGAAGAAAGTTGATTCCTTCAAGAGTTATATCTATATCGCTATCGCAGGTATGATCATCGGCGTCATCTTAGCACTGACTTCCGGTGGTATCAGAGAGCGTATCGAGACCATCTCTGTTGCGAAGCCTGCCAACGCCGATGCGAAGGTTGACGGAGATCCCGGCAAGTCCTCAGCACCTGCTGTTCCTTATGTGGCATACAATCCCGGTTGGGACTTCTTCGAGGAGGAAGAACCGAAGGAGACCATAGGAGAGGCAGCACAGCCTGCGGAAGGTGAGAAAGCGGAAGAGGATAAGCCCGCTGAAGAGAAAAAAGAAGCTGACGAAAAGCCCGAAGAGGGAGAAGGCGAATAAATAATAGCGTTTGAAAGGACGACTCATAACGAGCCGTCCTTTTTTGTTGTATGAAACCACTGGTTTCTTTCGGGCTTCCTTCTCCCGTGCTATGATTACCTTACAACTGAATAAGGCAGGCGCTTACAGCTATTTACAAACGATCATGAGAATAGAATATGGAGAAAAAACAGCGTCTGGTAAGGAAGGAGAGAAACTATGAGGGCTAGAAGGTATATAGTCGCTGGTAGGAACGGAAAGGCCGCAGAGGAATTGTCAGCAGGTCGCAGCGCAGAAGAGTTTCTGCAAGAGTACCAGAACTATTCCGAGACGGAAAACGGTGCCATTGGTTACCGCAGCGCCAATCAAGCATTGGTGAATCTCAACTTCATGGTTTCTTCCCTTAGAAACCGTGAAGAAGCGGATATTGTCCGCATGTTTATACAGGCATATTACGAGACCCCGGAATATGCCGTGAAATGGTTGTTCTTCGCCAGGGACATCCAGGAGGGGTTAGGGGAACGCCGTACTTTCAGGGTGTGCCTGAAATATCTGGCGAAGTCACATCCCGCTGTGGCGGAAGCTATTCTGCCTCTGATACCGCAGTATGGTCGTTTTGACGATCTGCTGGTATTTTTGGATACTTCTTTGTGTCACAAGACCGGCGAATTCATTCGCAGGCAGCTGCAGAAAGATCTTCAGGCCATGGAAGAAGGGAAACCGATTTCCCTGTTGGGCAAGTGGCTGCCCAGCATAAACACCTCTTCCAAAGAGAGCGTCAGATTGGCACGTAAACTCCTGGGAGAACTCCATATGTCCGAGAAAGAGTATCGCAAAACTCTTTCCAAACTTCGTGCTTACGGCAAGGTTACAGAGGTAGCCATGACAGCTCGCGACTGGCAGGAGATCGATTACGCGAAGGTCCCTGCGAAGGCCGGAATGAAGTACGAAAAAGCCTTCGATCGCCATGATAAGGAGCGGTACGAAGGATTCCTCAGGGAGGTGGCATTGGGGGATAAAAAACTGAATAGCAATGGTCTGGTGCCCTACGATATCGTAAGGAAGATCATAGGTGAATCCTATTACGGTATAGGACTGAAGGATAATGCTTTGGCGGAAGTGCTTTGGCAGATCCTGCGGGAGAGAGGGTATCAGAGCGACTTTGGATTGGAGAATGCCATCGTGGTGTCCGACGGTTCCGGAAGCATGTACAGCATGCTCGGCGACTATAGCTGTAATGGGAAAAGCCGCTCCGAGGTAAGACCCATCGATGTGGCGGTGTCCCTTGCCATATACTTTGCAGAACAGCTGCAGGGTGTATTCCACGACAAGGCGATCACCTTCAGCAGCAGGCCGCAGTTCATCGATCTCTCCAAGGGACATACCTTGAAACAAAAAGTGGAGATCATGATGAGCCACAATGAGATCTCCAACACCAATATCGAAGCAGTATTCGATATGCTTCTGGCTCTGGCCCGGAGCGAGCAGGTTCCTCAGGAGCAGATGCCGAAGCAGGTGCTGATCATCTCCGATATGGAGTTTGATGCAGCAAGCACTCCTAACTCCTACAGGGATGCCGGCAGACCCTTCTCCGCAACACTGTTCGGAGAGATCCGACAGAAGTGGGAGGCTGCGGGATATCAGCTGCCGAAGTTGATCTTCTGGAATGTGAACAGCCGCACAGGCACCATTCCTATGACGACCAACGAAGCCGGTGTGGCATTGATCTCCGGAGTATCCCAAAATGCGATGAAGGTCGCTGCGGTGAAAGAAAAGAGGGATCCCTTCGAGAACTTGACCTCTATTCTGGACGGAGAACGATACAGGGCTGTGACCATGGCTCTTCGCAGGGCTTCCTGACCCATACAAAAAAGAAAAGCACGCTGAACGGCGTGCTTTTTTGATTTACGTATGAGAGAGCGCCCAGAAGGCTACCGCACTGGCAGCCGCTACATTCAGGGAGTCCACATTGTGAGACATGGGTATCTTGACCGTGTGATCGCAGGCTGCGATGGTGGAGTGGGCCAGACCGTCTCCTTCGGTACCCATGATCACTGCCACGCGGTCCGCCGCTTTGATGCGGGGATCGTCGATGGCTATGGAATCGTCACAGAGAGCCATGGCTATGGTGGTGAAACCAGCCTGCTTTAAATGCTCCATCCAGTTTTCAGTGGGAAGATAGGCCCAGGGGATCTGGAAGACATTTCCTACGCTGACACGCAGCGCACGCTTTTGCAAAGGGTCACTGCAGCCGGCAGTCAACAGGACGGCGTCCATATTCAGGGCGGCGGCACTTCGAAAGATGGCGCCTACATTGGTAGGATTCATGACATTTTCCAACACCACGATGCGCTTTGCACCGGTGCATACTTCTTCAACTGTAGGAAGGTTTTTCCTGCGCATCAGACACTGGATGCCTCGGGTGAGCTGAAAGCCTTTGACCTGCGAAAGCAAAGCATCCTCCCCGGTGTAGATAGGGATATCGCCGCATTTACGGATCAGGTCTGCGGCCTGTCCTTCCAGCATCTTTTTCTCCACAAGAAGGGACAGGGGTTCGTGGCCAGCATCCAGGGCTCTCTCGATGACATTGGGACTCTCTGCCAGAAAGACACCAAGGTCCGGCTCGTAGTAGTGATATAATTGTTTCTCGGACAGGGTCGTGAAAGGTTCCAGTTCTGTCCGGTTCAGATCAGTGATCGTTATAAGATTCATAGTTGTTCCTCGCTGTCTATATTGTAGAGATTGTGGGAAAGAGATGCAATGATTTTGTGAAAATCAGGTCTGGCAAATTCGCAAAAAACAGCGCATAATCGGAGAAAGGAATTAAAAACTGAGTAGAAGAGAGGAACCTTCTGTGATACGATTTCTCAGAAGTAATTCCAGGGAATAAGTAAAAGTATGCGTCTGCTTCGGCAGGCGCCATTTATTGCCTGTACCGGGCAGTGGAACTTGTTTCAACTATGCATTCGTGGTATGATGAGAACAGTTTGAAAGACAGACAGGAGAGAATATATGGAACAGTATATTACTTACATTACAGAAGAATTAAAGGCTTTGACAGCCATTCCCAGCCCCAGCGGCTATACGAAAGAGGTGGTACAGTATGTGTTCGATACCTTGACCGCTATGGGCTATGCGCCGGAGATCAGCAGAAAAGGAAATGTCAGTGCCTGCCTGGGCGGAGAGGGTGATCCGCTGGTACTGGCAGCCCATGTGGATACACTGGGCGCTATGGTTCGTTCCATCAAGGGAAACGGACGCCTTCGTCCCACCACGCTGGGTGGACACAGATGGAAGACTGCTGACGGTGAGAACTGCACCATCTGCACCAGAGACGGCAAAGTATACACCGGTGTGGTATTGAATCGCGAGCCCTCCGTTCACGTGGCAGACAGCGATGTGGAGCAGAAGGAAGGCAACATGGAGATCCTTCTGGATGAGAATGTTTTCACCAAGGAGGAGACTGCTGCACTGGGCATTCAGGTAGGCGATATCATCGCCATGGATCCCCGCACGGTAGTGACCAAGAGCGGCTATATCAAGAGCAGATTCCTGGATGACAAGTTGTCCGCAGCCATTCTGCTGGGTCTTGCCAAGGCAGCAAAAGACGGCGAGGTAACCTTCAGCCGTAAGATCACAGTCCTCTTTACAGTCTATGAGGAAGTGGGCCATGGCGGCGCTGTCTTACCTGAGGATACCGCAGAGATCATCTCCGTGGATATGGGCTGTGTGGGCGATGATCTGGAGTGCACCGAGAGAAAGGTATCTATCTGTGCCAAGGATTCCGGCGGACCTTACAATTATGATGTGATCACAGGCCTTGTGAATGCGGCAAAGGCAGCAGGTGCAGACTATGCCATCGACATCTATCCTCATTACGGTTCCGATGCGGAGGCTTCTCTGCGTGCCGGATATGACGTGAGACACGGCCTGATCGGTCCCGGCGTCTATGCTTCTCACAACTACGAACGCTCCCACGTGGATGGCGTGAAAAATACCTTCTTACTTTTGAAAGAATATATCAAAGCATAACAAAAACCCCATCGACCCGGATCGATGGGGTTTTATCGTGGTAAAACTATTTCAGAATATCCAAAACAGCATAGTAGGCTGCCTTGGGTTGATCGTCATTGTGGAACAGGAGAGGATAGCTTCTCTCTTTGCGGAAGCCGGAAAGCCAGCTCTCTTCATCCAACAGATTCCAGAAGGTAACGCACTCAATGTTTGCCTTGCCCTCTGCTTTGGCATCGCGCAGGATGGTGAACAATTTCGCGTAGCGCTCAGCCAATGCGGTCTGGGAAGCTTCGGAAGGATCGTTGTTGTGGATGTCAAGCTCTGTGATGTGGATCACCAGACCCAGAGCGCCATACATTTCCAAAGCGATCTTGTACATGTCAAGCTCAGGCTCCTCCATGGTCAGGTGAGACTGCATACCCATACCGTCTACCAAACCTTCTGCCATCAGAGGCTTCAATACCTTCTCTAAGAGAAAGTCACGCTTCCAGACAAGCGCGGTGGAGTAGTCGTTATAGCAAAGCTGTACGCCTTCTGCCACATACTTTCTGGCAAAGCGGAAAGCATAGAGGAAGAAGTCGGTACCAACGGTCTGACTCCAGAGAGACTTACGGAAGTCACCCTCATCTACGATCTCGTTGACTACGTCCCAGGCATAGATCAGACCGGGGTAGTTGGTCTGCACGAAGGTCAATACGGAACGGATGTAGGACTCCAGTCTGGCAAGCATCACCTCGCGGGAAGCAAGAGGCGCCTCCACATCATAGTTCTCGTGGAAGAAATACTTGGGGGTCTGATTGTGCCATACAAGGGTATGACCTCTCATGGGAAGCTTGTGCTCGGTGGCGAAATCCAGGAAGGGCTTCATGCGATCGAACTTTGTTGCAGGGGATAGATTGTACTTCTCGGGATGTGCCAGGTTCTCTGCCTGATCCAGGCTGTACATAGGTTTCATATCGTTCTCACAGGTCATGCTGTTGAACTGTTCGGTCATCAGCTTTGTGTGAGAAGGGGTAGTGATGTCGGGTCTTGCGATAGCAGCTCCCACTCTGAAATATGGTGAAAAGGACTCTTTTAAACTCATGGAAAAACCTCCGATTTCTATTATCACCTTCAGCATACTCCCTTTGCCATAGAAATCCAATAAGTGTTATTGATGTATCAATGTATTATCTTGTATAGATTTTCAGAGGAAGGCTATTGACAAGAAAATGGTGTGGTGCTACAATGATAACAATTTAGTGAAGTAAACCGTTGAAGCGGAGATAACGGCTATGATGCCTCTACAGAGAGCCTGTGTTGCTGAGAATCAGGTAAGAAACAAGTAGTCAAATGGACCGCTGAGGGCGCAGTCAAATGTATCATATACAGAGTATTCTGCGACGTAGGGCAGACGTCATTTGCCGGGGATATGTTGGTATCCTGATAAGCGCGCGAAGTATCGCGAATTCAAGGTGGCACCGCGGATAGTATAGTATTCGTCCTTGACAGACTAAGACTCTGTCGAGGACGTTTTTTTGTGCTTTGTACCGATTTCACAGAAATCGGTGCTGATTTGTACTGATTTCGCAGAAATCGGTGCTGATTTGTACTGATTTCGCAGAAATCGGTGCCAGACAAGGAGGAGAAAAAATGAAATTTTTACCGACTCTCGAAGAAGTGAAAAGAATTGCAGCAACAGGTCAGTACAAGGTTCTGCCGGTAAGCTGTGAGATCCTTTCCGATTTTACCACACCCATTGAGACCATGAAGATTTTGAAGAATGTGTCCACTCACTGCTATATGCTGGAATCTGCAGCAGCAAACGATAAGTGGGGACGCTACACCTTTTTAGGATATGATCCCAAGATGGAGATCACCTGCATCGACGGAGAGATGAAAGCAGGCAACTTCAAGTTCAAGACCGATAATCCGGCAGACTTTTTACGTCAGATCTTAGAGGATCACAAGAGTCCCAAGTTCGACTCTCTGCCTTCCTTTACCGGCGGCCTGGTGGGATACTTCTCCTACGATTACCTGGGATACAGCGAGCCTACCGTAAAATGTCAGGTGGAGGACAGCGAAGAATTTAAGGACGTTGACCTGATGCTCTTCGACAAGGTCATCGCCTTCGATAATATGAGACAGAAGATCGTTCTGATGGCGAACATGCCGTTAAACGATCCCGAGACCGGATATAATAAAGCAGTCATGGAACTGACACAGTTAGTGGACCTGCTTAAGAACGGTAAGAAGAAGGAAGAGCCCGGCGGAAAGCTTCTGGGCGAGGTAAAACCTCTCTTCGATCAGGAAAGATATTGTGAGATGGTTGAGAAGGCAAAGCACTACATCCACGAAGGTGATATCTTCCAGATCGTTCTTTCCAATCGTCTTGAGGCACCCTTCGAAGGAAGCCTCCTGAATACTTACAGAATGCTTCGTACCATCAATCCTTCCCCTTATATGTTCTACTTTGCGGGAACCGATGTTGAGGTAGCAGGTGCATCCCCCGAGACATTGGTTAAGCTAGAGAACGGTGTGCTTCACACCTTCCCCCTGGCAGGTACCAGACCCAGAGGAAAGACCGAGGAGGAAGATAAAGCACTGGAGGCAGAACTTCTGGCAGACGAGAAGGAACTGGCAGAGCACAACATGCTGGTAGACCTGGGACGAAACGATCTGGGCCGCATCAGTAAGTTCGGAACCGTTCAGGTAGAAAAACTCCATTCCATCGAGCGTTATTCTCACGTAATGCACATCGGATCTACCGTAAGAGGCGAGATCAAGGAAGAGCACGATGCATTGGATGCCATCGCAGCAGTCCTTCCCGCAGGTACTCTTTCCGGTGCACCCAAGATCAGAGCTTGTCAGCTCATCGGTGAACTGGAGAACAATAAGCGTGGTATCTACGGTGGTGCCATCGGTTACATCGATTTCACCGGCAATATGGATACCTGTATCGCCATCCGAATCGCTTACAAGAAAAACGGCAAAGTCTTCGTCAGAAGCGGTGCCGGTATCGTAGCTGATTCCGTTCCCGAGAAGGAATATCAGGAGTGCCTGAACAAGGCCAGAGCTTCCCTGAATGCTTTGGTTCTGGCAGGAGAGGAAGGAGAAGTATTATGATTTTACTGATAGATAATTACGACAGTTTTTCCTACAACCTGTATCAGCTGATCGGTGAGATCAACCCCGATATCAAGGTCATCAGAAACGATGAACTGACCATCGAGGAGATCAGAAATTTAAAGCCCGACCGAATCATCTTAAGCCCCGGTCCCGGAAGACCTGAGGATGCAGGCGTGATCGTGGAGGCAGCCAAGACTCTGGGAAAAGAGATCCCTACCTTAGGCGTATGCTTGGGACATCAGGCTATCTGCGCAGCATTCGGTGCTACCGTAACCTATGCAAAGCAGTTGATGCACGGCAAGCAGTCCGATGTAAAGTTTGACAAAGATTGCCTTCTCTTCAAGGGTTGTCCCGATGTGGCTCCCGTTGCTAGATATCATTCCCTGGCAGCCGATCCCGACACCATTCCCGAGTGCCTGAAGGTGACCGCATTGACCACAGACGGAGAGGTCATGGCAGTGCAGCACAAAGAGTACCCCATCTACGGTGTACAGTTCCATCCCGAGTCCATCATGACTCCCGACGGAAAGCAGATGTTAGTGAACTTTATTAACCTGTAAATATGAGATAAAAAAAGGAGAATAGAACAATGATCAAAGAGGCAATTGTAAAGATCGTAAACAAAGAGGACCTGACATATGATGAGGCTTATGCAGTAATGAACGAGATCATGAGCGGCGAGACCACTGCCACTCAGAACGCAGCATTCCTTGCATCCCTTTCCACCAAGAGCGCAAAGGCTGAGACCACCGCTGAGATCGCAGGTTGTGCAGCAGCAATGAGAGACCACGCAACCAAGGTTGATACCACTGGCCTTGACGTATTTGAGATCGTTGGTACCGGCGGTGACAACGCACACAGCTTCAATATTTCCACTACTTCCGCAATCGTTGCAGCAGCAGGCGGCATGAAGGTTGCTAAGCACGGTAACCGCGCAGCTTCCTCCCTCTGCGGAACCGCAGACTGTCTGGAAGCACTCGGCGTAAATATCCAGCAGGATCCCGAGAAGTGTATCGAGCTTCTGAAGGAGGCAGGCATGTGCTTCTTCTTCGCACAGAAATATCATTCTTCCATGAAATATGTAGGACCTATCCGTAAGGAACTTGGTTTCAGAACCGTATTCAACATTCTTGGACCTCTGACCAACCCCGGTTCCCCCAAGATGCAGCTGCTTGGCGTATACGATGAGTATCTGCTTGAGCCCCTTGCACAGGTTCTGATCAGCCTCGGTGTTACCCGCGGTATGGTAGTTTACGGTATGGATAAGCTGGATGAGATTTCTATGAGCGCTCCTACCAAGGTTTGCGAGTTCAAGGACGGCTGGTTCAAGTCTTACACCATCACTCCCGAGGATTTCGGCTTCGAGAGATGTACCAAGGATGATTTAAAGGGCGGCACTCCCGCAGAGAACGCTGAGATCACCAAGGCAATCTTAAAGGGCGAGAAGGGCCACAAGAGAAACGCAGTTCTGATGAATGCAGGTGCTTCTCTCTACATCGGCGGCAAGGCAGAGACTTTTGCAGAAGGTATCGCTCTGGCAGCAGAGATCATTGACTCCGGTAAGGCTTACGAGACTCTGGAGAAGATCATCGCAGTCAGCAACAGATAAGACAGGAAGGTAGGGAATTCCCTATGACGATTTTGGACGAACTTGCAGCATACGCCAGAGAGCGTGTACTTGCAGCCAAAAAGAATATTTCCTTAGAGGAGGTCAAGGCGAAAGCGCTTGCCCTCCCCAAGGGTGATTTTGAATTTGAAAAAGCATTAAAGACAGACGACATCGCATTCATCTGCGAGTGTAAGAAAGCATCTCCCTCCAAGGGATTGATCGCTCCGGATTTCCCTTATCTGGAGATCGCAAAGGAATACGAGGCAGCAGGTGCCAACTGTATCTCCGTGCTTACCGAGCCTAAGTGGTTCCTGGGCAGCGATGAATATCTAAAGGAGATCACCGCTGCAGTGCAGATCCCCTGTATCCGCAAGGACTTCACCGTAGATGAGTATATGATCTATGAGGCGAAGCTTCTGGGTGCTAAGGCAGTTCTGCTGATCTGTTCTATCTTGCCCGAAGAGACCGTAAGAGAATACATCGGCATCTGTGATGAACTGGGACTTTCCGCACTGGTGGAGACCCACGATGAGGCAGAGGTGGAGATGGCGATCCGTGCCGGCGCAAGGATCATCGGTGTCAACAACAGAAACTTAAAGAACTTCACCGTGGACACCGGCAACAGCAAAAAGCTCCGCGCAATGATCCCTCAGGATATCATCTTCGTATCCGAGAGCGGTGTGAAGGATGCTGCGGATGTAGCCACTCTTCGTGAGATCGGTGCCGATGCAGTGCTGATCGGAGAGACCCTGATGCGTGCCGATGACAAGAAGGCAAAACTGGACGAATTAAAAGGACTTTAAAGATGACAAAAATAAAACTTTGCGGACTCAGCAGGGTTGATGATATAATCGCTGCCAACAGACTGCGTCCGGACTATATCGGCTTTGTATTCTTTGAGAAGAGCAAGCGCAATGTGACACCGGAACAGGCGGCTGCCTTAAAGGCCAAGCTGGAGGACGGTATCAAGGCGGTGGGCGTTTTCGTCAGCTCCCCCATAGACTTTGTGGCTTCCCTTTTGGAGCAGGGCATCATCGATGCGGCACAGCTCCATGGCAAAGAGGACGAGGCATATATTGCGGAACTGCGTAAGCGCACGGACAAGCCGATCTTTCAGGCTTTCGTGGTGAAGAGCGAGGAAGATGTGCAGAGAGCCAATGCTTCCACTGCTGACATGGTGCTTTTGGATTCCGGTATCGGCAGCGGCAATTGCTTTGACTGGCAGTTGTTGTCCGCTGTAAAACGTCCCTTCTTTCTGGCAGGAGGTTTGAATCCGGAAAACATCGAGGAGGCGCTTACAGTGGTAGATCCCTATGGCGTGGACGTGAGCTCCGGCATAGAGACGGGCAACTTTAAGGACGAAAAGAAGATGGAGACCTTTGTGGAAAAGGTCAGAGACAATAGACGAGAGGAGTAATGAAATGACCAATCAAAACGGACGCTTCGGAATACACGGAGGACAGTATATTCCCGAGACATTAATGAATGCAGTCATTGAGCTGGAGGAGGCTTACAACCATTATAAGAACGACCCCGAGTTCAATGCGGAGCTGGAGGAACTCTTCAATGAGTACGCAGGAAGACCTTCCAGACTGTACTATGCAGAGAAGATGACCAAGGACCTTGGCGGCGCTAAGATCTACTTAAAGAGAGAGGATCTGAACCATACCGGTGCACACAAGATCAACAACGTACTTGGACAGGCACTGCTTGCAAAGAAGATGGGTAAGACCAGACTGATCGCAGAGACCGGTGCAGGACAGCACGGTGTAGCAACTGCTACCGCTGCAGCGCTTATGGGTATGGAGTGTGTTGTATTCATGGGCGAGGAAGACACCAAGCGTCAGGCTCTGAATGTATATCGTATGAGACTTCTGGGCGCAGAAGTAATCCCTGTTAAGAGCGGTACCGCAACCCTGAAGGATGCTGTGTCCGAGGCAATGAGAGAGTGGACCTCCCGTATCAGCGATACCCACTATTGTCTGGGTTCCGTTATGGGACCTCATCCCTTCCCTACCATCGTTCGTGATTTCCAGGCTGTTATCTCCAAGGAGATCAAGGAGCAGATCCTGAAGAAGGAAGGCAGACTTCCCGATGCAGTCATCGCTTGTGTTGGCGGCGGCTCCAATGCCATCGGTGCCTTCTACAACTTTATTGAAGATAAAGATGTACAGCTGATCGGCTGTGAGGCAGCAGGACGCGGTATCGATACCTTCGAGACCGCAGCAACCGTAAATACCGGTCGCGTAGGTATTTTCCATGGTATGAAGTCCTACTTCTGCCAGGATAAGTACGGTCAGATCGCTCCTGTATATTCTATTTCCGCAGGTCTGGATTATCCCGGTGTAGGACCTGAGCATGCATACCTTTACGACATCGGTCGTGCACAGTATGTACCTGTTACCGACGACGAGGCAGTAGATGCTTTCGAGTACCTTGCTAAGACCGAGGGTATCATTCCCGCTATTGAATCTGCGCACGCAGTAGCTTATGCAAAGAAGCTGGCTCCTACTATGGGTAAGGACAAGATCATCGTTATCACAGTTTCCGGCAGAGGCGACAAGGACTGCGCAGCAATCGCACGTTACAGAGGAGAGAACATCTATGAGTAGAATACACAAAGCATTTGAAAACGGTAAGGCATTCATCGCCTTTATCACCTGCGGCGATCCCGATCTGGAGACCACGGCAGCAGCAGTAAAAGAAGCAGTGGCAAACGGTGCTGACCTGATCGAACTGGGTATTCCCTTCTCCGATCCCACCGCAGAAGGTCCTGTCATCCAGGGCGCAAACATCCGCGCACTGGCAGGCGGCGTGACCACCGATATCATCTTTGATTTCGTAAAAGAACTTCGCAAGGACGTAAGCGTTCCCATGGTATTCATGACCTACGCAAACGTAGTATTTTCCTACGGCGCAGATACCTTCATCTCCACCTGTCAGGAGATCGGTATCGACGGTCTGATCCTTCCCGATATCCCTTACGAGGAGAGAGAGGAGTTCCAGGATCTCTGCACCAAGTACGATGTAGACCTGATCCCCCTGATCGCACCTACTTCCGAGAACCGTATCGCTATGATCGCTAAGGAAGCAGAAGGCTTCATCTACCTGGTATCTTCCCTGGGCGTTACCGGTACCAGAAGCGAGATCACCACTGACTTAGGTTCCATCGTGAAGATCATCCGCGAGGTGACCGATATCCCTGTAGCTATCGGTTTCGGTATCTCTACCCCCGAGCAGGCGAAGAAGATGGGTGATCTGTCAGACGGCGCTATCGTCGGTTCCGCTATCATCAAGATCCTTGAGAAGTATGGCAAGGAAGCACCTAAGTACGTAGGCGAGTATGTGAAGAGCATGAAGGATGCCATGCGCTAGTTGCTGAGATTTTTGAAATATGGTATAATAAAGTCGGTGTCATTGGCACCGACTTTTTTGTTTGACCGAGTAGAAAAGCACCATCGTGCGAGGAGGAATCCTATGGAGGAAATATGCGGCGTAGCATTACCCGAAGAGAATGCATCTTTGGAGGAAATACAGAAAGCAATAGCGAAGCTTCGAGATATCGTGGAACAAAATGCCACCCTGGAATCTATTTTGGGTCTGGGAATGCTTTATCAGGAGGCGGGCAATAAACTCTATCTGAGTCAGAGAGAAACTGCCGCAAAAGCATATTATATCAAGTCCACGGATATGGCCACCCGGGCGGTGGAGTGTGCGGAAAATGTGACGCACCTGAAGATCCTGATGATCTGTCAGAAAAAGGTGGCGGACTTAAATTATCAATTGGGACTGACGGCGGAGGCAGAGGTTGGTTTTGAGGAGACCCAGAGGACCGCTGAGAGGATGGCGGAGTTGGAGCCGACCATGGAGCATTACCAAAATCTTCTGGAACTCTACGAGATCATCGGAGCCATCAATATCTCCCAGAAGGAAAATGCGAAGGCAGCGAGATACATCGAGAGCTGCTGCAATATCCTGGAGATGATGATCTGCCAGGGTGACAAAGAAGCTGAAGAAAAGCTTCAGAACTTAAAACAAGTGCTTCAAAAACTGAAAAGCGAATAACACAAGAGTGAACCTGTAGTCAATGAAACTACAGGTTTATTTTTTTATTTTCACAGACTGATATACTAGTTACAGAAAGAAAAAAGGAGGATAAAGAAATGGCAGATATGACATGCTTAGCGGAGGGTGTGATCTTCCCCGCAGATTTTGCAAAGACAGGTGTTAACCTGAACGAGATCGTGGTAGGACCTACAGGGTGTGGCAAAAGTTTCTCCAATGCCTACTCCAGACTCCTCCACACAACGGACTCCAGTGTGGTAGTCCCCATCGCAAAGAAAGCTTTGCGAGACAAGTTCCAGAGACTTTTGGTGAAGAGAGGATATAAGGTCATCAACCTTGACTTCGCTCACCCCGAGAATAGCCTCTACGGCTACGATCCTCTGGACTTTGTAGATACTGATAACGACATAATTCAGACCGCCAGAAACCTGATCAGCGGCGGTTCTGTCAGCAAGAGTCGAAACGGTGAGATGGATCCCTATTGGAACGATAGCGCCACCAGCGTATTGGCAGCCGAGATCATGCTGGTGCGACTCACCGCAATGGAATCCGGCAGAAGAGCCTGCTTCGGCGATGTGGTAGACCTTCACCGCTCACTGAAGATCAACGAGTCCGGCAGCTGCTTCAAATCCAACCTGGATCCGGTCTTCGAGGCTGTAGAGAAGCGATACCCCGGCAACCAGGCTCCCGAGCTCTGGAAGACCATCAAGGGCCTTGCTTCCAAGACCGCTTCCTGTATCCTTTCCATCGTCAACAGCGCACTGGACAAGATCTTCTGCGACAGTGTAGTAGAGATGACCAAGAAGGAAAGACGCGTAGACTTTAAGGAACTGGGAGAGCATAAGACAGCCCTCTTCATCACCACGTCCCCTATGAATCAGACCCTTCAGTCCTACATCAATATGCTCTATGCGGATATGTTCCGCGAACTCTTCGAGGCGGCTGAGGAAAGGGAAGACAGCAGACTGCAGGTACCCGTTCACATCATCTGTGACGACTTCGCCTGCGGCGGCAAGATCAACGACTTTGAGGAGTACATCAGTATCTTCAGAGCCGCCGGCATCAGCGTAACGATGCTGCTTCAGAGCGAATCTCAGCTGAACTCAATGTACGGCGAGGGAGCCGCAACGACCATCATCAACAACTGCGACACCTACGTGTATATGGGTGGTATGGACATCACCACCTGCAGAAACATTTCACAGAGAACCAACAAGCCCTTGACCAAGGTAATGAGCATGCCTCTGGAAAAGGTCATCGTCTTCCGAAGAGGAATGGAACCCATCTACGCTAAGAGATATCAGACCACCGAGGATGAGCTCTACAAGCAGATGATGGAGGAACAGGACGAACACTAAAACAAACTTCCCGGCTCTTCGGAGTCGGGAAGCAGCAACTGAAAACTTTTATCGATATTTGTCGTCTTATATGACAGGGAGGTAATTATGATGAATGCAACATACCCCAATATTGTGATGGGTTCCGATACCGTCCGCCATACATACAACTGGAATCCCAGCATCGAGGAGGAGACCAGCAACGGTATCCGCGAGATCACCTTGAGAACCAGACATCTTACCAACCGCAAGCTTTTCCTGACCGGTGAAGTGACTGAGGATATGGCTAATGACTTCGTGTCCCAGCTTCTCTACCTCGCGCAGGACGATGTCCCCGTGGACATCTACATCAACAGTCCCGGAGGGAGCGTGAACGCGGGTCTCGTCATCTACGATGTGATCCAGGCCTGTGCCGATAAGCTTCCCATCAATATCTACTGCATCGGCATGGCAGCTTCTATGGGAGCAGTCATCCTGGCAGGAGGCCAGAAAGGAAGAAGATTCATCCTTCCTCACAGCAAGGTGATGATCCACGAGCCCCTGATCGCAGGCGGTGTGGGAGGCAGCGCTTCCAGTATCAAAAAGACCGCGGAATCCATTCTGGAGACCAAGGCCATCATCAACGAGATCCTCGCAAAACACACCGGCAAGACGGTGGAGGAGATCGACGAAGCAACCAATTTCGACAACTTCATGAATGCCGAGGCAGCCATCGCTTTCGGTATCTGCGATGAAGTGAAGAGCATCTTCTAAAGTGCTATCGGGGCTGACCTAACTAAGGTTAGCCTCTTTGCGACTGTCAACTGTGATTGCAAAAGAGTATGTTTTTTAGGGAGGGTACACTATGAGAAATGATGCATTTGAAAAAGAGCCTACCAGGGAAGAACTTCTTATGATGGAACAGGAGGAGGCACAGACTTCCGAAGCCGGACAGAAGGATGCGGAAGAAAGCAACGATGAATACGTGGTGGATTCCGTGAGAATGTACCTGAGAGATATCAGCAGACACCCCCTGCTCAGTGCCGCTGAAGAGGTCGAGCTGGGCAGAATCATTGCCGAGGGCGGTGAGGGAGCCCAGGCAGCCAAGGATAGACTGGTCACCAGCAACCTCAGACTGGTGGTGAGCATCGCGAAGAAATCCCAGGGTCGCGGTGTGGACCTGGAGGACCTGATCATGATGGGCAACGAAGGCCTGATCAAGTCCGTGGAGAAGTACGACTACACTCTGGGCTATAAGTTCAGCACCTACGCTACCTGGTGGATCAGACAGGCCATCAGCCGCGGTCTGGCCAACGAGAGAACCGCTATCCGCATCCCCGTGCATATGAACGAGACCATGCAGAAGGTGGCCTTTGCACAGAAGGTATTCAA
>JAKSRX010000047.1 GCA_024403365.1 Acetatifactor sp. | reverse complement strand
TGCTAAACCGCAGAAAAAGGAAACATTATGAACTACTATCTCGCCCCTTTGGAGGGCATTACGACCTACACATTCCGCAGCGTTTTTCACGCTCACTACGGCGGCATGGAGAAGTATTTTACTCCCTTCATCGCCAGCACCAACTTAAGCAGTCGTGAGCGAAACGATATCCTGCCCGAGCACAACGAAGGACAAACTACCGTCCCTCAGATCTTAGCCGGTCGAAGCGAGGACTTCCTGAAGATCGCCGCTTCCATCGCCAAGTACGGCTACGACACCGTCAACCTGAATCTGGGCTGTCCTGCCTCCACGGTGGTCACCAGACGCAGAGGCTCCGGCATGCTTGCAGACCCCGATGGTCTGCGCGGGTTCCTGGAAGATATTTTCGAGCACTGTCCTATGAAGATCTCCATCAAGACCCGTATCGGCATTGCATCGGAGGAGGAATGGGAACCCATACTGGAGGTCTTCAAAGATTTCCCTATCGAGGAACTGATCATCCATCCCCGCTTCCAGAAGCAGGGCTACGGCGGAAAAGTCAACATGGAAAGTTTTCTCCGTGCTCAGGGGCGCTTCTCCTTCCCCATCTGCTACAACGGGGACATCACTTCCATAGACGAAAACAATACCGATTACGGCTCCCTGGGATGGCTTAAAAGTTTCTCTCCCACCACCGAGACCGTCATGTTAGGCCGCGGTCTTTTGATGGATCCCGGTATGGTGAGCGGTGAAAACACACCGGAAAACTTCCGCGCTTTTCACGAAGACCTTCTCTCCGGCTACACAAAAATAATGTCCGGAGATGCTAACACCCTGTTCAAGATGAAAGATCTCTGGACATTTTTCAGTACCGGTTTCGAAGATTCCGATAAGTATTTGAAAGCGATTCGCAAGGCGACCCGCATCTCTCAGTACGAGATCGCCGTAAACAACTTATTTAAAGAGTGCCGTTTTCTCCGGGGAACGGATAAATAACGCCCCATTCTTTTCTGAGGGCATCCATCTGACGCATGATCTCGAGAGTCTCGGCATGCGTCATTTCTTTTGTCTCGATCTCCCCTGCCTGCAGTGCCTTCACGGAAGCGATCACTTCATATTCGTAACCGTTGACCTGAGGCGGGATGGGATACTCTGCGGTCAGCTTGCCTTCTGTATCAAATACCTGAATGGCGGTGTAGTTGTTCAAGGTCTCCACACGGATCTTGCCCTTGGTTCCTTCGATCGTTCCTTCATTGAAAGGACCGCTTACAAAGGATGTGCGTAAATGTGCTGTTTTGCCGTCGCGGTAGGTGTAATAGATATCGTCGGTAGCATCCACGCCGGTCTCATATTTCTCACACTTGGAACTTACCTCCACGATGTCGTCTCCAAAATACATAGAAGCAAAGGTCAGCGAATACATACCCAGATCCAAGAGGGAACCTCCTGCCAGGGCGGGATCGGTCAGTCGCTTCACGTGTGCGATGGGTACGGAAAACTCGCCAAAGAGGCTTACCGGTTCACCGATCACCTTGTCCTCCAGCAATTTCTGTACGATATCCTTTGCAGGAATAAATCTGGTCCAGATAGCCTCCTGCAAGAAAATATGCTTCTCCTCGGAGATCATGATCAGATCTGCTGTCTGTGCCGCATTGGCGGTGAAAGCCTTTTCCACCAGAGTAGCCTTGCCGTTCTCCAGGCAAAGTTTCGCGTGCTCATAGTGATGAGAATGAGGGGTCGCCACGTAGATCAGATCCACCTGGGGATCTTTCACCAATTCATCGTAGGAACCGTATGCTTTTGCAAAGCCCCATTCCTTTGCAAAACTTTGTGCTCTCTCCAGATCTCTTGCTGCAACCGCATAAGCATTTACCCATTCAGGGATACCGCTTATTGCCTTTGCCATAGCGCCCGCAATATTGCCGGCACCCAGGATCGCCATATTTATTTTTTTCATGATACCTTCTCCTGTTCTCTGTTCTGCGGGCTTGGAAAGCCCGAATTTTGCTCTCCTGCCCATCCCTTGTTTTTTTTTTTTTTTCAAGGGTTTTCACGGTTTTATCATACCAAAAACAGTGCCTTCTTACCAGTCATTTTCGCGGCAAAAATGCTTCTTTTCAAAGGTTTCTCTCCTACTTATTTATTTGACAATAGACCGCAATATAAGTTATGATAAAGAATAGTTTATTTTTATCAATATTTGAGCAGGAGACACTTTCATGACAGTTGCACTTTGCCTGATAACATGGAATGAATTGGACGGCGTAAAGCACGACATTCCTTTGATCGACAGATCACAATTTGACCAGATCCTCTGTCTGGACGGCGGCAGCACCGACGGCACCGTAGAGTATCTGAAGGAGCAGGGGATCGAGGTATTTACCCAGCAGAAGAAGGGCCTGAATCAGGCCTGCATCGAAGCGGTAGATCACTGTACCTGCGATGCTTTCGTCTTCTTCCATCCCAAGGGAACCATCCCAGTGGAGGACACTTATCGCTTTCGTGCTTTCTATGAGCAGGGATATGAGTTCGTTGTGGGCAGCCGTATGATGAAGGATTCCGTCAACGAGGAAGATGGTCATCTCTTAAAGCCCAGAAAATGGTTCGTGCTTTGTCTGGGACTGGCAGCGAAGATCCTGTTCAAGAGAGAAGGCAACACCGTTTGGGATACCCTGCACGGTTTCCGCGGCATGACCGTAGATGCCTTCAAGAAGCTTACCATCTCCGACATGAATCCTTCCGTAGATATCGAGATGGTTTGCCGTTCCTACAAATTCAGAATGAAACGAATCGAATTCCCTACCACAGAGACTGCCCGCATCGGCGGTGAGACCCATTTCAAGGCTTGGGCTACCGGCAAGAAGCTGTTGAAGTATCTCTGGTGGGAGATCGGAAGAGACAAGTAGGAGAAACCAGGATGAAATATGTGATTTTAGGAGCCGGCCCTGCCGGACTTTCCTTTGCAAACAGATTACTGCAATTAGGCGTTGACGACTTCTGTGTTCTGGAAGCGGAAGACGAAGCAGGCGGCCTCTGCCGTTCCTGTATGGTGGACGACACCGAGTTTGATATCGGCGGCGGTCACTTTCTGGACGTAAGACGCCCCAAGGTCAACCAGTTCCTCTTCGGCTTTATGCCTGAGGACGAATGGGCGCTTTTCGACCGCGATTCCCGCATCGCCGTAAAGGGCCAGATGATCCACCATCCCATGGAAGCCAATATCTGGGAGATGGATCTGGAGAAGCAGGTAGAATACTTGAAATCCATCGCCGTAGCAGGCTGCAACCTGGGCAAGGAGATGCCCACAGAGTTCGTAGACTGGATCTTCTGGAAGCTGGGCGACCGCATCGCAGAAGATTATATGATCCCCTACAACCAGAAGATGTTCAGCAAGGAACTGAATCAGCTTGGCACTTACTGGCTGGAGAAATTGCCCAACGTTTCCTTCGAGGAGACCTTGCTCAGCTGCCTTACCAAAAAGGCTTACGGAACCCAGCCCGGTCACGCACAGTTCTACTATCCCAAGAAATACGGTTACGGAGAACTCTGGCGCCGCATGGGTGCTGCTTTGGGCGACAAGCTGCTCACCGGCAAGAAGGTGTCCGAGATCAATTATGAGACCCGCACCGTAAAGACAACCGACGGCGAAGTATACAGCGCCGATACCATTATCACTACCATCCCCTGGACTTCCGTCAGCAGCCACGTCGGCATGCCCGAGGAATTGCTTACCTGTATCGGCAAGCTGAAGTACAGCTCCGTAGAGACCAGATATTACGAAGAGAACCTGGATACCGAAGCCCAGTGGATCTACTATCCCGATCCCGCGCTTTCCTATCACAGGATCCTGGTTCGTTCCAACTTCTGTGCAAACAGCAAGGGTTATTGGACCGAGACCAACAGCGAGCGCATCGATCTTCTTCCCGAGGAAGATAAGGACCGCTTCGCCTATATGAACGAATACGCTTATCCTTTGAATACCATAGACAAGCCTGCCATTATGGAGAAATTGCTCGCCTGGGCAAAAGATCACAAGGTGATCGGTCTGGGACGCTGGGGTGAATGGTCTCACTACAACTCCGACCTCACCGTTGATCTGGCGCTGAAACTGGCAGACGGATTGGAACAAGCATGAAAGAAAACAAATCCTTAAAAATCGGTGTGTGCATCATTCTGATCTCCGCCATCATGACCTGCTGCGGACAGCTCTGCTGGAAGATCTCTTCCTCCAGTGCCAACTCCCTGCTGTTCCTGTTTCTGGGTTTTGTCATGTACGGCATCGGAGCTCTGGCTATGATCATCGCCTTCAAGTTCGGTGATGTATCCAGACTGCATCCCATGTTGAGTCTCGGTTACATCGGTTCCCTCTTCTTAGGATATTTCTTCCTGGATGAGAGCATCAATGCCATGAAGATCGCAGGTATCTTCTTCATCTTCGCCGGACTGATCTTACTAAACTTAAAGAATGGCGGTGAGAACAATGGCTAAAGTATTCCTTGAGATCATCGCAGTATTGATCATGACCCTGAGCGGCAGCTTAGGCGCCTTCTTCTTAAAGAAGGGCGTCAACAATTTAGAGAAGCTTTCCATTCCCGCTATGATCTGCGAGAAATATATGTATTTCGGCGGCTTCTTCTATGTGCTGGGTGCACTGTTGAACATTGTGCTCCTGCGCTTCCTGCCCTATACCATCGTGTATCCCATGACCTCTGTCACATATGTCTGGACCCTGATCGTGTCCGCTATGTTCCTGAAAGAAAAGATCACCTGGAACAAGATCGCAGCTGTGGCTTGTATCGTCATCGGTGTTGTCTTCATCGCTTTCAGTTAAAAGTACAAACAAATAAAAGGAATCCGACCGTTACTGATCGGATTCCTTTTTTATTGTCTTTTATACTTATATTAGTAGATCTCGATCTCCTTGCCGTCACGGATCATAACGGGAATGATATCGATAGGTGCGGGAACAGTTACCCACTGACCGCCTTCGTAAGTCTTCTTGGTATAAGCATCTGTCCAGGTGCTTCCTGCGGGAAGATAGATCTTACGTTCTGTAGCGCCTGCTTCCATCACGGGAGATACCAGAAGGTCAGGGCCGAACATGTAGGAATCTTCCACTGCCCAGGCTGCCTTATCCTCGGAGAAGTCATAGAACAGAGGTCTCATAACGGGAGCACCGCACTCGCTGGCTGCCTTCATGCACTCTCTGATGTAAGGACGAAGTTTCTCTCGGATGAAGAGATACTTGGAAAGGATCTTGTAATTGTCCTCACCGAAGCTCCACACCTCGTTGTCCTGTCCGCTGGTCAGCTGACGAACACCGTTTCTGAATTCCTGCTCTCTCTCATACCAGGGAGAACGCTCACCGTGCATACGGAATACGGGACAGAACGCGCCCCAGGCAAACCAACGCACCAGCAGTTCCTGGAAGTCCTTATCCTTGATGTCTCCGCCTAGGAAACCACCAATATCGGAGGTCCACCAAGGGATACCTGCCATGCTCATAGAAAGACCGGCCTGCAGCTGCTCCTGCATGGAGCGGAAGGAAGAATAAATATCTCCGGACCAGGTCAGTACACCGTACTTCTGGCTGCCTGCCCAGGCACAACGAACCAGACTTAAGATATCGGTCTCGCCTGCAGCCTTTAAGCCGTCATAGAAGCCCTTTGCGTAGCCTACGGGATAAGTATTGGTACACTGCAGCGCAGGACCTGCATAATAGCGATAATTGTCAAAATCATAAGGGCCGTACTCAGGCTCTGCCTCGTCCAGCCAGAAACAGCGAATGCCGTACTTGTAATAGTTCTCCTTGCAGCGCTCCCAGACGAACTTCTGAGCGCCGGGATGTGTGGCATCATAGAAAACAGTATTGCCCATCCAGGTCATGTGGTTCTGGTTGCCGCGGTCCGCATTTACCAGATATCCCTTGTCTGCCATAGCGCCGAAGTTTTCACTTCTCTCATCGATGGTAGGCCATACGCTGACTACGGTCTCGATGCCCAGCTCCTTCAGTTCCTTTACCATAGCTTCGGGATCCGGCCAATCCAAAGGCTCGAACTTGAAGTCGCCCTGTCTGGTCCAGTGGAAGAAGTCGATAACGATAGCATCCATGGGAAGCCCGCGTCTCTTATGCTCTCTTGCTACAGCCAGCAGTTCTTCCTGGTTGCGGTAACGCAGTTTGCACTGCCAGTAACCCATACCGTATTCCGGCATCATGGGAGTACGTCCCGTTGCCAGGGAATACTGTGCCTCGATCTCTGCGGGAGTATCGCCTGCGGTGATAAAGTAATCCAACTTCTTGGTACGCTTTGCATACCACTCGGTCTTGTTGGTACCGAAGGTAGCGGTTCCGATGGCGGGGTTATTCCAGAAGAAACCGTAGCCTCTGCTGGACACATAGAAAGGTACGCTGGCCTGGCTGTTTCTGTGTGCCAGTTCCAGAGTTGCGCCCTTCTTGTTCATATGCTTCTCCTGGTACTGGCCCATACCGAAGATCATCTCATCATCGAAAGCCTCGAATCTTGCAGTCAGTTCAAAATCGGTGCCGCCCTGTACCGGCTTCAGTTCTCTCGCATCCACGCGAAGAGGAACGCAGTAACGGTTCAATCGGTTACGATTTCTCCAATATTCTGCGGTAAGCAGTTCACCCTTCTGATTGTAGAAGGAGATCCATCCCTCATAGGTGATCTTTACGGTGATCTTGCCGTTTACCATGGTCACATCCGTGCCCTGCATATGGTACTTTGCCCACTCTTCTCCCTTGTACCAGGGATCGGTCACATCCTTGGTCTCAAAGGTGATCTGGGGAGTCACCTTCTCAGGTACCTCTGTCAGAGCCCAGTCATTGGGATCCATCTGAGGGGTGCCAGTCATACGCACACGAACGCTGTTCTTTCCCCAGGGCTCCACCCATACCTGGGTCTTGCCTTCCGCAATAATGATCCTATTTTCTTCCTGATAAATCTGCATCTCTATTCTCCTTGCAATTTATTCTCTTTCGTCACATTTCACGTCCTACCTTCAAACCGTTGGAGCCGGTAGCAAGATAAAACTGTCCGAACACTCTGCAATCTCCGTCGATACTGTTGATCTCGCCGAACATCTGCTTCTCCGTATTCAGTCTGACAAAGGTCTTGCCCTCGTCGGTAGTGCGGTAGAAACCATATTCGCCGTCCACGGTACCGTTAAAATAGATTGCTTTCTGATCTTTGTAATAATCCCCTTCAGGGCTTCCAAGGCCAAGTCCCATGCGCAGGGCTATAATACCGGGCTTGGTGAGTCTGCAAAGGCTAACCTTGTCACTCTCCTCGTCGTAGATGAGCTTCCACAAACCTTCCGCGCCGATCGCCATATAGAAGACGCCGCTCTTACCTTCATCGCCGCGAACCTCGGTCTTGTTGGCACAGTCGATCAGTCCGAACTCGATCACAGGAAACTCCTGAGGGAGTTCATACTGATGGAATGTGAGGCCGCCATCCTTACTGATGTAGAAGTCTGACTTTGCTCCGAACCCATAAAAGAGATGATTCTTCACACGGTCGGAGAAAACTTTCATCTTGCCCTCGATCGTCTGCTGTCCGTTTTTATCATATATTTTGACGCAGATGAAAGTCTTGCCCTGATCCTTACTTACCACCACTCTTCTCTTGGGAAGATCGATGCCCTCCGCCACGGACCACAGGATAGTCTGTCCGTCAGGAGATATAGCCGCCCATCCGGAGTTTACATTGGGCATTTCGATGCGTCTGAATGCTTCATCCAGATCTTCTGTCAATCCAAAAGGAAGAGAGAGTCTGTCCCAGGTCTGACCCTGGTCTTTGGAAAGGATCAGTCCGCCCTTGGTCTTACCGGTCCAGTTTCCTCTGGGGGTAACGATCAAAGTAGCAGGATCCTCTGCCGCAAAGTCTGCATTGATGCAGGTAATATATCGGTTGCCCTGTGCGTCTGCGAAGGAATTCTTACAGGGTTTGTCCACATCCGTGAAAGCAAAGCCGCCTAAGTCTCCCACAATGTCGATGACCCTGGTCTCGCCCTTGGGCATACTGTAGACATTCAAATGTACTGTCTCTTCGATACCGTCGCACCAGTCAGTAAACTTCACCTTGTCCTCTTTCAGATTCTTCGTCACGAATACACCGGTGCCGGAGTTGAACCAGCCCACATGATCATGAAAAGGATCGATCTTGAACTCGCTGAGCCAATGGCTCAGATTGTGGCCGCCGTTGCATTCCGGCAGCATGTAAGGAGCACGGAACTCCATCTCGCCCTCCACCAGATCGTACAGGATCTGCTGCCAGGTGTCGCCGTAGTCTTTGGAAAGGAAGATGCTGTCGCCGTCATATTTTACGATGGTGGAAGCTACCACCATACCGGGCGTCATGGGAGAGGTACTGATACCGGAGAAACCAAACTCCAGCATACTGCCTGCTGTGATCTGATCAAGCCCTACGCCTTTGGCAGGGGAGGCGCTGCAGGGAGTGATCTCCATATAAGCATTCAGATCCTCCAGATCATATCTGTAAATGTGTCCGTCGATATTGTCGCCGGAATCACAACTGTAACCATTCTCAAGTATATAAGAGTTGCGTCCTGTGGAAGCAAAGGTCACATAGAGGTACTTGCTGTCGATATCGTATCGCTGAGCTGCCAGACCGTTGTATCTGCAGTTCTCCACCACACGATTGGCAGGCACCGGCAGTTTTTCAAAGGATGCTCCTTCGGCCCCGGAAACATAAAGGCTGTGACCACGCATGGGGACATTGTCCTGTATAGCTGCGGTTTTGACACCGGCAGTACCAACTACCAACAAGCCCCGCACCTTTGTCACAAAGGTCAGATGGGTCTCCTCTAAGTCCATTTTCGTCCAGGTATGGCCCAGATCGTTGCTCTTCCACAAGCCTTCTGTCTGGGAGGCAAAGAACAGGTCCTGTCCTTCCACATACAGACGCTCCGCGGTACCGCGGCCGCTCAAATTGCCGTGGATCAGCACAGGGATCTTCTCATAGCGAAAGGTCTCGCCATAGTCCTCGGAGATCGCAAGCACACCGCTTCCCGGTCTGTTGACACCGCAGGCAATGTAGAGACTGCCCGGCTTCTCCTCATCGATGGCGATGGAGATAGGGAAGGTCTCACTCAGATCGTCCATGGTCACATGTGAGATCAAAGAGATCCACTGTTGCATCTCTACGTCGAATCTGTAGGTACCGCCGATATCGGTTCTGGCATAAAGCACATTTTCCTCTTTTTTCGAGAAGAGAAAGCCTGTGACATATCCGCCGCCGGGGATGGGTAAATTGCTGTATTCATAGGGAATCTGATGCATGGAATACCTCCGTGTCTTTATCCGTTCATTCTGCCTTTATTATACCTGAAAAAAGTCTGTTCGACCATCTACTTTTTTGTCTTTCTTCCGTCTTTTCTTGCACAAAAAACCCGACACCCAGGTGTCGAGTTTCGATTGAACTTTTATTTTGCAAAGACTTTCTTGATTCTTGCTGCGGTTTTGGAAATCATGGGCCGCAAGGGTCTTAAGAGAAGCCACAATTTTGCATAGCATCGTACCCAGGTGCCTGTCATGGGAAGGATCTTACCTGCCCTGACTCTGGCTGTCATGATGCCCCGGATCTGATCCTTTCTGATAGGACCTTCCACCCTGCTTTGATTATCGCCGCAGGCATAGAACCCGTCGCCCTCAACCTTTGTGATACGATGGAGCACCAGGATGCCCAGGTTCTCACCGGACTCATTCACCTGACCCACCTCACCGTCTCTGCGATATACAACGATATCGCCTCTTTTCACGGTCTCGGGAGCGGGATCAAGTATGATCTGGTCTCCCTTCTTAGGGTCCAAAAGAGGATACATACTGTAGCCCGTGGGTGACATCTGAATTGTCTGTCCTGAGAGAAGCTCAGCTTCCACATCGATCCTGTTTGCCATCTCTTTTGCCCCTTTCCGTGTCCATGGACACCCATTTCTAAGATAAATATAGCATTTTGGCGTTAAAAATGCTATAATACTTTCATCTTTTTACGGAAATGGAGGTCTGACATCGTTATGAAATGTGCACCCGACTATCTGCTTCGAGCAATTGGTGACAAACACTATCTTATGCCTTATGGTCAGGCGATCGCGATCCACAAACGCGGTATGGAAGTGAATGATACCGGCGCTCTGATCTGGCGACTTCTGGAACAGAATTGCACCCTGTCCGAGGTCATTCACTATTGCGCTACCGAATACGAAGTTTCTCCCGAAGAGTTACCTGAACTGCAGGAAGACATTATGCAGTTTCTGAACCTCCTGATCCGCGAAGGACTGCTGACCGCCGGTGACACAGAGGATACCAATCCCGAAAAGCATTTCTACACCATCGCAGGTCTCAACCTTTGCCTGAAGTGCAACAGTGATATCATCAGTGAGAACCTGGCAGCTTTTGCCTCCGGTTCTGCAGATACCATCATTCCCGATCAGACCATCCGTGTCAAAACAGAATGTCTGACTCACGAGGATCACGAGGCACAGCTGATCGATACCACCTATTGCAAGGTCTATGAGTCCGCTAACAGTTTCCACCTGGTATTCCCTACCAACAAAAACGTGATGGAGGCTGTCATCTGGAAGAATCTCTCCCTCACGGAATACAGAGTGGTTCCTCCCTACAGCAAGGAGTGTCAGGAAGAATTTTTCCATGCACTGCGCTTAAACTTCCTCTATCTGGCATCCAGACACGAGATGATCGTGCTGCACTCCGCATCCATCCTTTACAAAGACAAAGCCTATCTCTTCTCCGGCCATTCCGGCATGGGTAAGAGCACTCATACCAACCACTGGAAGGATCTGTTTGATACCAGGATCCTGAACGGTGACCTGAATCTGATCGCTCTGGAAAACGGAGCTCCCGTAGTCAAAGGCATCCCCTGGTGCGGCACCTCCGGTATCTGCAACACTGAGACCCATCCTCTGGGCGGCATCGTTTTGCTGACCCAGGCAGCTACCAACTACGTGGTGGATCTGCCTTATGCGGAGCAGGTGTTACTGGTGAATAAGCGCCTGATCTCTCCTTCCTGGGATCCGGTCCTCTTCGACCTGAACCTGATGGTCACCAACAAAATAGCCCCCAAGACCCTGATCTGCAAGCTTTGCTGCACCAAGGAATCGGAGGCTGCTGTCATTATGAAAAACTATATCGATAGTCACCTGGATTAAAATCCTTTGACCATCTCGTCGATCTCTTCGTCGTTCAATACAACACATCTTCTGTCGCGGATCGCATACACTCTGTTGCAGGCGTTCAGTACAGTAGGTCGGTGCGTCGTCACAATACAGGTTCTCGGATAAGTGTCCTGCATAATATTATGCAGGACCTTTCTTTCGGTGGCCACATCCAGTGCGGAGGTAGCTTCATCCAAAAGAAGGATGGGAGATCTGCGAAGCAAGGCTCTGGCAATGGAAAGTCTCTGAGACTGTCCCTCGGAAAGTCCGCCGCCTCTCTCCTTCAGTTCCGTATAAATACCGTTTGGCAATTTCTCTACAAAGTCCCAGGCGCAAGCCAGTTTCAGACATTCCACGATATCTTCGTCCGTTGCATCCTCTTTTACATTGCGCATATTGTCGGCAATGGTGCCGGAGAACATAGTGTTTCCCTGAGGCACGTATGAGAACAGCATTCTGGTCGCAGGAGTCATGCTGATGCTCTCTCCCTGCGCCACCACCTGTGCTTTGCCATCTGCCACCTGCATCAGGGAAAGCAGCAGACGCAGCATGGTAGTCTTGCCTTCTCCGGAAGGTCCTACCAGTGCGATGATCTCATGAGGCATTGCTTCCATGGAAGCATGCTCGAAGACCTTGGTTCCGGTCTTGTAGGAATATGCTACATCCTCTAAGGAAAGACCGATTCCGGTCTCACGATATTTCTCATAGAAAGCCTTTACTTCCTCTGACTGAGAGTAGTCTTCTCTGGGCATCTCTACGATGTCCATCAGTCGACCGGCAGAAGTAGTGATATTGATGGCCGTAGGCACCAGAGAGGTCAGATTGTTCAAGGAGTTGGTCAGAGTACCTGCCAGGGTCAGGAACATGGTCATGGTACCGTAATCGATGACACCGCTCCACACGCGGTAAATACCCCAGCCGTAGGATGCGTAGGAAACCAACATACCCACGGTAGTCATCAGGATGGAAGTCCAGATAGACATACGCTGGAACTCCAGGCGCATATCGATGTATTCCTTCTGCAGCTGCTTTAAGTGCTGCACATACAGTTCGATGAGATCGAAGGCCTTGATGGTCTGCACATTGGAGAAAGCCTCCTGGTTGAAGCCGGACATCTTTGCTCCCATGGCAGCGCTTCGCTGATTGTTGTTTACCATTCGCCTAAGCAGTGTTCTGGACATCAGAACCGTCACAGGCACACCCATCAGAGCGAAAAATGCAAAGCTGGCATCATAATAGATGACCACCGCAAAAGCACTGATAAAGCGGAAGACAAAAATGATCAGATTCGGAATAAAGTTCAAAACACCGGAGGAAATATTGGAAGCATCGGAACTCCAACGGGTAAGCAGATCACCGGTGTGATAATTGGTCAGACTCTCCCAGTCTGTCACCAATATCTTACCGAAGATATCGGCACGGATCTCCGAATCCACCTTCATGCTGACCCAGCTGGAGGCATAGTCCGCCACCTTGCTGACGCAGAGATTGCCTACATTCAGACCAACCATCATGGCAAAGGTCTGTACTACCTTTCCTGCCTGGAAGCCGGTGATGATATTGATCAAATCTCTGGACACCAGGCTGCTCCCCAGGGAGATCACCGTACCCATCACTCCCAAAAGGGTATAGAAGATCATTGCTTTCCAGTATCTGCGGGCATACTGATAGATCCAGATGGTCTGCTTCTTCATCTCAGACAGACGTCCGGCTTTGATGCGGGAAATATAGAAATTGATTCTCTCCTTGATCATCGGTGGGATCCTTTCCTTCCAAAATTAGCTAGTTACTATTATAAAAAAGCACCTCGGCTTTTTCAAGCCAAGATGCTTTATTTGTCTTACTATTCCAAAAATACGGATTAGTTACCGTCTGCACCGTTACCCTGAACGTTAACAGTCTTGGTACATACGATGCTTGCGTTGGTGCACTGTACGGTCTCGAAGCCGTCACACCAGATCTTAACAAGGCTGTTGAAGTTGTCACCGCTAAGGTAAGAGTCGCCAAGCTGCTCTCTGTAGCAGGTTACAACGTTACCGGATACGGAAACCTGGAAGCCTTCGTACTCAGCTCCGGTGATAGGCTGGTCAAATACCAGAGTAACAGTAGTAGCCTTGGAAATGTGCTGCTGATTGGTGTTGTGGTTGCACTGAATTCTGAAAGTACAGTAGCCGCCTGCATCGTTCTGATCCTTTCTGCAGGAAACAGTCCAGCAATCACCACTTGCAAGATATACGCCTTCAGCCAGTTCGTCGTTAGCAACAACCATGGGTTTCATATAATTTTTCATATTCAAAATACCTCCTCGTATTGATTTACCTTTATTTGTATTACCATAATAGCACCCTGTTTTTAAAATGCAACATTTCTTTCAACATTGATAGAACTTTTTAGTTTTCTGTCACAACAGGCAGATAAACGTAGAAATGGCTGCCTTCTCCCAGGATACTGTCGCACTGAATGGTGCCTCCGTGCTGCTCTACGATACCCTTTGCAATGGCAAGTCCCAGTCCGCTGCTGTTGTCTCCCGGAGTTCTGCTCCTGCTTGCCCGGAAGGATCTCTCGAAAATATAAGGCAGGTCTTCTTCCGAAATGCCATAGCCTGTATCCGCCACCTCTATGCGTAAGAAGTTGCCGTCGATCAGCGCCGCCAGGGTGATCTGCGCATTCTCTTCGGAATACTTCAGCGCGTTGGTGAACAGATTGTCAAGCACGCGGATCATCTGCTCCGGATCAATGGAGATAAGTACCCGCAGGGAAGAGGGAACGCTTAAGATCAATTCCCTGTTGTCATAGCGGGAGTCCGCCTCTCTCTCGTAGAAGAACTCCTCCAGGAAGGCACCGGCATCCACCGTTTCCTTATGTAACTCCAAAGAAGCGCTCTCTACCTTGGTCAGCAGAAACATATCGTTGATCAGGGTCTGCATGGTTCGAAGTCTTCGTCCCATCAGGTGAAGCACTTCCATTTTCTCCGCATCCGCCTCATCCGTGTTGACTCTCAGATACTCTACCGAGCTCACCAATGCCGCCAGGGGAGATCGCAGGTCGTGAGACAGGTTGGAAAAAAGTTCCATTCTGGCTTTTTCTTCCCGCAGCAGTTTCTGATTGGCTGCCCACAGTCTTTCGTTGACTTCCAGGAGTTCTTTCTCCAGTTCCTCTCTGGAGATCCTGGGTTTGATATACTGTCTTTTCTCCATGTCTTTATCCCTTGAATCTGTAGCCTTTGCCCCAGACTGTTTCGATCATTTTCTCCATGCCCACATAGTCCTCCAGCTTCTTGCGCAAGCGGCTGGCGGTGACCATGATATTCTTACGGTCTGCTTCCATGTAACTGTTGTACAGTGCTTTGCCGATCATCTCGAAGGTCATATCCACACCGGGATTTCTGGCCAGTAATACCAAAAGGTCATACTCTCTGTTGGACAGAATGATCTCCTCCTCATAACAGAATGCCTTGTGATTCACCAGCTCGATACGCAAAGGGGGAAACTCCAGCACATTTTTTCTGTTGTTCAGTTTCTGCGCCTTCTTGATGTTGATCATGATGCGCAGGCTCAGTTCCTCCAGACTACAGGGCTTTAAGATATAATCATCCGCGCCCTCGGAAAGACCTCTGATCCTGTCTTCCTCCGCAGCCTTGCCTGTGAGGAAAAGCACAGGGGCATCCGTCAGTTCCCGGATCCGTCCCAATGCGGTAAAACCGTCCATCTCAGGCATCATCACATCCAATACGATGCAGTGCACCGTTGTATTCTTCAAGATCTCCAGAGCATCCGCTGCCTTCTCTGCCAGCACCACGGAGTACCCCTTCTTCTTCAGAAATTCACCGTTCAGATTCAGAACTTCTCTGTCGTCATCCACCAAAAGGACCTGTTTCTTCTGCTCAGTCATTTTCCAGCGCTCCTATCTGTCGAAGTCCTGCCAGAAAGTCGTCAATATCGGCTTCCACGGTTGCCTCGTCTACCACATACTCATCCAGGATCTTCTGCTTCATTGCTTCCGCAGTCAGTCCCTGGGCACAAAGTTCCCATAAAAAGACTCCGGTCTCGTTCAGGTAGTGCATTTTCGGAGCCTCTCCGGTCTCATCTACCACATAGACTCTGTCTCTGATCTCTCTGATGGAAAAACCTTCTCTGATCTTCATACTCCCTCTTTCCGACAAAGCTACTTTCTCTCAAACAGCTTCATCTTACGAATGAGTTCACCTCTTTGTCCCGCCTTACGCATGATATCCATGGTGGATACCTTACGCAGGCTTCTGTTATTGACTAAGAATCTTACCAGGGTATGCACCCACAAAAATGGCCACAGGATCACGATCTTGTTCGCTTTCGGCCAGTTTAAACACATCTGATGGTGGAACTCTCTGATATAGTCGAACAGGGAGTTGCCGCGAAGTGCCACCATTCTGTCCTTGGAGGATTTTCCGAACTCCTCCGCCTCCAGTATTTCACGCATAAAGAGCTCCGTGTTGCCCTGGGTCAGTTCCATCCATTCTGTCTTCTGCTCGGACAATCCCAGATATCTGCAGCACGCCAATGTGACCATATCGGAAAATCCCTTGGTTCCGCTCTCTTTTACCAGTCTTAAATACTTTTCCTTCTCTTCTTCCGAGGTATCACGGTTCCAGAATACGACCCAGTCGCAGAGCAGTTTCAATCCGAAACCTTTGCGCAAATAATGCTGCAGCATATGAAGCAAAAGTTCAAAGGCATGGTAAGCATCCGCCAGAACCGGAAGTTCCACTCCCAGGATCTCTTTGCGAAGTATATTGTCTTTGCAGGTGCCAAGACAGGTGTCCATATATTGATTCATATAATTGTTGTCAAAAGGTTCTGCCAGCATACTGTGCAGTTCGATGTCGAAACCTTCCTCGGACTCAAACACCACATGATGCAGGGAAGGCTGATATTCCGTCATCTCAAAGCCTGCTGCCTTCAGCACTTCACAGGCCTTCTCGATCTGTCCCTTATCACAGAGAAGCAGGTCCACATCTCCGGTCTTACGAAGTTCCTGTACCGGATAGAGACTTCCGGTGCTGACTCCCTTGAGGATCACCACTTCCACCCCTTGCTCGGCCAGAATACCTGTCAGATACTTATCCATCATCAGGAAGCGGTAATTCTGTTTCGCTGCGGTCATAGCCACCCGCTCTGCACGGAGTTTCAGATACCGGGGCATGGGAAGTTCCGCAAACATATCAGCCATGAAAGGAAGCACTGCGTGGTTTGTGGCCAGTTTGTCCAGTTTCTCCCAATCGATAGCCTCAGGACAGGAATCGATAGCCTCTGCCTCCTTGCCGGTCAGATGTCCCCGAAGCAGGGCAAACAAAATCTGCTCTTCCTGGGTCAGGGCAGCGATCCCCTTTTCGGCTCGATGCAGTTTCTTATTCAAAAGCTCAATCGCCTTGTTCCAAAGCAGGCGGAACTCTTCTTTTCTGTGATACAGAAGAAGGTACAC
>JAKSRX010000046.1 GCA_024403365.1 Acetatifactor sp. | reverse complement strand
AATCAACACTCGGAGGACTTAGGCCTCTACATTATAGAAGGAGCATAGGACTGGGTGTCTAGAAAAACGTCCTCACCCCCAAAAAAAAAGAAAAAAGGGAGTAATTTTTAATGGGAATGTGTTATAATAGCCATATGTAATTTACTGAGGCTTGTATTATGATGAGATTAAAATGTGGGGGTTCCCTAAGGGGTTCCTTCACGGGAAACGGCGCTGAAACCTCCTTACTTACTGGATTTTTTCCCGGCCTTAATTCAAGTCCCATCTTCCGCACGGTTAAAACAAAAGGGTTAAGCCTAGAGCTTAACCCTTTTTGTTTTAAGCGGCAGAGGAGTCCCTTGAACCCGAGGTTCAAGGTCTCCTCGCCGCAGTGCGGCTTCGTCGGTCGGTTCGGTGGAGAAAAGGTCCACCGGGATAACACTACATTCGAAACACGCATAAATCCTTTAACCTTCTTTACGGAGTGTTTAAGAATCCTTTAAGGGCATTGAAGGGGGCAAAATTGCTTCCTATAATGTGGGCAGGAGGTGGTTTTATGATGAAGATCGGAAAGAAATGGATGGTTGGTATGCTGGCAGCTGTGATGCTGACAGGGTGTGGTAGTAAGCCTGAGATAGTGGAGAAGGATCCGCAGGCAATACAGCAGGAGATCGACTTTGAGGCACTTTTCAAGGGAATGGAAGCGCAGGAGTATATGAAGGGAAAGTGGAAACTGCAGGAGGTGCAGGCCCCGGAGTATTACAGGAGGATCGACAGATCGGCAGCGGAACTTTTTGAGAAGGAAGATGCAAAGGATCAGATATTTTCCCATGATGCGAAGGCAGGGAATAATGCATTTTACAGTGTATACGGGGAGTATAACGAGGCAGAGGAACGGTATGATGAAGTGCTGGCTGTCTTTGAGTATGCGACAGGGGATAGCAGAACGATGAAACTCCCCCTGATAGATGGAGTGACACCTTATATCAACAGGATTTCTGCGTCAGGAGATACGTTGGTTCTGTTTCGGCAGGCATCCGATGAAGAGGGGAATTTGGCGGGATTGTATGCTCATCAGTGGCTTGGTAATGATGTGAGTGAAGGTGTGGACCTGTATCCTGCCATGGAAGGGTATGTGGAGGCCCCGGCGGCTCATTTTGTGCTTGAGTTTGATTGCGAGTATGAAGCGTTTGATGACAGGTTCTACCTGATCTCCCAGGAAAAGGATGCGATCGTCACCATTTTACGGGATGGTACAAGAGGACCGGTCTATCAGGAAGAAAATGCAGGATTTGAGTTCTTTGTGCAGACACCGGAAGGGTTACAGCTTTTTGAATCTGCATCTCATGCCGGGAAGGATGCGGAGATCTTCTACCTGCAGGATGGAGAGAAAAAGGTGCTTTATCAGGGCACTTATATCGACAGTAAAGCGGCCTGCATCGATGCCAAGGGCAATATCGTATACGTGGATGGATACGGTCGAAATCTGGTGGAGTGGCGCGTGTGCACCGGTGAGCAGACGAAGATATTCTCTGCGATCGGTGAAAGCATGAAATACCCCCACGGAATTGTAAGAGAAGAAAACGGTGATATCTATGTGTTTAATGAGATGTCTCTGGTGGGAGGCATGTGCCATGTCGTAGGAGCAGGTCCTGCCCGAAAGGCCGTGATCCGTGTGCGCTCCGCCAACTATATGGACAATCAGATCAAACGATCCTTAGATCTGTATGCGACTACTCATCCGGGTATCACCTTCGAATATGAGGAGGGCGGTTGGGATGAACGTGAGATGTATCTCAATCAGATCTATTCGGATATCGCCGGAGGGGAGGGCGCTGATATATTGGTGCTTAGTGCGGATCAGATGCGTTTCCTGGCGGAGAAGGAGTGTCTTGCGGATCTGCAGGAAATGATGCCGGAGGATATTCGGGAGGCGATCTATCCGGGCGTTTTGCAGGGCGGATATGTGAACGACAGTTTATATCTGATGCCTATGACTGCCTATGCAGAGAGCTTTTATGTGAAAAAGAGTGCATGGAATAGTCCCACCTGGAATCTGGATGAATTTATGGATGTGGTAGAAGCAATAGATGCCGAACATCCGCTAAAGGGAGCAGTCTGCTGTTCGTATGCATATCTTGGGCCGCAAAGTCTGCTGTATTATCTTTGTGGTGATCCGGAGGGAGAAGGTTTCGTAAATATGCAGACCGGAGAGAGTTTCTTGAATACCGAGAAGTTTCGCAGACTCCTTGCTTTCTGCAAAAAATATGGCAATGAGGAAGAAGTCTCTACAGATCCTTTTCGAAACGGTGGATTAAAGGAGGTTGAGCAGGGGCAGTGTGCAGTCTATCTGTGCACCACCAACAGTTTCGAAGAATTCAGCCGCGCCCAGGCCTATCTGGGAGAGGACTATGTCCTTGCAGGTGAGCCCGGCTGCGGATATGGCACTCTGCGTGACGGATCCGGCATCTCGGTCAATAAGGATTCAACCTATTTGGATCTGATCGAGGATATTGTGAGTGCGCTGTATTCCAAGGAGTACGCATTGGAGGACTCCAGTTTCACTATGCCCCTTAGAAAAGATGCTCTGGAAGGCAGAGTCAGAGATGCCACAGACTGGTCAAGAGGTAAGGCTTTATTTATTCTGGATTCCCGCTCTAGCCAGGATGTGGAGGCAAAACCGGACGGCACATCTTATCTGAAAGAATATCTGGAATTCTTAAACTGTGTACAGCCGCTGCCTAAGGAGGCGGTGCTTGCACCGGTGCGGGATATCATCCTGGAGGAAGCCGCGCCCTATTTTGAGGGGCAGAAAAGTCTGGAAACTGTAGTTGAGATCATGCAGTCCAGAGTCAGCCTGTATGTGGCTGAACAACGTTAATATCTATCATAATTGAAAGAAAAATAAGGTAAAATCAAGTCGCAAATTTTTGTAAACTGTGGTAAAATCAAGGTGTGTTACCAGTGCATATTTTGCGCGGTAACAGTAGTAAACACTTGGAGATAGTACCGTATGTTGAGATTGAGACCTTACAAAAACTGCGATGCAGAAACCATCGCCTCCTGGGCGACGGAAGAGAAGGGATTTTATCAGTGGTCCGCCGGAAGAATGGGAACTTATCCTTTTCATGCAGAGGATATGAGACAGTTCAGCCGTTCCATTGTGGATAACGACAGCATTTACCAGATGACTGCCTTTGATGAGAATGGCATCGTGGGATATATGACTATGCGATACACAGATACCGAGCGCCGTATTCTGCGCTTTGGTTTTGTGATCATCGACCCCGCCAGAAGAAACAGCGGTGTAGGCAAAGCGATGCTGAAACTGGCACTTCGTTATGCGTTTGAATTCCTGGGCGCAGGTAAGGTGACTCTGGGTGTATTTGAGAACAATAAGCCGGCGTACTATTGTTATAGAGCTGCCGGATTTATGGATGTGGAACTGGAGAACGAGGAGAAGTACGAGATCAACGGCGAGTCCTGGACTTGCCTGGAACTGGAGGCATATCCCGAGAACGGAGATGGCTTCCAGAAAGTTACAGACTATCCCGAGGAGAAGATGATCAACGAGATCATTGAGAAGAACAGCTTCCGTTATGCATTCCAGCCTATCGTAGAGGCTTCTACCGGTAAGATCTTCGGCTATGAAGCATTGATGCGAGGAGAAATGGATGGCTTGATCCCGCCGGATATTCTGCTGGATGCGGCAGGTAGATACAACCGCCTGTATGATATTGAGAAAGCCACCTTCTTCAATGTTATTGAGAAGGTAATGAAGCAGAAAGAAGAGTTCGGCGACCGCAAGATCTTCGTAAACTCTCTGCCCGGTGCACTTTTGTCAGATGCTCATTATGGAGAATTGCTGGCTCGTTTCGGAACGGATTGCACCAATCTGGTGGTAGAGATCACGGAGACCACGGAACTTTCCACGGAGGAGTGGGTCCTGCTGCAGAAGAGAAGTAAGGAACAGAACTTTGAACTGGCCATCGACGATTATGGTTCCGGTTATGCCAATACCACCAATCTGCTGCTGCATATGCCTAATTATGTTAAGATCGACAAGATGCTGATCACCGATATCGATGAGGACAGCAAGAAGCAGCATTTTGTAAAGAGTATGATAGATTTTGCCCATGCAAACGGCTTTATGGCCCTTGCGGAAGGCGTAGATACCGCAAGAGAATTGAAGATGGTGATCCAGCTGGGAATCGACCTGATCCAGGGATTCTATCTGGCGAAGCCTTCTTATGATATCCTGCAGGAGATCGACAACGATGTCCGCAGCGAGATGACCAATGTAGGTATCAAAGAGCAGATGCACTCCGGCAGAAAGATCTATCCGGTAAACGGACAGAAGGAATTGCCTCTTATGCGCTTGGCTCTGGAGCAGAATACAGGTATTCTGATCGCACAGCCGGAATTTAAACTGGTAGGTAATACCAATTATACCGCGACCATGTGCGTGAAGATCAAGGACGATACGGATTGTCGCCTGACCTTCCAAAATGTATTTCTGGAGGGATTCCAGGAATTGCCTTGTATTGAGATCGGCAAGAATTCTCATGTGACATTGATCCTTGAGGGAGAAAATAAATTCCAGAAGACCGGTATTTATGTGCCTGAGAGCAGCAGCCTTACCATCGATGGAGCAGGTGACCTGCAGATCCGTGCACAGGGCGTTCAGGGTTACGGCATCGGTAATACATCGGATGCCGGATTTGGCGAGATCGAGATCAAGGGCAGCGGCTTCGTGGATGTATTGGTGGAAGCAGACGAAGGTATCGGTATCGGCGGCGGCTTCCAGCACGAGGGCAAAGGTATCAAACTTTTGGCCGGCGTTGTCAGACTCGAACCTGCCAGTGAACATGCCATCGGTGTGGGATCCTATATGGAGACCGTACCCATTGAGATCAGAGATACCAAAGTGCAGATCGATCTGCGTGTAGGCACCGGTGTAGGTGTGGGCTGTATGAAAGACAAGCAGGATATCCTGATCAAGGACAGCCAGGTGACCGTCATCGGTTCCGGCAGCGCATTGAGCGGTGTGGGAAGCAACCAGGGAACCGGCGGCAGTATCTGCCTGGAAGATGCGGAAATAGCGATCAATCTTACCGGTCAGAACCTGAATCTGTTGGGAAGCAGTGATGGCGAGCTGGATATCTGTGCGCAGCGCTGCAACATAGAGCTTCGTGGCGAGGGTGCCCATGTTATGGCACTTGGTACCAGAGACAAGAAGGCGAAGATCAAGGTCCTGGATTCCGAGAGTTCCATCTCGATCCGCTCCGGCCATTATATTCTGTTCGGTGCATCCGATGAGAATGTATCCTTCAAGGGTGGTTCCAGAAGCTTCAAGACAAACGAATAAACGTGATAAAAGCCCGGTGAGAACTTCTTTCCGGGCTTATTGCTAATATTACCGAAAAAATAAAATGTGAAGAAAGGAGGAGCCATGGGCGAGAGATTGATCTTTCATATCGATGTAAACAGTGCATTTCTGTCCTGGGAGGCGGCAAAGCGTGTGGCTGAGGGCGAACCTGACCTCAGACTGATCCCTTCCTGTATCGGCGGAGACCCGAAGAAGCGCACCGGTATCGTGGTAGCGAAATCTATCCCGGCGAAAAAGTACGGGGTCACCACCGGAGAAGCTATGGCAACGGCCATCCGGAAATGTCCGAATATGGTCTGTGTTCCTCCGGACTTTAAACTGTATACGCGCTGTTCCCGTGCTTTTAAGGCGATCTGTCAGGAGTATACTCCCGTGATGGAATCTTTTTCCATTGATGAGGTGTTCCTGGATATGACCGGCATGGGCCTGATCTATCCGGATCCGGTGGCGACTGCCACAGAGATCAAGAACAGGATCCGCGACGAGCTTGGCTTTACGGTGAATGTGGGAGTGGCTGAGAACAAACTATGTGCAAAGATGGCCAGTGATTTCGAGAAGCCGGACAAGGTACATACCCTTTTCCCGGAGGAGATCGAGAAGAAAATGTGGCCTCTTCCGGTAGGGGATCTTTTCACCTGCGGTAAATCCTCTGCGGTGAGATTGATAAACGCAGGGATCAGGACCATAGGAGACCTGGCTCATGCCGATCCCAATCTGCTGAAAAATCTTCTGGGAGAGAAGTCCGGCGTGCATCTCTATCGATATGCCAACGGACTGGATGATTCGCCGGTGACGGACGTGCGCGAGGAAGCGAAGGGATATTCCGCGGAGACCACGGTGGAGGAAGACCTGGTAAGCTTGGAGCAGATCAACAAACTTCTCCTGGCGCAAGCGGACGTGGTGGCAGCCAGAATGCGTGCGGACAACGGCCGCTGCAACTGTGTGCAGATATCGTACCGAACCCTGGACTGGAAGAACAGATCCCATCAGAGGAAGTTGAAAGAGTCCACGGATGTGACGGAGATCATATACGAAGCGGCCGAAAAACTGATGGCGGAAGGCTGGAACAGGGAACCTCTTCGCCTGGTAGGCCTGGCAGTGACAGATATCGACAGGGACGGTTTTGAGCAGATGTCCTTTTTGGATACGGAGCGCAAGGATAAACTGAAAAAGCTGGATGTGGCCATTGATTCCATCCGCGGAAAGTTCGGCAATGCCAGTGTACAGAGAGCCAGCACCATCGACACCGGCAAGCAGGTGGGACGAAAGCACAAGGCGCAGATGGAAGAAAAAGGATAAAGTTATCTCTTTACAAACACGAACATATGTTCTATTATGACATTAAGATATGCCGAAAGAACAGGTGAAAGGATCGTGGAGGAGAGAAACAGAAAAAATCAGAGGGTGGATGTGATATGTCAGCACAGCAGAGACGGCAGTATCATTCCGCTGAAAATACGAATACGTGACGATGATGGCGAATATCAGATCTATGCGATCAAAGGCTATAAGGATGTATCCGGCAACGGTGCATATACTATGCCCAACGGCATTCCGGGGACTTCTCATACCTGGATGTTTGAGTGCAAGATAGCCGTGTTTTCCACGGAGAGGAGAATTCGCCTGTTTTATAATGCCTACGAGAATTTCTGGAGAATGGATTATGTAGGCTAGAAAGAAAGGAGGATGGAATGATGGATGGAATAAAAGAGAGAATCTATGCAGCGATCGATCTGAAGTCATTCTATGCCTCCGTAGAGTGTGTGGAGAGGGGATTGGATCCTCTTGACGTGAATCTGGTGGTGGCAGACAGAGAGCGAACGGAGAAGACCATCTGTCTGGCGGTATCGCCGGCACTGAAGGCCTATGGGATCCCGGGGCGTCCCAGACTTTTCGAAGTGACTCAGAAGGTGCGTCAGGTGAATCAGGAGCGTAAATATCGGCTGCGAGGCAGGGAGTTTACCGGGAAGAGCTGTCGTGCCGGAGAACTGGCACAGGACCAGACACTGGAACTGGACTTCATCACGGCGCCGCCCAGAATGAGTCTGTATATGGACTACAGTTCCAGGATCTATCAGATCTATTTGAAATATATTGCGCCGGAGGATATTCACGTTTACTCCATCGATGAAGTATTTATGGACCTGACCAGCTATCTTACGATCTATAAAATGACAGCCAAGGAATTGGTGATGAAGATGATCCGGGAAGTGCTGGAGACTACAGGGATCACAGCCACCGGAGGTATCGGTACCAATCTGTATTTGAGCAAAGTAGCCATGGACATTGTGGCAAAGCATATACCTGCGGACAAGGATGGCGTGCGTATCGCAGAACTGGATGAGAGAAGTTATCGTTTGAAACTCTGGAATCATACGCCTCTTACCGATTTCTGGAGAGTGGGTCAGGGATATGCAAAGAAATTGCAGGAGAACGGCATGTTCACCATGGGAGATGTGGCTCGTTGTTCCGTGGGCAAGACCGGGGAGTTTTTCAGCGAGGATCTGCTGTTCAAACTGTTCGGGATCAATGCGGAACTGCTGATCGATCATGCCTGGGGATATGAACCCTGTACCATAGAGGAGATCAAGAAATACAAGCCTGAGAACAACAGTACCAGCCAGGGACAGGTGCTGCAGCATCCCTATGACTATGAGAAGACCCGTATCGTGGTTCGGGAGATGACGGAAGCATTGGTGTTGGATCTGGTGGAGAAGGGACTGGTGACAGACCAGATCGTACTGACCATCGGTTATGATAAGGACAGTCTGAACGATCCGGAAGTGCGCAAAAGATACAGCGGTGAAGTGCAGGCGGACCGTTACGGCAGAACCGTGCCGAAGCAGTCACACGGCAGCAGGCAGCTTGGCCGTATGACATCCTCCACGGAGTGGATCATGAAAGCCATGCTGGAATTGCTTGAGCAGGTGATGGATCCCCTGCTTTTATCCCGCAGGATCGGTCTGGCGGCAGTGCATGTATTGCCTGCAGCGACGGCAGAGGAGAAGAAAGCGGATGCCTTCGAGCAGTTAGATCTTTTCACGGATTATGAGGCGCTGGAGCGGCAGCGCAAGGAGGAAGAGGAACTTCTGGCCAGGGAGAAGAATATGCAGAAGGCAGTCATCGATATCAAAAAGAAGTTCGGCAAGAATGCCATCATCCGCGGAACGGGTCTCCAGGAAGGAGCTACCTCCATTGCCAGAAACAATCAGATCGGCGGACACAAGGCCTGAATCGAATTGTTTTGCAAAGCCATGATTTTCTGCTAAAATAGATGTAATAAACTCGGCGAAAGGCCGAAAGGAGCAACTATGTCAAATATCGCTATTATTACCGCAAGAGGCGGCAGCAAGAGAATTCCCCGCAAGAATATTAAGGAATTTCTGGGAAAACCCATTATTTTATATTCCATTGAGGCTGCACTGCAGTCAGGACTTTTCGATGAGGTCATGGTCTCAACGGATGATGAAGAGATCGCAGAGATCGCAAAGGCAGCCGGAGCCAGCGTGCCCTTTATGAGAAGCAAAGAGAATGCCAATGACTTTGCCACCACTGCCGATGTACTGATGGAAGTGATCGGTGAGTATGAGAAGATGGGCAGACATTTTGAATATATGGCATGTCTGTATCCCACCAATCCCTTCATTACAGTGGAGAAACTGACCAAGGCCATGAAGCTGATGATGGAGAAGGACTGCGCGGAGGTGCTTCCCGTGGTACAGTTTTCCTTCCCGCCTCAGAGATGTTTCGTGTTTGATGAGGACGGCAAGAGCCTGAAATTCAAGTGGGAGGAATACAAGAATTCCAGATCTCAGGACCTGGAGAAAATGTATCATGATGCAGGTCAGTTCTATTGCTTCGATGTAGAGAATTTCATGAAGAATAAGGGCGCCAAAGGTGCGATCTATCCCATCATCTGCAAGGATACGGAGGTGCAGGACATCGACACCGAGGAAGACTGGAAGATGGCGGAACTGAAGGTAGAATTCATGAAGCGTGCAGGCCTTTTGTAGGGATAGAGCGTTATGACGATCGAACAGATAACGGAGAAAAAATACGGAGATATCCTGGATAGGGAGGCTCCGATCCCTTTGCGGCATACCAGAATGGATCTGCAGGATCGCGCGGCGCAGTTTTCCCCCTTTGCGGCATTGGTGGGATACGATGACTGCATCAGAGAGACGGCAAGACTTACGGATGAACAGATGGAACTGGATGAGAATGTCAAAGCTTCCCTGGATGAACGGTTTGCGTATCTTTGCGTGAAGCAGAAGGAGGAGCCGGAGATAACCATCACCTTCTTTGTTCCGGATGCGCTGAAAGAGGGCGGAGAGTACCGAAGGGTCACCGGACGGGTGAGAAAGATCGATCTGTATGCGGGAAACCTGTTCCTGGCAGACGGGCAGATCATTCCCCTGCAGATGGTAACAGAACTTTGCGGTGACTTTTTCAGGGAATTGGAAGACTGACCCGGAATCGGACAAGATATGGGCAAATACAAACAAAATTATAGAAGCATTTGCCGCAAAAAAAGGGTATGATATTCGTGGTATAATTTATCGTTCAGGAAGGAATCTGACTATGGATAATTTTAACTTTTATGCACCTACTTATTTTGCTTTCGGCAAGGGAAAAGAAGCAGAGACCGGTAAACTGGTAAAGCGATTCGGCGGCACAAAAGTGCTGATCCATTACGGCGGCGGTTCCGTAGTTCGTTCCGGACTGCTGGATCGTGTTAAGAAGTCTCTGGATGAGGAGAAGATCGCTTATGTGGAGCTTGGCGGTGTAAAGCCCAACCCCAGAAGCGGACTGGTATACGAAGGTATCGACCTCTGCAGAGCTGAGAAGGTGGACTTCATCCTTGCAGTAGGCGGCGGAAGCGCTATCGACTCCGCTAAGGCAATTGCAGCAGGTGTTGTATATGACGGCGATTTCTGGGATTTCTACGAGGGTAAGCCTGTGACCGCAGCACTGCCTATCGGTACCGTTCTGACCATCGCTGCAGCAGGTAGTGAAGGTTCTCCCGACTCCGTTATCACCAAGGAAGAGGGTATGGTAAAGCGTGGTGCCAGCGGTGAGGCATACAGACCCAAGTTCTCTGTATTGAATCCCGAACTGACACAGACTCTGCCTGCATACCAGACAGCATGCGGTATTACCGATATCATCGCTCATCTGTATGAGAGATATCTCACCAATTCCAAGGATGTTCAGGTCACCGACCGTATGATCGAGGCTCTGATCCTTGCTATGGTAGAGGAAGCACCCAAGGTAATCGAGAACCCCAACGATTACGAAGCAAGAGCAAATATTATGTGGGGCGGTATGATGGCTCACAACAATTCCTGCGGTGTAGGCCGTTCTCAGGACTGGAGCAGCCACAATATCGAGCATGAGCTTTCCGCAGAATATGACTGTGCACATGGCGCGGGTCTTGCAGTTACCATGCCTGCAGTATTCACCTACAATATGAACCATGACGTAATGCGTTTCGCACAGATCGCTGTTCGTGTATGGGGCTGCCAGATGGACTTCGCTCATCCCGAGAGAACCGCTAAGGCAGGTATCGAGGCTCTGAGAAGCTTCCTGATCTCCATCGGAATGCCTAAGAATTTCGAGGAACTGGGCGCAAAGGAAGAGGATATCGAGAAATTGGCTCATATGGCTTGCTACGGCAGTGAGAATGCAACCGGTACTGTTTACGGTTTTGTTAACTTAAGCCAGAGCGATGTTGAGAATATCTACAGACTGATGCTGTAAAATGACAGAATTGTGTCAATCGTCGGTAAAATTATAAAAACAACGACAAAAAAATGGTTGACAAATATTGGCAGAGTGATTATAGTAGTCACCGTAACCAATCACTTGTATTCAAAGAAAGGAGGCAATAAAAATGTTTAGAATCAGAAGTTTTGAAATGAATCATGTAATTGTCTCCCGGAGAGATTGCAAGTAAATGAGTTTGAGATGAGTGTGCTTTTGTGCATTCTTTTGAATGATGAGATTTTGCGAGCCGGTATGACTTTTGTTGTACCGGCTCTTGTTTTTTTACAGAGGTTATAGAAATGAATTTACCGAAAAGTTTTGAAAAGGTACTGAGTAAGTACCAACTGAAAAGTGAAGATGTGGTCTTCGCGGCCATCGGTGATCTGGACGAAGAGTTTCGATTCTCAGACACAGTCACCGTACTGACGAAGACGCAGCTGATCATAGCCAAGTATCCTTATGTGGAGAAGCGAGAGTTTCGCTTCGGCGGTTATGACAGCTTCGCAGGCGTGGAAAACGGACTGGCAGGGGAGCCTGCGGTTTTATTATACGACCTGGAGCAGGTTGAGAAACTGCAGGTCATCAGACAGGTATCCACCGGTGTGCTGATGGGAGTGATCGATGGCGCGGAGCGTTATCTGTGTCAGTTCTCCAACACCAAGATGGAGACTTTCATGAGATTGGCCAAACTGCTGGAGAAGCAGAAGAAGGGCGAGGATATCAAGGAAGAGGACCTGGATGTAAAGCGCGGCAAGGAGATCTGCCCTAAGTGCGGCATGATCTATCCCGACCAGGAACGTAAAGTCTGCCCGAAATGTATGGACAAAAAGTCCATTCTCTTACGTGTGGTAAGCTACTTCAAGCCTTATAAGGCAGAACTGGCGATCATGGTGCTTTGCTATATCGGCACAGCCCTTTTGAATCTGGTATGGCCCTATTTGAGCGGTACCATCTTGTACGATAAGGTGCTGGCAAAGGATGACAGATTCTTGGAAATGCTGCATCTGCCTGCAGGCAAGTATCTCCTGGCACTGGGTGTACTGGTCATTGTGATGTTGGTCACCAAGATCGTGATCCAGGGCATGGGTATGCTGCAGGGCGCGTTGACCGCAAAGGTCGCTTCCGAGACCATCGCAAAGCTGAAATGTCAGGTGTTTGATTCCATGGGAAGGCTGTCCATCAGCTTCTTTACCAAGAGACAGACCGGCGGTCTGATGACCCGTGTATCCGATGATGCGGAGGAGGTATCCAGCTTCTTTATCGATGGTATCCCTTATTTCTTCATCAATGTGGGTACCATGGCAGCCACTTGCGTCATCATGTTTATTCTGAATCCGCTGTTGGCGCTGGCATCCATTATTCTGATGCCGGTACTTTTCACCATCAGCTATAGAATGATGCCCAGACTGTGGCATTACTTCGGAAAGCGCCATCGCGCCAACCGTAAGTTGAACGGCCAGATGAATGAGAACTTTACCGGAGCCCGTGTAGTAAAGGCCTTCGGCCAGGAAAATCAGGAGATGGGCCGATTCGAGAAAAACAACGGACGTGTCCGTGATGCGGAACTGGATGTGGCAAGATTTGACTGCCAGTTCTCCGCTTTGTACTGGATCTTTGAGGATATGCTGACCTTCCTGGTGTGGGCGGCAGGTTCCGCGCTGATCATCTTTACTACCGATATGGAATTGGGCCTGTTGATCACCTTTACCGGATATGTAGGTCAGTTGAAGTGGCCCCTGGAGTTCATGTCCAGAATTTTCCGCTGGTATACCAACGCCATGAACTCCGCACAGAGAATGTTTGAGATCATTGATGCGGTTCCCGAGGTGAAGGAGGCTCCCGCGCCTTTGCGTCCCGAGAGACTTTGCGGCGAGATCGAACTGAAGAATGTGACCTTTGGCTATGAGCCCAACAAGCCCATTCTGAAGAATGTAAGCTTCAAGGTGGAAGCAGGTGAAGTGCTGGGTATCGTAGGTCGTTCCGGTGCGGGCAAGTCCACTTTGGTCAACCTGATCTCCAGATTGTATGACACCACAGAAGGCCAGGTACTGGTCGACGGTGTGGATGTAAAGCAGTACGGATTCAAGGAACTGCGTAAAAATGTAGCTATGGTATCTCAGGAGACCTACATCTTCGTAGGTACCGTAGCGGAAAATATTGCATATGCGAGACCGGATGCCACCAGAGAGGAGATCATCAAGGCTGCCATTCAGGCAAGTGCCCATGATTTCATCTGCAAGATGCCCCAGGGATATGACACCATCTTAGGACCCGCCAATAGAAGCCTGTCAGGCGGTGAAAAGCAGAGGATCTCCATTGCGAGAGCGATCCTTGCGGATCCTAAGATCCTGATCCTGGACGAGGCCACCAGTGCGGTGGATACCGAGACGGAGCTTGCGATCCAGAAGTCACTGGAGCAGCTGGAAAAGGGCAGAACCGTTCTTTCCATTGCTCACAGACTTTCCACTCTGAGAAATGCGACCCACCTGATCGTGCTGGATGATGGCCGCGTGACAGAGTCCGGAACACACAAGGAACTGATGGCAAAGAAGGGTACCTTCTACAAACTCAGCCAGCTGCAGACCAAGGCGCTGGCCATGAGAGGTATTGAGTAGGTACCGACGAATATATAGAGAAAGGCATGGTAATAGACATGGGAGATTTTGAAGGAAATATGCCGAATCTGCTGGACTTGAATGAGTTCGATGAGGAGGCTTTGAAAAAAGAGTCCGAAGAAGTGCTGGAAATGCGCTATATCACCTCTGAGAATGCTGTTTTCACCCGTACCAAGGGCGGATTCCTTGCCCTGAAGATGGGGGAGAAGCAGTATGATCGCGTAGGTGTCTATCTGACCTTCCCTCTGACCAATCCCGAGGAGTACATCTCCATTCGAGAGGCAGATGAGAAGGCAAAGGAGATCGGACTGATCGCGAAGTTAACAGACCTGAAGAAAGAGGAGCAGGAGATGATCCGTGAGCAGATCAGACTGCGCTACTTCCTGCCTGTGATTCGCAAGGTACTGGATGTAAAGGATGAATACGGATATGCCTACTGGCATGTACAGACAGACTTCGGTGTATGTCGTTTCACTACACACATGGGCGGTGATGCTGTGGTCAATCTTGGAGAGGCAAGATACCAGATCACCGATATCGACGGCAACCGTTATGAGTTGCCTGACCTGTACGCATTGTCTGTCATGGAGCGTAAGAAACTGGATCTGTTCATCTAATGTAAAATGATTTAGAGGAAAATAAAATGAAACTATTGTATCAATTAAGTGAGGCAGAACTGCAGGCTCTGGCGCTCAGGGAGAATGAACGGGTTCTCTATTGCGTGCCTGTGGATCTGAACTTCGACAATGAAAAGAAGAATGCACTGATTGAGTACTCCGATAAGACCCGCTTGGCGGTCACCACACAGCGACTGGCAGTGGTGCAGAACGACACTTTGACCGCGTCCTTTGAACTGAAGGATTGTGACAAGGTAAAGTGTGAGCATCAGGTGTACAGCGGTATCGTCACCGTGTTCGGCAAGGACAGCAGCACCACCTGCGTGGGACGTTTCTCCATGAAACATATCACTAGAGTGGCTTATGTGACCCGAGGCGCCCAGGAAGTCATCAACGCCCTGAAGGAGGGCAGAGATCTGACGGAAAGAGATATGGTCACCAGTTTAGAGTATGAGAAGTACTGTGATAAGTGCGGAAGAGCCCTGCCCGGCACCAGTAAGTGCCCTTACTGTGACGGCAAGGCAGATATTTTTAAGAAATTCCTGGCACTGACTAAAGAATTTACCGGAAAACTGTTCCTGATCATGGTATTGATGGTCATGGCTTCCGTGTTCGATCTGGTCACCCCCATGGTACAGCGTTACTTTATCGATAACAGCCTGGCCACGGGAACCGGAACCTCAAGGGAACTGCTTATCTTTATCGCTGTCAGCTTTACTTTGCTGGTGGCGAGGATCATCATCATCATGTATCGCTACTGGAACTGTGTAAAGCTGGGAGCCAATATCAGCATGAGCCTTCGAAAGAGACTGTATGCCAAGATCCAGGTGCTTTCCCTGTCCTTTATCAATAACCGTAAGCCCGGTGAACTGATGAACCGTGTATCCCACGATACCAGAAAAATCAGAGGCTTCATGGAGGAAGTGTTCGGCGATATGCTGGGCTGCCTTCTGACCATGATCGTATCTGTGACTATGATGGCGATCATCAACTGGAAGATGACCATTCTGACACTGGTATTCATCCTTGTGGTCATGGTGATCACCAGAATGTTCTGGCATCACATTCATACCATTTTCCACAGACAGTGGTTAAAGTATGACGAGATGCACTCCAGCCTGCAGGATATCATTTCCGGTATGCGTATCGTTAAAAGCTTCGGCCAGGAGGAGCGTGAGAGCAAGCGCTTCTCACAGAAGGCGCAGGAGTTTGCCAAGGTGCAGAGAAGAAACGAGACCTTCTGGGCACTGTTTTTCCCGGTACTGACCTTCCTTTTGGGAATGGGTACCTATATTGCCATCTACTTCGGCGGTATCCACATTCTGGAGGGTGAGATGACAGTAGGTGAACTGGTACAGTTCGTTACCTACAGCGGATACCTCTTCGGACCTTTGAGCTGGATGACCCATCTGCCCAGAGCGATCATGGAGATGGTGACCAGTTTGAATCGTATCTACGATGTATTGGACGAAGAGCCGAAGCTTTCCGACAAGGAAAACAGCAAGGCCTTCCCGATCCAGGGTGCCTTTGAATTTAAGAATGTATCCTTCGGTTATCAGACCTATGAACCGGTGCTGGAGAACATCAATTTCTCCGTAAAGCCCGGTGAGATGATCGGTCTGGTAGGTGCTTCCGGTACCGGTAAGTCCACCTTGATCAATTTGATCATGCGTCTGTATGATGTGGATCAGGGAAGCATTACACTGGATGGCGTGGACCTGCGTGATGTACAGAAGGAAAGCCTGCATTCCCAGATCGGTGTAGTATTGCAGGAGACCTTCCTGTTCTCCGGAAGTATTCTGCAGAACATTCGATATGCAAAGCAGGATGCAACCCTGGAAGAAGTCATTCAGGCCGCTAAGGCAGCCAATGCCCATGACTTTATCTGCAAGACCCCCGATGGATATAATACCTACGTGGGTGAGCACGGATATAACCTCTCCGGTGGTGAGAGACAGCGTATCGCTATCGCCAGAGCGATCCTGAACAATCCCAGGATCCTGATCCTGGACGAGGCGACCTCCGCACTGGATACGGAGAGTGAGTTCCTGATCCAGACTGCATTGGATCGTCTGATCCAGGGCAGAACCACCTTGGCCATTGCCCACAGATTGTCCACCCTGCGCGGCGCGGACCGTCTGGTAGTCATCGACAAGCACGGTGTGGCAGAGATCGGTACACATAACGAATTGTTAGAGAAGAAGGGCATCTACTATGGCCTGGTAAACGCACAGCTGAAGATGAGCGAAACTGCGGCAGAATAAGGATAAAAAAACGGAGTCTGTATGAATTGCAGATTCCGTTTTTTGTTGGTTCATATTGCGAAGAGTTTGTGGAAATGATAAAATAAATAAGATAGACAAGGGGGAGGTGTTCCAATGGAAACATGGTATTATGTAGTTGAAGCGATAGACGGAGATTATGCACATCTGAGAAGAACGGATGTCCCCTCCGATGACCTGAAACTGGTAGCACGCGCTCTATTGCCCGCTGAGATCACGGAAGGCTGTAATCTGAAGTACGAATACTTCCAGTACGAGATCATCTAAAAAAAGAGAATATTTTCTTTTTTTTGAAAAATATAAAAAATAGTGTTGACATTTGGACAGAAGTGATATAGAATACATTTTGTTCGCAGGAATGGCGGAATTGGCAGACGCGCACGGTTCAGGTCCGTGTGGTAGCAATACCATG
>JAKSRX010000045.1 GCA_024403365.1 Acetatifactor sp. | reverse complement strand
GCCAGAGAAGCTGGCTTGGAATTCTAGGAAAGGAAGAGGAATACACCATGAAACACACTATCATAGATGCAAGCCAGTTAGAATTAACTGATAAGGTTGTTACCATCAAGCGTGTAACCAAGACCGTAAAGGGTGGTCGTAACATGCGTTTCACTGCTCTTGTAGTAGTAGGCGATGGCAACGGTCATGTTGGTGCAGGTCTCGGTAAGGCTGTAGAAATTCCTGAAGCTATCCGTAAGGGTAAGGAAGATGCTATGAAGCACATCGTTTCTATCGCACTGGATGAGAACAATTCTATTACTCATGATTTCATCGGTAAGTACGGTTCTGCAAACGTTCTGCTGAAGAAAGCTCCCGAAGGTACCGGTATTATCGCAGGTGGTCCTGCTCGTATCGTTTGCGAACTTGCAGGTATCAAGAACATCAGAACCAAGTCTCTTGGCTCTAACAACAAGCAGAATGTTGTTCTTGCAACAATTACCGGCTTAAGCCAGCTTAAGGCACCCGAAGAGGTTGCTAAGAGCCGCGGCAAGTCCGTAGAAGAAGTATTAGCGTAAATGGAACTCATGGCCTGCTTCGTGCAGGCCGGAGATAACCGTTTTTCGCGCGAGGGGATACACAGTATGTACCCTTTGCCAGAAAGGAGTTAACAATGGCAGATAAGAAGTTAAAGATTACTTTGGTTAAGTCCACTATTGGTGCTGTACCGAAGAACAAGGCAATCGTTGAATCTATGGGACTTCGCAAAATCGGTAGTTCTGTAATACTTCCTGATAATGATGCGACTAAGGGACAGATTCGTCAGGTTAGCCATTTATTGAAAGTAGAAGAAGCATAATCGAAGGAGGTGTTAGAAATGGAATTATCCAATTTGAGACCCGCAGAAGGTTCTAAGCATAGCGATAATTTTAGAAGAGGCCGTGGACATGGTTCAGGAAACGGCAAGACTGCAGGTAAAGGTCACAAAGGTCAGAAGGCTCGTTCCGGAGCTCCCAGACCCGGTTTCGAAGGTGGACAGATGCCTTTGTACAGACGTCTTCCTAAGAGAGGCTTTACCAACAGAAATACTGTAGAGATCGTTGCAATCAACGTAAGCGCTCTTGAGTGCTTCGAGAATGGTGCAACTGTAGATGTAAATGCATTGGTTGAAGCTGGAATCGTTAAGAACCCCAGAGATGGCGTTAAGATTCTTGGAAACGGAGAACTTACTAAGAAGCTCAATGTTAAAGTAGACGCATACAGCGCATCTGCAAAAGAAAAGATTGAGGCACTTGGTGGAACTGCTGAGGTGATGTAATGCTTACAACACTGAGAAATGCATTCAAAATTAAGGAACTTAGAGCTAAGATTTTATTTACCTTCGCAATGATGGTTGTGATCCGTGTAGGATCACAGCTGCCTGCGCCTGGTATCAACAGCGAGTTTTTCTCAAGCTGGTTTGCTGCTCAGTCCAATGGTGCATTTAGTTTCTTTGATGCAATGACCGGTGGATCATTCATGAACATGTCAATTTTGGCATTGAATATCACACCCTACATTACTTCATCCATTATTATTCAGCTGCTCACAATTGCAATTCCCAAGCTTGAGGAAATGCAGCGTGACGGTGAAGATGGACGTAAGAAGCTTGTTGCAATGACAAGATATGCGACAGTTATTCTCGCTGTGATCCAGTCCACTGCTATGGCAATCGGATTCGGAAGAAGCGGATATCTGATCAAGTATGATGCATTGAATGTGATCTGTGCAGTTACTGCACTGACAGCAGGTAGTGCATTCCTGATGTGGGTTGGTGAGAGAATCACCGAGAATGGTATCGGAAACGGTATTTCAATCGTTCTGGTAATTAATATTATTTCCAGATTGCCCGAAGACCTGGCCGGCTTATTCAATCAGTTTGTATTCGGAAAGGCTCCTGCAACCGCTATTCTTGCAGCAGTGATCATTTTCGCAGTTATTATTGCGATGGTCGTGCTGGTAATCATCCTCAACGATGGTGTAAGAAGAATCCCGGTTCAGTACGCAAACAAAGTGCAGGGCAGAAAGATGGTTGGCGGACAGACATCCAATCTTCCTCTGAAGATCAACACCGCAGGCGTTATTCCTGTCATCTTTGCACAGTCATTACTTCAGTTCCCTATCATCATCACTTCCTTTACCTCTTATCAGGGCGGCGGTGCATGGGGTGAGATCCTGAATTATATGAACTCTAATAACTGGTGCAATCCTGCAAAGTTAAAGTATTCCATCGGTTTGCTGGTATATGTTGTATTGATCATTTTCTTTGCATATTTCTATACTTCCATTACCTTCAATCCTTTGATGATTGCTGATAACATGAAAAAGCAGGGTGGTTTTATCCCTGGTATCAGACCCGGTAAGCCCACCAGCGATTACCTGAATAAGGTACTCAACTATGTTGTATTTATCGGAGCTGTAGGACTTACGATCATCGCAATTCTTCCTTACTTCTTCAGTGGTGTATTTGGCGCAAATGTCTCCTTCGGAGGCACCAGCCTTATCATTATTGTAAGCGTAGTTCTTGAGACTATGAAGCAGGTTGAATCTCAGATGCTTGTTCGTAACTACAAAGGCTTCCTGGATAATTAATACAAATTTAAGACAAAATGGTCGCACAGGTATTTTACCTGTGCGATTTTTGTGTTATGGTAGGGTTATGTTAATGAACCAAAGTACCATAAGGAGGAGATTATGAAAAGAAAAGTATACGCATTATTGATGGCAACACTTATGCTTTGCATGAGCGCCTGCGGATCTCAAACCTCTGAATCCGTGGAATCTTCCGCTACTACTGTGGTAGAGAGCAGTGTGACAAGCGGTGAATCCAAAGAAACAGAAGCTTCTGTCTCCGAGGGTGCCGTTGAATCCAAGGAAGAGGGCAAAGAGCAGGAACAGCAGAAGGAATCCGTAAAGATGATTGCTGCAATGAAGTCCAGTGAAACTTTCCGAGATTGGGACAGCGTGACCTATGATGAGACCGCATATGTAGAGTATGATAAGATCTATCTGACTGAAGAGGCTGCTAAGGAGTATCCTGCATTGGCTGCAACCCTGAAGAGCATGGCTTCCCTGACCGATGATCAGTATGCAGCGATCTATGAAGATTTGCTTGCTGATGTTGAAGCTATCAAGGAAGATTTTGATGGTGACACTTCCATGTTCCTGCCTGTGTATGATACTACAGAACTTAGCATTGCAAGATCTGATGACAGAGCATTCACTATCGCAAGTAGTTATACCAGCTATTCCGGCGGAGTACATGGATATTATGCAATGAGCGGTATCAACATCGATTCCGCTACCGGTAAGGAGCTTACCTTCAAGGATGTATTCAAAAACACTGCAGTACTGCCTGAGTTGGTAGCATCCGCACTGGAAGAGGAATATGACACAGTATTTTTCGTGGACGTCAGAGAGTATCTGATGGAGAATATCACTTCTGAATATACCGATCTCTGCTGGCTGTTGGATTATGAAGGAGTTACCTTCTTCTTCAATCCTTATGAGATCGCTTCTTACGCAGAAGGCCTGCTGTCTGCTAAGATCACCTTTGAGGAACATCCCGAGATCTTCAATCCTTATTATATGGAAAGCCCCGAGAGTTACATCGTCGGCGGCACCCAGGATTATCTGGCTCTGGACTACAGCGATTATGACGGAGACGGTTCTAAGGAAATGATCTTTATTTCCCCGGGCGAACTGAACGACTGGGATTGCTATGACGGATTCAATGTAGATTTTGATGGAAAAGTGACTTTCATTCCCGGCGAGAGTTATTATTACGACTTTTATCTCATGCGTGTTAAGGACGGCAAGTCTATCCTGATGGTACAGAATCATCTGGAAAGCGATTATGCTTACCTTGATGTTTATTCCCTGTCTTCCAAGGGCGTGAAGAAGGTAGATACCTTCAGTGGTTACTTCGGATATATTGCAATTGATCCGGATGAGTACGAATACGCTAAGATCCTTCCCACAGATCCTTCCCACCTGAGATTGTCTGTGCGCACAGATCTGCTGAGCACATTGGACGCTACCACTACTATGAAATTAGAGAAAGACGGTACATTGACCAAGCTGGACAATGAGTATCATTACAATACTACCATCACTTTGACCGCTAAACAGAGCATTTCCGGTAAGGGTGTGGATGAAGCAGGCAATGAAAACGGCAAGACTGTGAAAGTAAATGCCGGTGACGTCCTTCATTTCTATAGTACAGACCGTGATAATTATGTGACCTTCAAGGTGAACGGCGAACTGGTTCGCTTCTATGTGAATTACGAGTATTGGCCTATGACCATTGACGGAATCGATGCCGAGGAACTGTTCGAAGGCATGATGTTTGCAGGTTAAATAAGAACAAACAGTACGAGAGGGATCCGTGTTTGCATGGGTTCCTCTTTTTTCTTGTTGCAAATTTCCTGAGAAACCGATACAATATATATGTTAATCTATGCTCTATCTCAGATGTATAAAATCAATCGCCCGCGAGGCAGACAGGAGACAACTATGAAGATTATTATGTTAGGTGCACCCGGTGCAGGTAAAGGAACCCAGGCTAAGATGATCGCTGAAAGATATCAGATCCCTCACGTATCTACCGGTGATATCTTCCGTGCAAATATTAAGAATGGTACCGAACTCGGTATGGAAGCAAAGAAGTACATGGATCAGGGACTTTTGGTTCCCGATGAATTGACTGTTAAGATCCTGCTTGACAGAGTAGCTCAGGCTGACTGTGCTAACGGCTATGTACTGGACGGTTTCCCCAGAACCATTCCTCAGGCTGAAGTACTGGATGCAGCTCTTACCAAGATCGGTGAGAAGATCGACTACGCAGTAAATGTTGACGTTCCCGATGAGAACATCGTTAGAAGAATGTCCGGCAGACGTGCTTGCTTAAAGTGCGGCGCTACCTACCACATCGAGCATATTCCCCCCAAGACCGAGGGCATCTGCGATACCTGTGGCAGCGAGCTGGTACTTCGTGACGACGACAAGCCTGAAACCGTTTTGAATCGTCTGACTGTATATCATAACCAGACACAGCCCCTCATCGATTTCTATACCGCTAAGGGTGTTCTTAAGTCTGTAGACGGCACTGTAGATATGAAAGATGTATTTACAGCAATCACAGAGATTCTTGGTTAATGAATCTTTGTCAGAAAGGCCTTTGCAATGATTATTATTAAGAATGAAAAGGAAATCGAATTGATCCGGGAGTCCTGCAGATTGCTTTCCATCGTCCATAAGGAACTGGAGCAGTATGTAAAACCCGGTATTTCCACCAAGGATATTGATATAATGGGGGATCAGCTGATCAGAAAGCTGGGCGGTATTCCCAACTTCCTTCATTATAATGGTTATCCCGCAAGCATTTGTGTATCCGTCAACGACGAGGTCGTACACGGTATTCCCAATAAACACCGCATCCTGCAGGAGGGCGATATCGTCAGCCTGGATGCAGGAATGATCTACAAGGGATATCACTCCGATGCGGCAAGAACCCACGGTGTAGGAACCATCAGTCCTGAGGCACAGAAATTGATCGATGTGACAAGAGAGAGCTTCTTCGAGGGTATCAAGCAGGCTGTTGCAGGCAATCATCTGCATGATATCTCCAATGCCATCGCCGGTTATGTAAAGCCCCACGGCTACGGCATCGTTCGTGATCTGGTAGGTCACGGTGTAGGAACCAAGCTTCATGAAGATCCTCAGATTCCCAACTTTGCACAGATCAAGAGAGGTCCCCTGCTTCGTCCCGGAATGACACTTGCCATCGAGCCCATGATCAATATGGGACGCGCCGATGTAGAGTGGCTGGATGATGACTGGACAGTAGTTACCGCAGACGGTTCTCTTTCCGCTCATTATGAGAACACCATTTTGATCACAGAAGATGGTGAGCCCGAGATCCTGACTCTGTAACAGGTGGCCGGCATGATAGGACAATTGGTAACATCCAAGGCTGGACATGATAAAGGAACACTTTACGTGATCGTTTCCGAGGATGAGAAATATATCTGCGTGACAGATGGAAGATTGAAAGCACCGGACGCCCCCAAGAGGAAGAACAGAAAACACATACAACCCATAAACCGTTATGTGAATGATGAGATCAGAACTCTTTTAGAGGCGGGTAAACCTGTGAGACCTGAAGCGATAAGATTTGCGATCAAGCAAGTCGGAACAATAGAATAACCACAATATTTGGAGGAAATGTATGTCTAAAAGTGATGTAATTGAAATTGAAGGAACCGTTGTTGAGAAACTGCCCAACACCATGTTCCAGGTTGAACTTGAAAACGGACACCGTGTTCTGGCACACATCAGCGGAAAGCTTCGTCAGAATTTCATTCGTATCCTGCCGGGCGATAAGGTGACCCTTGAGTTGTCTCCTTACGATCTGAGCAAGGGTCGTATCATTTGGAGAGATAAGTAAGAATTGAGGTCGGCAGCCTTGATAGTGGGCTGCCGATTTTAATGTCTATGGCGAAACTTGGAAAAAATGCAAATTAACCCGAGAAAACCTCTTGCATTCCGAAAAGTTATATGCTATAGTATAAAACGGTCTTTTTTGAAAGGAGGGTTTCAAGATGAAAGTTAGATCATCCGTAAAACCGATTTGCGAAAAGTGCAAAATCATCAAGAGAAAAGGACGCATCAGAGTTATTTGCGAGAATCCGAAGCACAAACAGAGACAGGGATAATCACCGCTTGTAAGTAGTCGAAAGACGAAAACAAGTCAAGTGGGTTCTTGTCCGGTTTTTATGTGCGGCTGAATCCTGCCGATGCGTGCGTCGACAGAGATTTACATAAGACGGTAGAAGAGCTTACAGGGATTACTTGTTGATACCGATTCGTATGAGTCTGTGGAAATGATAAAGATTTTTGCAGCAACCGTTCGATTCGGAAAGATCGGGAGCAAAGCTTTAAAGCGTCCGATTGGGTGAAAGCCCCAATCAATTAGTAACGAGCACACAGTTTAACAGACCAAAAGTGTGCGGTGTGTGAATCCTAAAGGATCCACAGCATTATTTTAATGCAAGAAAATGGAGGAAATCTAAATGGCTCGTATCGCAGGTGTTGACTTACCTAGAGAAAAACGAATTGAGATCGGTTTGACCTATGTTTATGGTATTGGCCGAGCTACAGCTACCAAGCTTTGTGCTGAAGCAGGTGTAGATCCTGATACCAGAGTTAGAAACATTACCGACGACGAAGTAAAGAAGATCACAGAGGCTATTGAGGCTCTGGGAATCGTGGTAGAAGGTGATCTGAGACGTGAAGTTGCTCTTAACATCAAGAGACTTCAGGAGATCGGATGCTATCGTGGTATTCGTCATCGTAAGGGTCTGCCCGTTCGTGGTCAGAATACCAAGAACAACGCAAGAACTCGTAAGGGTCCTAAGCGTACCGTTGCTAACAAGAAGAAGTAATTCTTCCTTAACTCGGCACGCATGCTAACATAGAAAGTTAGCAGCAAGTGTAACTGTAAACAATTATTAGAAAGTAGGTTAGTTTAAAAAATGGCTAAACAGGTTGCAAAAAAAGTAACAAAGAAGCGCGTTAAGAAAAACGTTGAACGCGGACAGGCACATATTCAGTCTTCTTTTAACAATACAATTGTTACATTGACTGATACAGAAGGAAATGCTCTTAGCTGGGCAAGTGCCGGTGGTCTTGGTTTTAGAGGTTCAAGGAAATCTACTCCATATGCTGCACAGATGGCAGCTGAAACAGCTACAAAGGCTGCTTTGGTACATGGACTGAAATCCGTTGACGTATTTGTAAAGGGTCCTGGTTCAGGACGTGAGGCTGCTATCAGAGCACTCGCTGCTTGCGGTCTCGAAGTAATCAGTATCCGTGACGTAACACCCGTTCCTCACAACGGATGCCGTCCTCCCAAGAGACGTCGTGTTTAATCTTATTATTCACAGTTTTTTGGTTTCGTAGTGTAAATCAGTTGGAAGAAGGCGCCCGACCGGTGCTGTAAACAACAATTATAAGGAGAAAATTAAAATGGCAGTAAATCGCGTACCCGTATTAAAGAGATGTCGTTCCCTCGGCCTTGAGCCTTCTTATCTGGGATATGACAAGAAGTCCAACAGACAGAACGCAAGAGCAGGCAAGAAAGTAAGTGAATATGGTCTTCAGCTTCGTGAAAAGCAGAAGGCAAAGTTCATCTACGGTGTTCTTGAGAAGCCTTTCCGTAACTACTATGAGAAGGCTGATAGAATGAAGGGAATGACCGGTGAAAACCTGATGATCATGCTGGAGAGCAGACTTGACAGCGTAGTATTCAGAATGGGATTCGCTAGAACCAGAAGAGAAGCAAGACAGATCGTTGATCACAAGCACGTACTTGTAAACGGCAAGGTTATCAACATTCCTTCTTACCTGATCAAGGCTGGTGACGTTATCGAAATCAAAGAGAGCGCTAAGTCCATGCAGAGATACAAGGATATCATCGAAGTAACCGGTGGCAGACTTGTTCCCGAGTGGATGGATGTTGACATTGAGAACTTTAAGGGAACCATCAAGAATCTTCCTTCCAGAGAGATGATCGATGTTCCTGTTGACGAAATGCTTATTGTCGAGTTGTACTCTAAGTAAGCCCTACTTGCCTCTGAGGTTGTTTATCTGTCGATTTATCGATGGATTTATGGCTTCGGAGCGCTTGTGTCTTAAACAAACAATCAAAAAGGAGGGTATTTCGCAGTGTTTGATTTTGAGAGACCTAATATTGAGGTAGCTGAAATTTCAGAAGACAAGAAGTACGGCAGATTTGTCGTAGAGCCTTTGGAGAGAGGTTATGGTATTACTCTCGGTAACTCCCTGAGAAGAATTATGCTTTCTTCCCTGCCCGGAGCTGCTGTAAGCCAGATCAAGATCGAAGGCGTACTTCATGAGTTTAGTTCTATTCCCGGCGTAAAGGAAGATGTAACTGAGATCATCATGAACATCAAGAGCCTTGCTATTAAGAACAATAGCGAGACAAACGAAGCTAAAACCGCTTACATTGAGTTTGACGGCGAAGGCACTGTTTATGCTTCTGATATTCAGGCAGACCAGGACATTGAGATCTTGAACCCCGATCTGGTAATTGCTCATCTGAGCGGTAAGGATACCAAGCTTTACATGGAACTTACTATTACCAAGGGCCGTGGTTATGTAAGCGCTGATAAGAATAAGCATGACGATCTTCCCATCGGTGTTATCGCTATCGATTCCATCTACACTCCTGTAGAGAGAATCAACGTTACCGTACAGAACACCCGTGTAGGACAGGTCACTGACTTTGATAAGCTGACCCTTGACGTATACACCAACGGAACTTTGGTTCCCGATGAGGCTGTCAGCCTTGCTGCAAAGGTTCTGAGCGAGCATCTGAGCCTGTTCATCGATCTTTCCGAGAATGCTAAGACCGCTGAGGTTATGGTAGAGAAGGAAGACGACGAGAAGGAGAAGGTTCTGGAGATGAGCATCGACGATCTCGAGCTCTCCGTTCGTTCTTACAACTGCTTGAAGAGAGCAGGTATCAATACTGTTGAAGAGCTTTGCAACAGAACATCTGAGGATATGATGAAGGTTCGTAACCTGGGACGTAAGTCTCTGGAAGAAGTTCTTGCGAAACTGAAAGAGCTGGGTCTTCAGCTGAATCCTTCAGAGGAATAAAATGTTAGATATCCGCGGAAGGTAAATCCGATGCGTTCGACTGCGGTTTATCTCTAAATGGAACTGATTTTGCATTCGGTAAGTAAGTCCAAAGAGCATGGCCGGATGTACCATGAAAAGAGAAAGGAAATAAAAGAAATGGCAAAGTACAGAAAACTTGGAAGAACATCTTCCCAGAGAAAAGCATTACTGAGAAACCAGGTAACCGCACTGCTGAACAACGGCAAGATCGTTACCACTGAGGCTAAGGCTAAGGAAGTTAGAAAGATCGCTGAAGGTCTTATCGCACTTGCTTGCAAGGAAAAGGACAACTTCGAGATGGTTACCGTATCCGCTAAGGTTCCTGTAAAGGACAAGGACGGCAAGCGCGTTAAGGAAGTTGTAGACGGCAAGAAGGTTACTAAGTTCGAGACCGTTGAGAAGCAGATCAAGAAGGATCTTGCAACTCGTCAGCATGCAAGACGCCAGATGCTGAAGGTTCTTTGCCCTGTAGTTTCTGTTCCTACAGATGCAGCAGGCAAGAAGAAAGGCACCAAGGAAGTTGACCTTGTTGCTAAGCTTTTCGATGAGTACGCACCTAAGTACGCAGATCGTAAGGGTGGTTACACCAGAATCGTTAAGATCGGTCAGCGTAAGGGCGACGCAGCTATGGAAGTAGTTCTTGAGCTGGTTTAATATTTTGTAATTCTAAGGCCGGTACCTTTTAGGTATCGGCCTTCTTTGTACACGGGAAGTTATAATATGTTTTGGAATGGGTATGATAAAGAAGATATCAAAAAAACATTGAATATGGCATGGCCGGCTATCCTGGAATCTTTTTTCGGAGCCTTTGTAGGCTTGATCGATTCCTTGATGGTAAGCTCCCTGGGATCTTATGCCGTGGCAGCGGTAGGATTGACCACTCAGCCGAAATTTGTGGGACTTTCTATGTTTTTTGCAGCGAATGTTTCTATTTCTGCCCTTGTTGCAAGACGTAAAGGACAGGATAAGCGGGAAGAGGCAAACCGAATCTTTACCACATTTCTTTTTTTCATTATTATAGCAGCTATCATTTTGAGTATTCTGTTTGTAGTATTCGCAAGCCCGTTGATCCGGTTGTGCGGTTCTGAGGAATTGACCCACGATGGTGCGGTTCAGTATTTCAGGATCATCATGGGTGGAATGATCTTCAATGTTATTCAGATGGGTGTAAACTCTGCGCAGCGAGGTGCGGGAAACACCAGGATCACCATGAAAACCAATCTGGTTTCCAATACAGTTAATATCATTGCAAACTACCTGCTGATCGGAGGTAAGTTCGGATTCCCGGCTCTGGGTATCCGTGGAGCAGCCCTGGCGACTGTTTTGGGTACAGTGGTTGCAAGTATTATGAGTGTGGCATCCGTATGGAAAAATGATACTTTTATCAGCATTCCTTTGATATTGAAGAATAAAGTGAAGCCTGCCTGGGAGGCATTTAAAAATATCGTTTCCGTTGGTTACAGTGTCTTCGCAGAGCAGCTTTTGATGCGTGTGGGCTTTATGGCTACGGCTATCATGGCAGCGGATCAGGGCACTGCGGCGATGGCAGCTCATCAGGTAGGTATGAATATCATGGGCCTTTCCTTCTCTTTCGGAGACGGACTTCAGGCGACAGCTGTAGCGCTCATCGGCTTCAGCCTTGGCGCAAACGAGCCGGAACAGGCCAAGAAGTATGGCAAGACCTGTCGTATGATGGGGGCGGTCATAGCAGTGGTTCTGTCAGTGATCTACTTTGTTGGCGCCCGATTCCTTATGAGCATGTTCTTCCAGGAAAAGGAGATCGTGGATATCGGTGTCAGCATCATGCGCGTGATCATTTTTGTCGTAATTCTGCAGATCTCTCAGGTCATCTATATGGGGTGCCTCAGAGGTGCGGGAGATACCGCATACACCGCAATGGCTTCCACAATCAGTGTTACAGTCATGAGAACCATCGGTTCTTACGTGTGCGGCTACCTTTTAGGATGGGGCATTGTAGGAATCTGGATGGGTGTGGTGGCTGACCAGTTGTCCAGATATATTTTCGCTTCGGTGCGATTTAAACAGGGAAAATGGGTGAATATCAAGATATAGACAAATGAAAAACAGCGCATGCTTGACGAATAGGCATGCGCTGTCGTGCTATTAGAATGATATGTTTTATTGCAGAGGTTTCTGAAAGTGCTGATAGTCTTTGGCGTGGGTCCAGTCACCGCCCCAGGTAAAGCCGTGCTCTATAAAGAGCCGGTAGCACAGGTCGTCCTTGTCGATCTTGTGAGGGAAATCCGCGGAGCGGTCTTCGTAGATCTCGGAACCAACAGGGGTGATATGTTTCTCCCCGGTGGTGTAGGCAATGTAGGGGTTATAGAAGGGGTTTATGTCAATAGCTACACCATAGGCATGGTTGGACAGCCGTGTTGTATTCTCTACTACGCGATAATTAAAACAGGAGCAGTTATTGGCTGCCATGGACGCATTGTCATCGCCGCCGTAGGATTCGATCAATTCCACGCGCTCCAACTGATAAGCGCTGTCGTAGAGTGCCTTGAAAATTTCCAGCAGATCCTTAGCTACAGAGTAGTGGCAGACCAATTCACCGAAAGCGGTATTGCCCTGAAAATCGATGTGCAGAATGTGAAGGTAGCGCAGATCGGCCAGATCCACACAGGGTGTGGAGGGGCTGCCGTCTTTGCCGACGGGGATGGAGATCCCTTTCATATAGTCAATCAATTCACCGGATAAAGGCTCCGCATAGAAGCCATCAGCCAGTAATTCTCGCCGGGAAAGCATAGAACGGTTACAGTTCTCTCCGGGGAGAAAAAGGTGTTCGGTGATGTTTGTTTTGAATCGGTCCTGCGACATAGGAATCTCCTCCATCTGATCATTTGAGTTCAAACTAACTGTACCACCTGTAAAAAGATTTGTAAATTGTTGTATTTTCCTGCATTGTTTACTATAATGGGAACATCGTTAACAATAGGAATGGAGTAACATGAGTATTTTAAAGACCGAGAAAGTCACATTTGAATATATCAGACATGACGAAGAGGGCAATGTGGAAGGAACCATCACTGCCGTAAATGACGTGTCTCTGGATATCGAGCAGGGGCAGTTTATCGCGATCCTCGGTCATAACGGCTCCGGTAAATCCACTCTTGCAAAACATATCAATGCGATACTGACTCCGTCCAAGGGAACTGTCTGGGTGGATGGAATGGATACTTCCGAGGATGAGAAGATCTGGGAGATCCGTCAGACAGCGGGTATGGTTTTCCAGAATCCGGACAACCAGATCATCGGTCAGGTAGTAGAAGAAGATGTAGGCTTCGGACCCGAAAATATGGGTATTCCTACAGAAGAGATCTGGCAGCGTGTGGAGGAGAGTCTCCGTGCTGTCGGTATGTATCAGTATAGAAAACATTCCCCCAACAATCTGTCCGGCGGACAGAAGCAGCGTGTCTCCATTGCAGGCGTGCTGGCGATGCATCCCAAATGTATCGTCCTGGACGAGCCCACGGCAATGCTGGACCCCAACGGTCGTAAGGAAGTCATTCGTGCCGTGCGTGCATTGAATGACGTAGAAGGAGTGACCGTGATCCTGATCACGCACTATATGGAGGAGATCATCCATGCGGACAATGTCTTCGTTATGGATGGCGGCAAAGTTGCCATGCAGGGCACGCCCAGAGAGATCTTTTCTCAGGTGGAGCGTCTGAAGGAACTGCGCCTGGATGTGCCGCAGGTCACCCTGTTGGCTTATGAATTGCAGAAGCAGGGCGTACCGCTTCCCAATGGTATTCTAACCACGGAAGAGTTTGCAGACGCCCTAGAGAGAGTAAAGAAAGGATCATCCACCAATGGCAATTGAGCTGGAACATGTGAATTTCATATACGGAGAGGACACCCCTCTTGCTGTGAAGGCATTGGATGATGTGAATCTCATGATCCCGGACGGACAGTTTATCGGTATCATTGGTCACACCGGTTCCGGCAAATCCACTCTGGTGCAGCATTTAAACGGTCTGATGAAGGCTACCTCCGGTGATATCAGATACAACGGAGAGAGTATTTACGGCAAAGACTTTGAGATGCGAAAATTACGCAGCAAGGTCGGACTGGTCTTCCAGTATCCGGAGCATCAGCTTTTTGAGATCGATGTTTTCTCGGATGTATGTTTCGGACCGAAAAACCTGGGACTTTCCAAGGAAGAGGTGGAGGAACGTGCCAAGGATGCCCTTCAGAAGGTGGGTATTCCGGAAACAATGTATTATCAGTCTCCCTTTGAATTGTCCGGCGGACAGAAGAGAAGGGTAGCCATCGCAGGCGTTCTCGCTATGCAGCCGGATGTCCTGATCCTGGATGAGCCTACCGCAGGTTTGGATCCCAAGGGCAGAGACGAGATCCTGCAGCAGATCAAGACACTGCAGACCGAGACAGGGCTGACGATCCTGCTCGTGTCCCACAGCATGGATGATGTTGCGGAATATGTAGATCGAATTATCGTGATGAATGCCGGCAAGGTGATGTTCGACGATGTACCCAAGTCGGTGTTTGCACATGTGAAGGAATTGGAAGAGGTAGGGCTGGCAGCCCCTCAGGTGACCTATGTGATGCAGGAATTGCGCAAAAGGGGATTTGAGGTAGGCGAAGATGCAACTACCGTAGAAGAGGCTGCTAAGGCGATCCTACGCTGCCTGAAGGCCTGATATGGAGATTTATGCTTAGAGATATTACTTTAGGACAATATTATCAGACAGAATCTGTGATCCACAGACTGGACGCCAGAGTGAAACTGGCAGGAACGCTGATCTTCATCGTATCCCTGTTCTTTTTCAAGAACTATTGGGGATATCTGGTGGCAGCGCTGTTCCTGGCAGGAGTGATCAAACTGTCCAGAGTGCCCTTTAAGTTCATGGTAAAGGGTATGAAGGCAATTGTTTTCCTGGTGATCATTACAGTACTGTTCAGCCTGTTTCTGACGCCCGGTGAGGCGCTGGTATCCCTCGGTAAACTGACCATCACCAAGGAGGGATTGAACACCGCTATCACCACCACCATCAGACTGTCCATGCTGATCATAGGTTCTTCCATTATGACACTTACCACCACGCCCAACAACCTGACGGATGCCATGGAGAAAAGCATGCGTCCGCTGAAAAAACTGCATGTGCCGGTGCATGAGATCGCCATGATGATGTCGATCGCCCTTCGATTTATCCCGATCCTCTTAGAGGAAACAGACAAGATCATGAAGGCCCAGATCGCAAGAGGAGCGGATTTCGAATCCGGCAATCTGTTAAAGAGAGCAAAGGCTATGGTGCCGCTTTTGGTACCCTTGTTCATCTCTGCTTTCCGCCGTGCCAACGACCTGGCAATGGCTATGGAAGCCCGCTGTTACAGAGGCGGTGACGGCAGAACCAAGATGAAGCCATTGATCTATCAGAAGAGAGATCATTTAGCATATGTCTGCCTGCTTGTCTATTTTGTGGCAGCAGTGGTGATCGGCAGACTTCACTTTTAAGGATATAGATGTATGGAAAACAAGCGTGTGCGCCTGATAGTGGCCTATGACGGAACCAACTATCACGGCTGGCAGGTCCAGAACAACGGGATCACAATTGAATCAGAGTTAAATCGTTGCCTGACGGATCTGCTGGGTGAAAAGATCGAGGTCATCGGTGCCAGCAGAACAGACTCGGGAGTGCATGCACTTGGCAATGTGGCGGTCTTTGATACTACGGCACGCATGCCTGCGGAAAAGATCTCCTACGCCCTGAATCAGAGGCTTCCGGAGGATATCCGCATCCAGAAGTCTGAGGAAGTGGACAGCGACTGGCATCCCAGACATTGCGACAGCAGAAAGACCTATGAATACAGGATCTACCGCGGCGAGTTCGCTATGCCGGTGAAACGACTGTATTCCTATCATACCTATCGCCCGCTGGATGTTGCCATGATGCGAAAAGCAGCGGCCTATCTTGTGGGAGAGCATGACTTCAAGAGCTTCTGCCAGACAGGAGCCCAGGTGGAGAGTACGGTGCGTACCATCCTTTCATTGGAGATCGAGGAACAGGGCAGTGACCTGGTGATCAGAGTCTGCGGCAACGGATTCCTCTACAATATGGTTCGGATCATTGCCGGAACATTGATGGAAGTAGGCCAGGGAAAGCGTTCTCCGGAGTCCATGCAGCAGGTTTTGGACAGCCTGGACAGAGCGGCAGCAGGACCTACAGCACCTGCTCTGGGACTGACCCTGATGAAATACGAATACTTATAAAAATCTGCTTGACAGTCATAGAAACCTATAATATAATTTATGACTGTGTGACAGTGTTTCTATGCGCAGAAGCCAAAGCCCCGGCCAAGCGCTGACAGATAGAAAACATGTAGTTCTGGGGAGATGAGATCCATGGCCGGACATCTGTGGTTCTGATCAGAGACAGAACAGAAATCCGAAGCTGCTGAAACTGGTTCGGTACAACATTTTATCGTGAATCTATACGGAGGGAAAATCATGAAAACATTTATGGCAAGCCCTGCTACCATCGAGAGAAAGTGGTATGTAGTTGATGCTACTAATATGACACTTGGTCGCCTCGCTTCTGAGGTTGCTAAGGTTCTGAGAGGAAAGAATAAGGCTATCTTCACTCCTCACATCGATACCGGAGATTATGTGATCGTTATCAACGCTGAGAAGATCAAGGTTACCGGTAAGAAGCTGGATCAGAAGGTTTACTATCAGCACTCTGACTACGTTGGAGGCATGAAGGAGACCACTCTGAGAGAGATGCTCGCTAAGAAGCCCGTAGACGTTATTGAGAATGCTGTAAGAGGTATGCTTCCCAAGGGACCTCTTGGAAGACAGATGTACACCAAGCTCCATGTATATGCTGGTCCTGAGCACGATCATGCAGCACAGAAGCCTGAAGTGCTTACATTCTAAGGGATAGGAGGATAATAGACAATGGCTAAGACAGAAAAGTATTACGGCACAGGTAGAAGAAAGAAATCCATCGCTAGAGTATATCTGGTACCCGGTAAGGGCGATGTTGTTATCAATAAGAGATCCATGGACGAGTACTTCGGACTTGAGACTCTGAAGGTTATCGTTCGTCAGCCCCTCACTGCAACTGAGACCGCTGACAAGTTCGATGTTCTTGTAAACGTTAAGGGTGGCGGATACACCGGCCAGGCTGGTGCTATCAGACACGGTATCGCAAGAGCACTGCTTCAGGTAGATGCTGACTACAGACCTGTTCTGAAGAAGGCTGGCTTCCTGACCAGAGACCCTCGTATGAAGGAAAGAAAGAAGTACGGCTTGAAGGCAGCTCGTCGTGCACCTCAGTTCTCCAAGAGATAATCTACGCGAAACAACGAGGCACATCAAGAACAAAAACATACGCCCTGGAATGCTTGCAT
>JAKSRX010000044.1 GCA_024403365.1 Acetatifactor sp. | reverse complement strand
ATCTCTTTGGCGATCTCCATGGATTGAACGATTCGTTTCTCGGATACTTCCCGGATCAGCGAATCAGAACTGTGTACCGTCACGTCAAGAAACGCTCCATGTATGGTATCTGCCGCAAAATTATCGCAATATTTACTGTATTCATTGATGATCCGCAGCTGTTCCTGCTTATCATCTAAAACCGAAGGACGATAAAACTCATTAACTTCATAATGAAGTCCATATTTCTTTCTCAGTTCTTCGATCTCATTCATTTCACTTAGATTCGGAATGATATAAAAAGCACTCATAACATATACCTTCACAAGTTTAGCAAAAACGCTGAGACGCAAACAAAAAGTAAGGTTTCAGCGTTTTGTTTTTGAATTTCTATTGACCTTGCTTATCAGTCATTGACGATTCCGCCATCCTCGATAACCAGTCTGTCCTCAGGACCTACTGCAAAGCCGTTCTTATTCAGAGTCGCACCATCAGGTACCGTCAAAGTTGCACCTTCGGGAATCGTATGATTCTCCGTCAGAGTTACTGTGCCAAGCACAGTACCGACACCGTTCAGATAAATGATAGAACCGGGATTAGGTACGCGATTCATATCTAGATCAAAGAATGTTGCACCTGCAGGTGCCTTTACGTCGATAATACCGCCGTTGACCGTAACGCCCTTCCAAGCAGAAAAAGTAGTTCCCGGGTAAGCGGCGTCAATGCTGTCACATACAATAGTCATCTTACCACCTGATACGGTAGCACTATTGCCGCAATATATGGTGGTATCCTTCTTATTGTGTGCATATATCTCACCACCATTCATAACAAGGCTTCCGCTGGGATTGATTGCGAAAGAGGTTGCACCATTAACGGATAGCTTACCGCCGTTCACCGTAATCGTATTGCCGGCATAAAGTCCGGTACAATAGCTGTTCTTTGTCCGAGAGCAATCGATGTTGAACACGCCGCCATTCATGGTCAGATTGCTGGAAATATTTACTCCCTTGCCGCCGTAAGTAACTACGTTGACTGTACCGCCGGAGATCTCAATGCTTTGGCTAGCGTTAAGGGGATTTGACGGATAAGCACTGGCATCACTCGTAGTCAGATTCATTACTGTACTGTCACCATCTACATAGAGATTTCGGACATTAACCGCTACATCATATGCAGAAGCGGTTATCGTGCTATTTTTCACTCGAAGATTAAAATCGCCATTTCCGCAGAAAACATTCGTATAAGTATAGCCGACTACCGAACTATCCTCAATCACAATGTTATGCTCCTGATACTTAGGGTCATATCCGTAAAAACCATAGTTGAGCAAAGAGGATCCAAAACTTGTATATCTGGTCTCAGCACCTATGTAAATTGTACTGCCTGTAACGGTAATGTCATCTGCCGCTCTGACACCGATATCGCCCCTTCTGTCTTCAGCCACCTTTGACGCATCATCTGCAAAATGCATTTCGGAGCCTGTTATGACTACTTTACCGTTAGATTCAATACCTCCATAACAATCCAGGTGCGCTGTTACGTTAGTCAGGCTAACCAGGTCTCCGCCTGCGTAAATTCCATAAGAGGTTCCGCTTCCCTGAATGGTGGCATCCGTAATGGTAATACGATTGCCGGCATCAAGACCTAAGGTTCCGCCACTATAGGTGATCTTTGTAGCGCTTCCCGAAACGGTTATGTTCTTAGCTACACTGAATACCGGATTGGGAGTCGTCATGGTTGCTTTGATCTCACCACCGGTGATCTCAAGATCTCCCTGTGTCTGGATCGCATACGAGCTTGCGGTGGCCTCCAGAGAGCCGGTACCGGTAATCACAAGCTTACCTGCGCCGGTATCCTTAATAGCCACTGTACCTGCCAGTTTATTTCTATCTCCCTCAAATGCAAGGGTTATCGTACCTACTGCAGTACTCGAACTGCTCATACCCACAGCGACACCTGCGGGATTCGCAATATTGATACCCTTGAAGGTGATATTTGCAGTAGGTCCTACCACCTCAATGGAGGCTTCTGTCGAAGTTTCCGGATCCAAATTCCATATGGTCAAAGGCTCATTTGTCAAAACTCGCAGTGTCACACTGTCGGTGTACTCTAATTCATAGTCTGTCATGTAGGTACCGCCGGATACTACGAAGGGATCCAGATCGTAGCCCCAAACAGCGTACAGCACCAGATCCGTAGTTACAGGTGTACTAAAGTCGTACTCTGCTGTGCCATTTCTCCAGTAATCCAGTACAAAACCATCCTTATATACATCGACCAGCGGATCTATTGTCTCACCGTATTCCACGCTGAAGACCATAGGATCTTCTTCAGCTTCTTCCTGCATCCATGTTACATTCAGCATCTTGACTTCCCATTTTGCATAGATGGTAGTATCTGCAGTGATGGCTGTGGTGAAGTCAAATTCATCTACCAGATCGCTGTCTGCGCACCAGTTCACAAAATCATACCCGGTTCTGGTAGGATCTGTAGCAGGTTTGGTTGCGGTTTTATTGAACTCAACACTTTCCGTAGGATTGGTAGCGCCTTCCACTCCCAGTTCATAAGTGACTGTGAAGTGCTTGATCGTCCAACCGGCGTACAGGGTCTTATTTTCCGTAATGCCAAAGTTAGTATACAGATTCAACAATTCATCGTCCGTATACCAGCCTGTGAAATCATAGCCGGCGCGAACGGGATCGGTTGCAGGCAATGTGGCTGCTGTATCATAATCTACATCTGTTGTTACAGTATCTAATGTGCCAAGCTTACCGCCATTTGCATCAAATGTCACAGTGAATGTTTTAATATTCCACTTTGCATAGATCGTGGTATCCTCTGAGATCTCTATGTAGTCAAAGTCATACTCCGTTTCAAACACTTCGTCTACATACCATCCGGCGAAATCATAACCGGTTCTGGTAGGATCTGTTGCAGGCTTGGTGGCATTCTTCTGATACTCAACGGTCTGAGGTGCGACTGTGCTGCCTCCGCTTGTATCAAAACTTACTGTATAGGAATGAATGTTCCACTTTGCATAGACTGTGGTATCCGCGGTGATCGCTGTACCGGTAAAGTTAAATTCTGTAGTGTAAGTATCGCTTGTATACCATCCCACGAAGTCATAGCCGGTTCTGGTAGGATCAGTGGGCTTGGTGGCATTCTTCTGGTACTCAATGGTCTGTGCTGCTACGGAGCTGACTTCCTCTCCGGTCTCAAAGCTTACGGTATAGGTATTGATGTTCCACTTTGCGTAAACTGTAATATCTGCTGTGATCGGCGTGGTTGCATCGAACTGCTCCCTATAAGTAGCATCCTTATACCAACCGGCCAGTGTATAACCAGTCTTCACAGGCAGGGATGAGATCGCTGTGATCGTACTGCCATACTCGACTAACTGATCATCTACAGTGCTGCCGCCTACCGTATCAAAACTTACCGTATAGGAGTGCAGGGTCCACTTTGCATAGATCGTGGTATCTCCCATGATCGCCATATCTGCGAAGTCATATCCCGTTTCAAGCAATTCGTCCACATACCATCCGGCAAAATCATGACCTGTTTTGGTAGGATCTACCATGGGCTTGCTAGCATAGTCCATATATGCAACAGTCTGGGAGTCTACCTTGCTGCCATCTCCGGTATCAAAGCTTACTGTATAGGACTTAGTGCTCCACTTCGCATAGATGGTGGTGTCATCTGTGATCACCATTCCTGCAAAGTCGTAAGCAGTCTTGTAAGTTGCGTCCGTATACCATCCGGCGAAATCATAACCGGTTCTGGTAGGAGCAGCTCCGGGTCTGGTTGCTTTATTCTGATAGATAATATTCTGAGGCTCTACCGCACTGCCTTCCCCTGTGTCAAAGCTTACGGTGTAGGTATTGATATTCCACTTTGCGAACAACTGCAGATCACCGGTTACGGGAGCTTCCTCATCATAAGGTTTCGTACAAGCTGCATCCGTATACCAGCCCGCAAAAGTATATCCTGTCTTGTTTACTTCGATAGGCAAAGTATCGGTACTATTGCCGTAATCAACGTAGATATTTCCTACCTCATCGCCGCCTGTGGTATCAAAGCTTACGGTATAGGTATTGATGTTCCACTTTGCATAGATACTGATCTCGGTATAAACAGGGGCATCGAAGTCAACTTCGGTCTCGCAGTCCTCATCCATATACCAGCCATCGAAGGTATATCCAACCCTGGTAGGATCCGCAGGTCTTGCCAGCTTGCTGCCGGGCAGAATTGCCTGTGTCTCGGGTTCAAGCTCAGAAGCAGGATCCTCGATCATCTGGATCGTAATGGTTCCGTTATCGTTCACAAAACGTGCATAGTAGGTCTCATTGGCAGTAACAGGTTCATTTTCCTTTACAGGAGAACCGGAACTGTCGGGTGCTGTGTACCATCCATAGAAAGCATAGCCGTCGGGAGGTACTACCGCAGGAAGTGTGATGGTATCATTATGATCAACTGTCAATACGTTTCCGCCGTTGATCACACCACCGTTTGTATTCAAAGTTACGGTATGTTGTCCATTGTTGCTCTTCCACTGTGCGTAAACAGTAGTATCCGCAGTCACTACAGTAGCAGCGGTAAAGGCTGTTCCTGTACCGTCTGCAGCGGTATTGAAGCCTGTCAGCTCATATCCGACACGGCTCAAAGCGGGAAGTGCACTGCCTACAGGGAATCCATTGATGACCTTTACTTCCTTGGTCGTACTGCCTGTACCACCCACAAAGGTCACTGTCTTAACATCAATTCTAAACTGATAATATTGGCTTTCAGGATCATATGTTACGGTATAGCTGTCAACGCTAAGCTTCTGTCCGCCAACTGTAAGTACATTGTCTGACAAAGCCTGCAGCAAAGTATCGCTGGTAAAGGTAACATTTCCGATCTGGCTTGCCTCTTCCAATGCCAAAGCGGCACCGGTGCTCTTGTTGGTCAGATCACCGCCGGAAACAACAATAGAGGCTGTGTTGCTCTTCTGTCTGACTGTACCCTCTGATACAGCAGCGAACATGGTAGATGCACCACTGATGGTGATCGTTCCGTAGTTATCGATACCCTTAGCTGCATCGATCAGTCCGACAGACTGTGCAACAATGCTTCCGTTATTGATCAATGAACCGGTGACATGCATGGATTCGCCACTGTTAATGATGATGTTTCCGTTATTTTCAACATCGCCCTTGGCAACCAAGGTACCGTCTACGGTGACTGTAACACCGGGACTTACGACCAGGGTCATTCCTGCATCAACAGTCAAAGTAGTACCCGCAGGAATGTGCAGGTCGGAATCGATTCTGTAAATATTACTTTTCGCATCAGGCTGCACTGTGACGCTGTCACCATCGTCCAGCATATCCTGCAGCTGTGCAGGTGTTGTGTCGACACTCACCGGTGTTCCCAATATTGCAGGCGCTGCGGGTGCTGCAGGTGCAGCAGGTTCAGGAGTAGCTCCGGGAGCTGCTGTAGGTGCAGGAGCAGGTTTTCTCTGAGGAGCTGCGGAATTTTCTGCCCATACAGGATCCTTGGAGATATTGTTTTCCAGTTTTGCGATCTCAAGCTCCAATGCGCGCATTTTTTCGGAGATCTTCTCCTCATCCTGCGCCAGTTTCTCGCCTGCTTCTTTCTCTGTCACGTCACGCAGATCGATGCCTGAAGCCTCGAAGATCTCCTGACAACGCTTCTGATCGCCGACCAGCTCTACAAGAACAAAACCGGGTACCTCTTCCCTGACAAAACGGTCACGGATGATGTCGCACTTATCGCCCTTCTGATATTTATCGTAAATGCAGAAATCCGCCCATTCACCGGCATTTAAGAAAGTCTTCTTCGCCTGTCCGGTGATCGGATCTACCACGATACATTCCAGTTTACCTTCCAACAGATAGATCCTGGTGGTCATGGAGTCGATAACGCTGACCCATCCGCAGGTTCCTCTGATACCGGCTATCATGGATGATGTGCAGATATTCATCGTCTCATCATCTTCCAGTTTTTCGGTAACATTAAAGAACATGCTGCCGGAGTTCAACAGGATCTCCAGTAACTTGCCGCTCTTTCTGATCTCTACCTCACTGATGGCATCTTCCTTGATAAGCTTTGACTTATCCAATTCCTGCCACGCATAGGACTTCTCCTCCGTAGCAACATGATATCCATCAAAGAGACGCATATTCTTAGTGATCTTCACGCTCTTACCGGAAGATTTGGTAACCTCTACCGTACCTTCCGTCTTGCTGAGTTTCACCGTGTTGGCAGTCTCAGATTCGATAGACTTCTCTTCTGTCTTGTTATTCGTCTTATTTCCGGCAGCAAATGCCTTCTCTGACATCCCGGAAAAACAAAGGATGAAAGCCAAAACAAAAGCAAGTATTCTTCCGCAAAATCGCTTTTTCCTATTTTGCATTACATTCTCCTCCATACTCGTGGAATCTACTGAATGATCTCTTCCAATTTCAAAACTTCAAAACCTTCCGCCTTGCCCTTCAGCTTGATGGAATCGCCGAGGGACGTGGTGCGGATCCGGTCTCCCAATACATCTGCAACCGCTCTGGAAATGTAAACAGTGCCTGCAGGCGCGTTTGCCTCCAGTCGTGCGGCTGTATTGACCGTATCACCGATCGCCGTGTAATCCATTCTCATAGGTGCGCCGATATTACCGACTACCGCCGGTCCCACATTGACACCTACACCGAAGGATACGGTTCTGCCAAATTCCTTTTGCAGTTTTTCTGCCAAAGGTTTTGAGCCCTCCACCATCGCCATAGCAGCCTTGCAGGCATTCATAACATAATCTTCCTGCTCCAAAGGTGCATTCCAGATGGCCATGGTACAGTCACCCACAAATTTATCCAAAGTGCCATGGTTGTCCATAACACACTTTGTTGTCAACGTCAAATACTGATTCAGGATCTTAACTACTTCGGATGCGGGAAGCACCTCACTCATAGTCGTAAATCCGCGAATATCAACGAAAAGAACCGCTATATCGCAAAGCTGTCCGCCCAAATTGATGGAATCCGAACCCTGCTTTAATAATTCCTGAATAACGGAAGGGTCTACATAACGTTTGAAGGTATTCGTTACCTTATGTCTCTCTCTTGCTTCCTGGATATAGTTGATGGCGATGCAGGCAACAAACAGAATGGTCACGCTCACGGGAATCCATAATACATGCAGTACAAAGCCTGCTGCATAAGCTGCCTTGGCAAGTAGTACCCAGCCGCCGGTAAGGCCGATCCATAAGGGCACTGCGGTACGCACACGTCTGCGCCAGAATCCAAGAAATGCCAGGAAGGAGATCAGGAAAAGAAGGATCACCTGAACGGTTTTTGTGATTTCTTTCTTAAACTCCCCTTTTAACAGAGCATCTGTGGCATTTGCATGTATTTCCACTCCGAACATTTTCTGTCCGTGATCGATGGAAGTAAAATATTCATCCTGCAAACCTAATGCGTAAGGACCGATATATACGATCTTTCCCGCGAACTCCTCTGCAGGGATCTCGCCGGTTATCACATCCGCAAGGGAGATATACCCGTCATAATCCCCCGGAATACCGATGTAAGGAAGATACCAGAATCCTCTTGCATCAGTGGGAGGAAGGGTAATTGCCTCCTGTCCGTGATACTCCCGATACAGATTCGCTGCCGCCAGAGCGATAGAGGGGATCTCTGTTCCATCTGACAAGGTGATCTTCAAAAGATGGTGGCGCAGGAATCCGTCCGTATCCAGCATGACATTGATATGTGCCGGAATGGACTGTTCTCTGAGCAGATCATAAGCGGTCTCACAATCTGTCCAGGCAAAGGTATTCAAACTATATTCATTTTCACCCTGCTCCAGCAATTCTGTTCCGATATAACCGGCGCAGGCAGTGATCACATTTCCGTACTCTCCGGCTGCTTCTGCCAGATACTCGTCTAATTCTTCCTCTGTCTCACCGCCGAAGATAACATCCAGTGCAATGGCTGCAGGTCGACAATCTTCACTCTCATTCAGGCTTTCGATGGCCACAGCATAGAGATCTCGTCCCCAGTCGCTGATAGGGCCAAGTTCTTCAAATGCTCTCTCATCGATACCTACGATCACAACATTGCCGTCCTGGGCTTCCCTGGTCTGATATAGAGCATCGGAAGCCGCCAGATCCGGTCGGTACAACGCTCCCAAAGCCATCGGGATCGTGAGGACAAGTGCTACGGCTGCTGCGATCAGACAATCCTTTAATCGTTTCCTCATCTACCTATACGAATCACCTTTCTGGCAAAACTATCACAAATATACAGGTCATTTCCGCTGACTAACATACCTACGGGAGAGATCGGGCACATCTCCAAAGAAGAGGTTCTGTCTCTTGATAAAAGTGTGCTGACTACTCCGTCTCTGATCTCACGAACAGCACTGTTTCCTGTATCAGCCACATAGATCACGCCGTCATCGGAAACTGCCACGCCCTGAGGGCCGTCGAACAAAGCTGCAGTACCTTCGCCGTCTTCAAAGCCGGCCTCTTCTCCTCCGGCTACCACGGTCACTTTTCCTGCCTCAAGCTTCACGATTCGATTCAGTCCTGCTTCTGCAATATACAGTACACCATTCTTCCAGCAGAGTCCCATGGGTTCTTCCAGTTCATCCGCTACGGTAACCAGATTACCCTTTTCGTCGATCTTACGAATTGCGCCGCACAAAGTATCGGAAATATACAGATTTCCGTCCTCGTCGGTAGCAAGTCCGGTAGGATTCTCAAATCGTACACCCAGGTTGCTGATTGCGATCTTCTCTTTGGTGCTTCCGTTTACCGTCTGCACATTTTCCTTCGATACATAACGAACTACATTGTTCTTGGCATCGGATACTGCGTATCCGTCCAGGAACGGAGAGATCGCCCAGGGCTCCTTAAAATAACTCTCTTCCAAAATATCATCGTTATATCCGCCTACAGGCTCACCATACAGATCAGCCACGGTCTCACCGCCGGCATAGACTGTACTGATTCCATTGTGAACTTGCACCTGCCAGATCACTTTATTGTAGATGTCCGTTACAAGCAGGGAGCCGTCAGCTCTTGCCACGATACCGCTTGCACCGCACATTACGTCCATGACGCTTTCGGACATTGCCTGTGCCTCTTCCACCTGCTCCTGTGTCTCCACTTCTTCGGACTTCTCTTCAGACTTCACTACAGTGGATTCCTTGCTGGGTTCTTCGCTCTGCTCGGGGTTCTTTCCGCAGGCTGTCATTGTCAGTGCAAGCACGATGAACAATGCTATTTTTCTTCTCAATGATTTGGAGTTGACCATTTTTCCCTCCTGAATATGTGAAAATTTAACCTATTCTTATCAACAAAGTATGTTAGTAAACACAACACACCAATCTTATTATATCATAGGAATTCCTGTAGTTACATCCCCAAAAATGGGGACTTTTTACATTTTTCTGCCGGTTTTGGCATAAAAATACCGGCTTGCAGTGATACAAGCCGGCTTTTCTGATCCATTTTAACTTTTTATACTTATAATACAAATCCTGCAATGGCATATAATACAAAACAGATCCCGGTGATAGCCAGGCTGTAAGGCATGCGGACTCTCAATGCATCCTTCGGATTACAGCCGCTGTTCTCGCCTACGAATATCTCGATTCCCGTCATCATGCAATTCTGCTCTCCTGCAATTCCCGCCGCACAGATAGCCCCGAAGCAAAGGGGCAGGCTGACGATTCCTAAGGAAGCAAGCTGTGCCGCGATGGGAAAGGCCATGGCAAACATTCCCCAGGATGTTCCAAGCGTCACCGTAACCAGCATACATACCAAAAACAGGAATGCAGGGATCATTCCGGCAATGGGCTCTATCATTGCAATAACAGAATCATGTTGCTCTACGAAAGCCATCCGTTGCTTTTCGGATGAAATTATCGGGAGAAATGATCCTCTGCCCACAATACAGGAAAAACATGAAGATCAGGGTAACCATCAATCCGACGTTGGTATCAGCCTCAAATGTTCCTCCACTGATCGTTCTGACAAGGCAAGTGGCAATGATCATCACAAGGATCGGAAGGATCAGATTGTAAGCATGTCCCCAGGTAGCGGTTCTATCCTGGTTCAGATATGCTTCCGACCCCTTCGGCCAGAGATTGCCTCCTTCCTTTACTCTTTTCCGGGCCTCTTTCAACTGTTTTGTCAGCGGAAGTCCTCCGAAGCAGAACAGGATCAGAGCAAGCAGGGTCAGGATCGAAAAGAAGTTGTACGGGATAGATCTCACATAAAGCATGAAACTATTGCCGTCTGCGATGGGGTTAAAAGTACCCATTACCCAGATGCCCCACATGGAAAAGGGAACAAAACTGCAAAGAACGGTAGGCGCCAGACCATAGATCAGTGCCATCTCTTCATGGGGGATCTTCTGTTCATCTACAGTCTCAAAAGCACTTTCTGCCGCACAGTAAGTACATAAGTCCTCATCAATTGCAGAGGTCATCATAATACCCAATGTAGCTAATTTGGCACCTCTGCGGGTCTTCACACGTTTTTGCATATGCTTGCGGAAGGAAGTGACAGAGCCGGATGCAAGCGTCAAAGCGACAACGCATCCCATCAATGACATATCGATGGCAGTCCCCACGCTATCCGGATTTCCCACTGTTGTAAACAGGTCATCCGCAAAACCTGTGAGAAAAGCACCACGATACAGGATCACAGACGCTGACAAGCTGCCCACTAACATTGCTTCCACAATACGCCTTGTGATCAGTGCATAACCCAACATTAGGATCAGCGGCGCAAAAAACATAGGCACCTTCGGAAAACATGCACTGAAAACTCCAAGCAGAACAATGATCGCTGTAGTGATGCCATAACACAAACACATCTGTCCAAGCGGCATTGGTTTCTGATTTCTCTTATCTGCGATATTACGTCTGCGCATTCTGGTAACTTCCAGGATCTTTGTATGCTTCTTCGTAAGCTGTGCATACACGCGCTTCATAAACTCGCCATAGATCCCCGGATGCTGCGCCAGAATGTCCTGCATGTCCCATTCACTCAATTTATAGACGGTGCAGCGCCCTGCGGCTTGAACCGTACTGAGTCTTTTGGTGTGTGACAATACCGCATACTCGCCAAAGTATTGTCCTTCATACATCAGGTTGACTTGCTCTTCCTCGCGGTTCAGAACCACTACTGTTCCGGATTCCAGGAAGTACATTCCGTCCGGATCGTCATCGATGACACAGATATTCTCTCCGTTCTCGAAGGAAATCCGCTCCAGTCTCGCATAGATCGTTTCCAGCTCGGCATCGGAACTCTCGTCATTTCCCAGGCAAAAGAAATTGCGAATATATTCTTTTGTTACGATCTTTGCATTACTCTTTACCATTACGCATATTTTCCTCTGAGAGATTCTTCAATGATCTTCTCACACATCTCATCAAAGCCTACGCCGCCGGCAAGCACGGAGCGGGCAAAACGGCCGCTCTCTGTCAAGGCGGGCAATGCATCACACTCCAAGCAGTAGAGATCACCGTTTGTACTCATACGGAAGTCGACACGGCTGTAGCTGTTGATTCCCAAACAATCTGCTGCCTCTTTCGCAGCTGTCTTGATCTGATTCAAGATCTCTTCCTCAAGATCTGCAGGACAATAGGCATCTCCGGAATTCTGTCGCAAGGTATGCTTTGCATCAAAAATACCGTCTTTACCATTTACTTCCAGCACGGGATAAACTTCATTTCCGATGATGGATACGGAAAACTCTCTGCCGGAGATATACTCTTCTACAATGATCTCACTTTCCCATACAAAGGCTTCATTCAATGCTTTTGCGTAGGTATTATCATCATTAACGACGGTAACACCAATGGAAGCTCCGCCGCTGTTGGGTTTTACGACCACGGGATAGTTAAGTCCTGCGGGCAGCGTATGCGCTTCCGCATCGTGCTTTCTGATGGTACGCCATTTCGGCGTCACAACACCGTTTGCCAGAAAGATCTGCTTAGCGGAGGATTTATTCATCGCCATAGAACATGCCAACGCGGACGAACCGGTATAGTCCAGACCATATAGATCAAAGAGTCCCTGGATCTTTCCGGTCTCATTTCCTGATCCGGGAAGTGCAATAAAGATCAGATCCGCCATACGGGAGAATTTGATGACATTGGGTCCGATCAAAGATGAGTCGCTGGTACGACGACGCTTCTTTACCGCCCAGAGATCGGGAACCACATCTGCTTCCACGACCTTCTGAAGGCTCACTTCTTCGGGATGCTCAAATGCATTGGTCAGGTCATTATTCAGGGATCCGTATCCAAGATAGGTATCCAGAATGATCACGCGATGACCTTTTTTTCTAAGTGTCTCCGCAACACGATGGCCTGTCAAAAGGGAGATATTTCTTTCCAGGGAAATACCGCCTGCCAACACCAGAATATCCATCTGCGCCGGCAATTCAAACATTTCTTCAGCAACATCCTCTTCATCGCTGATGACGATATCCGCTCCGTCATCCGTGATAGACATATTTTTCAATGCATCGTTCGTCATGGAAACCACGGAAAGTACGGATCTGAGTTCTTCCTTTTCCAGGCTGACACCCAGCTTATTGTACAGATATTTCTGCAGTTTCTTAAGTAAGGGAGCCGGAATATGCCCAACGACAAAATCCGTAAATCCGATGACCAGATCCAGGCTCTTCCATTCCAGAACACTTTGAATGGTCTCAATATACTTCAACACACCATCCATGCCGAAATGGCTCATAATACCGGCAATAGTACTGAGAAATCCGGGATGAAGTCTCTCGTATTTGATAAAGAAAGCGATCATAAAGGCTACATTATCGCTGTATCTGGGATCTGCCACAAGATCAAAAATGCTGTTGATCACATCCGCCTGCTTCGCGAAGGCTGTCTGCGTGATCTTACCTACCAGTTCTGCAGCCTCACCCAATTCCTTGTCGTTGGGCATGGAACGAAGCATACTGTTCAGGAACTGATCCAGCAACTGCATTTCCGTACTCTGACCTGCAGGGTTGGGTCTCATATTGTACTCACCCAATGCCGTAAAGTTGAAGTAGGTGTTGGGAGCATGCGCTTCCGCAAATCCTCCTCTGCCGTAGTCGTAGCCGAAATAATAGGTAGCTCTTCCGATATCGTTCATCAGGATATTAACGTAGTCATAATCCACATTATGATTCTCGATCACATCCTGTCTCTTGATAATGCGCTCCCGATAATGATTCATGAACTTATCGGAGAATCCCTGTCCGTCAAAGGAAACACAGCGATTCGGGGTATCATCCAATATAGTGATATACTTCGCCTTATTACCGCCCTTGGAGTGACCTGTAACGGTGATGGTATATCTGGTCAAATCGTGACGACGCACCACTGTTCGGAAATATTCCAGCGCATTGATCTGCTGCAGGGTGTCCGTAACGGCAGCTCCTTCCATATCATCCGCCCATTCCATGGTGGCTGTTCCACGAAAGGCAACCACCGCCTCATTGTACGCATCGTTGATAAAGACTGCTGCCAATCCGCCACCGCCGCCATATGCCTGATCGATATGTGCATCCACTATTCTGGAATCCATAATGGCATCGTTTCTCTTAATGGCAGTCAGTGTGTTTTTCCAGTCGAATCCATTGTAAAAAGAAGTATAATCCACTTCATCCACAAGGGCATCCATATCTATGGAATCGATATATTCTCTGACCGTTTTTCCCTCAGCCGACAGAACACTGACCAAAGGAGCCTTATCAGAAATATAAGTTATATTTTCAATCAAAAGGAGTTCATCAACTCGGAATGACATTTCAGTTTCCCCTCTCATCTTTAGATAATATGAGTAATTACTATGTTAGCAGGATTCAATTTCCTCGATCAGCGCTTCATATACAAGCCGCAGGTTTTCATTCTCTTTTCTCAGTTTCCTAACAAGATTAGAAGAAGTAATAAACAGCAGTTCACATCCCGCTGTGGGATAGAGCCGACAGAAAGACTGAAAATCTTCCTTGCTGATCCACAAGGTATCACAATCTGTCTTTGTCAATACGGAAGCGGAACGACGCCCCTGATCGATCAATGCCATTTCACCAAAAACGCCTTCATCTTTGGCGGAAACGCTGGCGGTCACATACTGATCTCCGTAGACGGTGGTCTTCATAATATCCACCACCCCATTCACCAGGAGGTACATGGTATTCCCTTCCGTCCCCTCTTTGATGATATATTTTCCTGCCCCAAAATGCTCTTCATGCATTCTCTTGGATAATTCCAAAAGATCCTCTTCCGAAAGATTCCGGAAGATCGAGAAGGCTTTCAGGTTGCGTAAAACAGATCTTTGTTCACCCATTACTGTTCCTCCTGACCGAGTACAATGAATCCCATGTTCTTCCCCAGCACAAAATCATCTGCGGGATTTAATCTGGGCAGATTCATCTCCAGTTCCTTCACACCCTTCAGGTGAGAAACGATCTCTCCGTAACTGGCACTCTTCTGCGCGTCTGCAAGGATCGAATGCTTCAGTTCCTTCTCCGCACCCATGTTTTCCAGAACACCCAGCAGCATGGTGCCGTCGTTGGTCTTAAAGTACACTCTTGCCTCTTCAAAAGTCTTCCCAAACCATTTCTCCTGAACAGGCTCTATCTGAATGCTCACGCCGTCACCGTTATCGATCAACGCGCTCATGACCTTGCTCATTCCCGTATAATTGGTAGATGTGGACAGAATGTAGCTTGCAAACTCCTCCGCATAGATCACTTCACCGCAGCGCTGTGCTTCCAGATAGTTGCGATATCTTCTGGTTCTTACCTCGGAACAGATATGACATCTCGGATTCTGCTCCTTTACCATGAGGGCTGCCACAAATACGCGGGAGTCCACCAACTCATTCTCTAATCCTTCTTCATTCTCACCCAGGATCAACGCTCTGGATGCCTGACGGATATTACCATTGTGAAGGGTCTGTTCTTCGGTAAAATCTCCGCGAATATAATGAATGCCTTTCAATTCCGGATCATCCAGCAGACTCTGCATTCTGACCTCATCCACATTATTGATAAGCACGATGTCGGACAAAGAATGTGTCTTGTTCTTTCTCAAAATATCCAATATCAGCTGTTTTATATTGTCTTTGATACCGCAGATAACAATATGATTTTTCAAGTCCTGCACTTTTTTGATTCCTCTCTTTGGATTCATTTTATGTTCGACGAAGGCGGATGAAATATAACCTGTAATTGCCGATATCCCGAACATTGAAAATAGCATCAACACCAATACCAGGATCTGTCCCACCGTTGTATCCGGGAAGTGATCCTGAATATCCTGACCAAACACTGCGATGGTATTCCACAATACCACTCTCGCAAAGGAAGTATCCGTGGTTCTGCAATATTCCGCAAACCACATAACATAGCAGCATAGTAAATATAAGATCACAATGCCTGCCACCGCAAAAAAGTGGATCCGCTTTAAAAAAGAGAAAAATCCTTTGAAAATATGTCTTTTGTTTTTCTTATTTTTCTTCATAAGAACTCCATATTGACTGAATTTCGAATGACAACGACAAATAAATTATAATAAAAACATTCTGCCAGTACAAGAAAAAAATGCCTCAAAACTTAGCACATCAGTGATTTTGGATCCCTTTGGCATTGGAATCGGTATTTGCCTTAAAAACATTGAATTTCTGCCCTTTTTATGATATTTTTAAGTTACTACTGAAAAACGTTTTGGCACTTGTGTGCAAGACACTGATTCAACCAAAAGGGGTATATATTTATGGGATTTTTAGACAAATTGATCGGCAAAGAAGTTCAGAAACAGCTTAACAAAGTAGTTCAGAATATATCTGATGCAGTAGTGGAAGCAGCAACTGCTCCCAAGTCTGCAAACAGCACACCACAGCCTGCACCTGCAGCAGCACCCGCAGCAGCAGCACCCGCAGCAGCACCTGTTGCCAAGAAAGGTCTGAAAAAGGTACATAACGAGCCTTTTTCAACAGCAATCAATGTGGTTCCTTCCTCTGTTGCAGAAAGTGGTGAAGCAGCATTGGGCAAGGGCAAACTGGAAGCATATTTCCTTGATCTGGTTGCAAAGAATCTGCCTGAATTAACAGCGCAGACCGATGTTGTTCCGGAATCCCTGTCTCTCTACGTAGAAGGCAAAAAGCAGAACGTTCCTATCGTTCTTTTCAGAAACGGTTTACCCGTCATTGCCCTCTTCCTGGTACCTTCTCAGGGCTACAAGAGAGCTGCTGTAGTCAATACTATGAATGCTTGCGAAGACAAGGGAATTCCCGCGATCCGTTTCATGGATTCCTTCAGCAATCAGCCTAACTATGTCATTGCCAGAATCAAGGCTGTTATGAAATAGTACCGCCTTTCCATTGATAAATAATCGGAGGGAATGCATTTTATGCCCTGTGAAGAATCCAGCGTAAACAATAGTCTTTGACCGTTTTGCAGGAGCGGTTTACGTACGGTTCCGTAAAGCCGGATGCCGGCTTTCAAAGCCTTTTCCCTCCGTTTATTTTATAGAGGTTTCTTATGATTTCCGAAAAACTGTATCAGGCTTCCGTTTGGGAAGAATTTCTCGCTTACAAGTTAGAGAAACATCACCTGCATCCCGATGAAGAAAAGGATCTGAAATCATTCATAGAGAATCAAGAATACCTGCCGGTCGTAGAGCGTATGCTCACCGGCAGTTTTTGTACTGTGCCGGAAAAGAAACTCATTCGCAAAATGCAGACCGACAAAAAGAGGACCGTGTATCTCTTCCCCAGAGAAGAAAATTATGTATTAAAGCTGCTGACCTTTCTTTTGATTCGGGAGTATGACACCGTTTTTTCCGATACCCTGTATTCCTTCCGTCTGCATTTCGGTGTAAACAGAGCGATCTGCAATTTATTGAGTCATAAAAACCTGCATCGAAAATACAGTTACAAGGTCGATATCAGTAACTACTTTAACTCTATCTCTCCGAAGAAGATCCTGCCGATGCTGCAGGAATTGCTGGCAGAGGACCCGGTGCTCTACGCTTTCTTTGAAGCGTGTCTGACGGAAACAAAAGTCCTGGATCAGGGCAAGGTCATAGAGGAGGACAAGGGAGTTATGGCAGGAACTCCGCCTGCTGTTTTCCTTGCAAATCTGTATCTGAAGGATCTGGATGAACAGTTTGCCTCCCTGCAGATCCCTTACGCCCGCTATTCCGATGACATCATTCTTCTTGCAGATACCCGGGAAGAACTGCAGCAAAATATCGCAACGATCAAAAGTCACCTGACCG
>JAKSRX010000043.1 GCA_024403365.1 Acetatifactor sp. | reverse complement strand
TGATGCTGCTGTGGCTCAGTCGGTAGAGCGTCGCATTGGTAGTGCGGAGGTCACGGGTCCGATTCCCGTCAGCAGCTCGTACAGATACCCGGACAGAGATTTCTGTTCGGGTATTTTTTGTCTTCGCATATAACTAAAGGGTATCAGCCTTTCGGACTGGTACCCTTCTTTTTATTTGGAGAGTGTCTTCCCGATCTTCAATTCATTCATGATGCTTGCTCTGATGTTCTCTCGCATCGTCGCTGCATCCACATCGATCATTTCTCCGTCCATAGCAAAGAACAGCGTATAGTTCATCATCTGGGCCATGAGGAAGCATACCAGATAATCCTCGGAAGCCTGACTGGTGATCTCTCCCGTCTCCTTCGCTCTGACGATCATCTTCTTCATAAAGTTCAGAGGCAGGTATTCCTCAAAATGCTCGGAATTCAATTTGCTGCGAACCAGTTTGCAGAACTCGGAACCATCCGTAAGTATGTGAATAAAGCGGAAAAAGGATACTTTCTGTGCTTCTGCCTTCTCTGCCTCATCCATCAACATATCAAACTGATCCATGAAGGTTTCCTTCTTTTCCAGTTCCTCGTTGATGTGCTGGAAGATACGCTGCATGCAATATACCACTGCGCAGGCAACGATCTCGTCCTTGCTCTCGAAGTATTCATAGGCAGTGCCCTTACCGATGCCGGCGCGATCGGTGATGGTGAACACCTTCATGTCTGCGATCTCAACGCCCTCATTGATCAGTTCCATGACTGCTCGATACATTGCCAGTACTTTCGGAGGTATCTCACGGTCATTCTCAAAGATACAATTTACCTTAGCCATGATCTCCTCCTACTCTTCTTCACCTTCCGCTGCCTGCACGGGCTGTGCAGCCTCGGGAACCTCATTTACAACTACTACCTTCTCTACAAAGGGATCTTTGTTAAATACATCGTAGATACAAGGGATCACGATCAGGGTAAGCAAAGTACCGTAGACCAGACCGCCGATAGTTACAACCGCCATAGGCTTAGCCATCTCGGAGCCCATGGAGTTACCGAATACCATGGTACACAGAGCCATAATAGTGGTCAATGCTGTCATCAATACGGGACGAAGTCTGGTACGTCCTGCGTTCATGATGGCTTCTTTCTTCAGCATACCGCCATCGCGGAGCTGATTCATATAGTCGATCAAAACGATACCGTTATTAACGATGATACCTGCCAACATAACAAAACCGATCATTGCGATAACACTGATCTCACTGCCGCTGAAGAACAGTCCCAGGAAACCGCCGGTAAATGCCAGAGGAATGGTGAACATGATGATGAAGGGGGACTTTAAGGACTGGAACTGTGCCACCATGATCAGATACATGAATGCGATGGCCAGAACCATCATCAAGCCCAACTGACCCAGTGCATCATTGATCATCTCATTCTCACCGGAGAATACCAGTCTGTAACCTGCAGGCATCTTATAACTTGCAAGAGCTTTCTCTACATCATTGGATACCAGACCGATGTTGTAACCGTCTGCAATACCTGCGGATACACTGATATATCTGGTCTGCTCTACACGGTTGATAGCCTTCATGGTCTGTGCGGTCTCAAAGTTTGCGATCTCAGCCAGAGGCACTTCTACCTTGGCGCCGTCCTTGTCTGTACCTTCTACGCTCAGGCCCTTGACCAGTTCGCGGGTCAGATCTGCATCACTGCCGTTGCTTACATAGACATTGTAGTCCTTGTCAGCGCCTACCAGAGTGGTTGCTGTGGTAGCATCTGCCAGTTTTCCATAGATCTGGGTAAATACCTGCGCTACGGTCAGGCCATAAGAAACTGCCTTGTCTCTGTCGATGATGATACGAAGTTCCTCCTCGGAGCCCTTCATACCGTCGCTGACATCTGCGGTTCCTTCCACGCCGCTGACGATCTCGGCACCTTCGCCTGCGATCCTCTGCAGCTCATCGATCTCACGTCCGCGGACCTGAATGGCGATACAGCTTCCGCCCAGAGCACTCATATCCATACTGGAGGTATCGACGGTGATCGTTGCATCCAATCCTGCCGTCTTCTCCAGGATAATATCGGCGATCTCCTCATTGGACATCTTTTTATCTTCTTTGGTTACTACATAAATGGTAGCTGCGTTCTTGCTTCCGCCGCCTCCGCCCAGCAGTGACAGGGAGGAAGAACTGCTCATTGCTCCTACGTTCTGCACATCATCCAGATTCATGATGATCTCAGCCACCTGATCGGAGATCTCTCTGGTCTCTGCCAGAGTAGCCTTCTCATCCAATGTAACATTTACGGTCATCTGAGTGGAATCCATATCTGTCATGAACGCGGTACCGTTCTGATATGCAAGGAACAAGCTGCCTCCAAGAAGCAGAAGCACCAGAAGGAATACCACCGGCTTGATGCGCAGGCAGACACCCAGCACCTTCTCATATCCGTTGACAAGACCGGTGAAGAGTTTGCCTTCCTTTTTCTCCTTGGTGGTCTTAAGCACCATGGATGCCATAGCAGGCACTACGGTAAGTGCGATCACAAGGCTGGCAAGCAGGGAGAACGCAATGGTCAATCCCATATCTACGAACAGCTGTCTTGTGATACCTTCGGTAAATACGATGGGCAGGAATACGCAGACGGTGGTCAATGTGGAAGCCAGGATCGCTCCTGCTACTTCCTTCGCACCCTGCTCTGCCGCTTCTTTTACACCAAGGCCTTCGCCGCGGAGTCGGTAGATATTCTCGATAACAACGATAGAGTTGTCAACCAACATACCGATACCTAACGCCAGACCGGACAGGGAAATAACGTTCAAAGTGACTCCGCTGAAGTACATACATACCACTGCGGCGATGACACTGATAGGAATACTTACTGCAACCACTGCGGTAGGACGCAGGTCCTTCAGGAAAAGGATCAGGATCAATACTGCCAGCAGGAAGCCCCAGATAATGTTTCCGAAGATGGAATCCATTACCAGGTCAATATAGACACCCTGGTCCATCAGAGTGATCATACTTAAGCCATCATGTTCCTTCATCAGGTTATCAAATTTCTCAAGCAGCAGGTCGGAAACCTGACCTGTAGAGTAACCGGTCTGCTTCTGAATGGTAAGCATAACACCGGCGCTGCCGTCTACGTTTGTATAAATATCTGCAGAGTTGTCGGTATAGAAAACATCCGCAACATCACCCAGGGTGATCACGGGAACACCGTCCATGTGCAGATCCATTAAAGGAAGCAGCTGCAGTTCTTCTACGGTTGCAGGCTTATCTCCAAGACGTACCAGATAGTCGATACCTTCCTCCGTTACATAACCTGCAGGCATGGAGAAGTTCTGTGCAGTCAGCAGGCCCTTGATGGTGTCCACGGTCAGAACCTTGGACATATCTGCCTTATCGTATGCATCCTCTTTTGCTTCGGAGAACTGCTGCTCTCCTTCTTCCAGCTGGGATCTTGCTTCTTCCAGCTGTTTCTTCGCTTCTTCCAGCTGTTCCAGGCCGGCCTTGATTTCAGCGGCGCCGCTGTTCAACTGGCCTTCTGCCAGTTCCATCTTATACTGGCCCAAGGAGATCTGAGCCTTACCGTCTGCAAAGCCTACAGCTGCAGCGATCTGGCCTTCCTCGATCTTGATCAGACCTTCGTTGATATCTTTCAGCGCCTTATCCAGATCGGTCACGCCCTGTGCTGCCAACATAGTATTGACCTGCGCAAGGTATGCATCATAATCCAGGCCTCCGGTGATACCTTTCAATTGCTCTTCTACGTTTCGCTTCTGCACTTCCATTCCCACATTACCTGCAAGAATAGCAAGTTCCAGACTATTGAGGTTACCGCTGACTGCGGAAACTTCATCGGGATTCTCCCAATCCTGTGCGGTCAGGGAATCCAGAAGATCACCCTGGTTCGCCTGGGTAACAACAGTTTTCAAGATCTCGCTGGTGGTGATATCGTTCTTCAGAGCAGCGATATCTGCCTTAGCTGCTGCAAGATCCGCCTGTGCCTGTGCATCATCGGGATCTGTTTCCAGCTGTGCCAGAGCAGCATTCATTCTACCTGCCGCAACATTGTAACGGATCGCACATCCCTGCAAGGAAAGCAGGGTGCTCTGTGCGGCTTCCATCTGCTTGATACCCTCATCATAAGCCTTGGCCATGGTCATAGAAGTCTTTAAGTTTTCCAGATTTGCCTTAGCAGACTGCAATGCAGTCTTCTGGGTAGCCAGCTGGGTGCTCAAAACCTTCTGCTGTGCTTCCAGTTCTTCCTTGCTCTTCTCCAGCTGAGTCTTTCCGGACTCCAGTTCCTTTTTGCCGTTGGCGATCTCTTTGCCGGCGGAATCCAATTCCTTCTTGCCGTTCTCCAGCTCTTTCTCGCCCTTTTCCAGTTCTTCACGGCCTTCCAGCAGTTTCTGCTCCGCTTCCTTCATCTTCTCATCGATGGCAGCGAAGACCTTAGTGTTGATCTCGTCGATCTTTTCCTGGCGAATGATAACGTTAACGCTCTCCCCCAAAAGACCGGTGGCCCTTACACTCGCAACGCCCTCAATACTTTCCAGTTCGGGCATAATGAACTCTTTCGCATAGGCACTGACCTCTGCGTCTGTCATACCCTCCATACCTACTGCGGCGATCATGACCGGCAGCATGTCGGGATTCAATTTCATAATAATAGGGTTACCGATAGAATCATCCCAGTAGCTCTTGATCTGATCCAGGTTCTCTCTGATCTCCAGGGAGACCGCATTCATGTCCGCAGTCTGGGCAAACTCCAGAATAACGACGGAATAGTTCTCATTGGAAACAGAACTGATATTTTCAATATTACTTACCGTCGCCATGGATGCTTCTACAGGCTGAGTCACCACCATTTCGACGGTCTCAGGGCTGGCGCCGGGATAGGTCGTCATAACGATGACATAAGGCAGGCTGATGTTAGGAAGCAGATCGGCTGTCATTTTCATGAAGGAAACGATACCGAGAATGATCGCCAACACAACTCCTACCAGGACTGTATAAGGTTTTTTTACACTGATTCTTGATAACATATATTTACCTCTGTTTTCCGTCCGACCAGTCGGTCGGTTTTTGCTACCTGATGATTATATTCCCGACCGACCCGTCAGTCAATAGCAAAAGACGCCATGAATTATGAAATATCTATAAACTGCCCAACAAAAAACGTCGGGGCGCCTCACTACGCCTCGACGTTACTCACCACATATTATTTCAGTTGGAACCTGTGGGGTGCACCTTCATAGTAGAAGATCTCCGCTCCCAGGCTCTCCATCAATTTGATCTTCTCGGGAGTGGTCAGGTTGCTGTTCTCTTCACCGGGATGCATCAGCCACTCCGGTGCGTCAAAGAAAGCCGCCTTTGGTGCTACCATAGTATAAAATGCATCCGACAGTCCGCCGTATCCGTGATGTCCCATCTGCAGATACTCACTTTTCAGTTCCTCTCCATACTCAGCCAGCATCAGGTCGGAAAGGCTGATCCCTACATCGGAGCAGAAAAGCATGCTCTCCTTCCGATGGGTCACCTTAAACAACATACTGCCGTCGTTACATAGGTCGCGGCTGCGGGCATCCACATAATCCTCGTAGGCGCTGAACACCTTGATCTGCAGACCGCATACGGTATAAGTTTCGCCTGCGTGAACGTAATGCACCTTGTCCGAATCTTTCGTTAAGTTTAAGTATCTCTCATAATACTCAAATTCATCCCAGGGTTGGGATTTTGCCAGGTAGGCATCATAGTCAAATGCCGGCGTATAGATGGCATCCACCTTGTCCTGCAGCACTTCGTACAGTTCATTGAAGGCTCCGATATGATCCGGATGGGGATGGGACAGGATCCAAGCATCCACATGTCCGCCAAATTGCTCAATGACCTGAGATACATATTCTGCATTGCCCGGGTTGCCACCGTCTATCACGATCAGTTTACCGTCATTCTCGATGGTGTAAAACATACCCTGTGATCCGGTGGTATCCTGAAATTGTGTGATCATGCAGCGATCAAATCGATACCATAATAGGATTCCCAGGCCGCAGATCATCAGCACTGCTATCAGTATTCCAATCTTTAAAAACTTTTTCATGACTCACCTTTAGTGATGATCTTCTTGATCTTTGCTTTCAGTCTCTGGAGTGCATTGTCTGTGGCCTTTTCATTGCGGCCCAGGACCTTTGCGATCTGCGATGTGGGCATGCCGGTCACATACAGGTCCAGCACCTGTCGCTCGAACTCGCTGAGTTCCTCCTCGATAGCCTTCTCCAGATACTCTGTTCTCTCTCGGTCCAGCACCATTTCCTCGGGATTCATACCCACCTTAGCGGTCAGCAATCTGCCCAAACTCATGCTCTCCTGTTCGTCTCCCGCTTCTACGGACTGGGGAGAATCCAGAGAGATGGAGCTGTTTAAGGGAAAGTGTTTCTTGCGCTTGGCTGCCTGCACTGCTGTGTACATCTGCCTGCTGATGCACAGCTCCGCAAATGTATAGAAGCTGGCATCTCTGCCGCAGTCGTAGTCGCGCACCGCCTTGAACAGGCCGATCATGCCTTCCTGGATCAGGTCTTCGTTGTCTGCTCCCAGGATAAACATAGACTTGGCCTTGCTGCGCACCAGATTTTTATATTTTTCGCAAATATAATCTTCTACCTCTGCCTCCCCGTGTCTCAAACGGTCCAACAGTTCATCATCGGTAAAAGAAGCATACTCTGAAAATCGTTCCGACATTCTTTTTTCCTTACTGCATTCTCTGTCTTACGATCTCGAAGGCCAGCACACCTGCTGCCACGGAAGCGTTCAGGGAATCGATATCACCCTTCATGGGGATAGATGCCACCATATCACACTTCTCCTTTACGAGACGTCCTACGCCCTCACCTTCATTGCCGATGACCAGACCGATAGGTCCCTTCAGATCCAGCTGATACATGGTGGTGCCGCCCATATCCGCACAGACGAACCACATGCCTTCCTTCTTCAGATCCTCGATGGTCTTAGCCAGGTTGGTGACCTTTGCTACAGGGGTAAAATTGATGGCACCTGCAGAAGTTCTGGCAACGGTAGCGGTCAGACCCACCGCACGATTCTTGGGAATGATCACGCCGTGAGCGCCTGCCAGATTGGCGGTACGGATGATAGCGCCCAAGTTGTGAGGATCCTCGATATTGTCAAGCAGGAAGATAAAAGGAGCTTCTCCCTTATCCTTTGCCGCCTGCAAAATATCCTCTACCTCCGCGTACTCATAGGCTGCTGCGGTAGCGATGACACCCTGATGCTTGCCTGTCTCGGAAAGCTGATCCAGTCTCTCCTTGGTCACATATTTCACCAGTGTATCCTGCTTCTTGGCCTCTCTCTTGATGGTCATAATGGGGCCATCCTGACAGCCGTCCAGAATATAAAGTTTACCGATGGTCTTGCCGGAACGGAATGCCTCGAGGACTGCATAAGGTCCCTCTATGGTAAATTCTTTGTATGACATAACTTTTCCTTTCATTTACAAGGACAGGCCGGCCAGTTCCATCCCCTTCTTCACCAGGGTAAAAACTCTGTCTTCCTCATCCTTCAGATAAAGGTAACCGATCACAGCCTCAAAGCCCGTAGCCTTCAGATAATCCTCCACGGTAGCATTCTTCGCTGTGGTATGGGGCTTGGAATTGCGGCCGCGGCGATAAACCGCTTCCTCTTCCTCTGTCAGTTCTCCCATCAGTGCCTCCACCATCTTCGCCTGCGCACCGGCATTGACGTACTTTACCGTGATGCGATGCAGGTCATTGGCGGGTCTGTTGGCACCGGCCACCACCAGGGAACGGATCACCAGATCATAGACCGCGTCACCGATGTAAGCCAGCGTCAGCGGGGAATAAGTTCTGATATCCTTGCCCTTCTTATCAAATGCACTTAAGATCGCTGCATTCATCTTTATGCTTTCTTCCATTTTACACCCTCACGTGTATCTTCGATCACAATGCCCTTCTCCAGAAGCTCTGCACGGATGGCATCAGCCTTTGCAAAGTCTTTTTCCTTCTTTGCAGCCTTTCTCTCCTCGATCTTAGCCAGAACGAAAGCCTCCAGCTCTGCATCCACACCGTTGTCAGCCTCTTTTGCTGCATGTGCGGTGGTCAGATCCAGGGAAAGAACCTGATCGAAGCTCTCAGCCAGTGCAAACTTGGTAGCATCGCTCATATCATCCTTCAGCATATCGTAAAGAACGGTGATGGCCATGGAGGAGTTCAGGTCGTCGCACAGTGCTGCCTCGAACTGCGCTCTGTAGGCATCAAACTTAGCCTGATCCACTTCACCGTCACGCTTCAGGGTGCCGATCCTCTTTACCCGCTTATCGTATGCTGCGCTCATGTTATCCAGTACCTCGTAGGAGAACTCCAGAGGCTTACGATAGTGAGACTGCAGGCAGAACATTCTGTAAACAACAGGGTTATAGTTCTTGCTCTCCAAGAGAGATACGGTAAGGAAGTCGCCCTTGGACTTACTCATCTTACCGGACTTGTCGTTCAGATGATGTACGTGGAACCAGAAATTACACCACTTATGACCCAGGTAAGATTCGCTCTGTGCGATCTCATTGGTGTGATGAGGGAAGATGTTGTCCACGCCGCCGCAGTGGATGTCCATGTACTCGCCAAGATGCTTCATGCTGATGCAGGAGCACTCGATGTGCCAGCCGGGATAACCGATACCCCAGGGGCTCTCCCATTTCAGTTCCTGATCGTCAAACTTGGACTTGGTGAACCAGAGAACAAAGTCGCTCTTATTGCGCTTATTCTCATCCTCGTCAACGTCGTCACGCACACCTACCAGAAGTTCCTTCTCGCTCTGGTTGGAGAATACATAGTACTCTTCCAGCTTGGAGGTGTCGAAATAGATATTTCCGCCTGCCTCGTAAGCGTAGCCCTTTTCCAGAAGGACGGTGATCATATGGATGAACTCGGGAATGCAGTTGGTTGCGGGTTCAACCACATCGGGAGTCTTGATATTTAACTTCTTGCAATCGCTGAAGAAAGCGTCGGTATAGAACTTAGCGATCTCCATAACGGTCTTGTGCTCACGCTTAGCGCCCTTGAGCATCTTGTCCTCACCGGTGTCGGCATCGCTGGAAAGATGGCCTACGTCTGTGATATTCATAACACGCTTAACGTCATAACCGATGTAGCGCAGGGTCTTCTCCAGAAGGTCCTCGCAGATATAACTTCTCAGGTTTCCGATGTGAGCGAAATGATATACGGTAGGTCCGCAGGTATACATTGCAACCTTACCATCCACATTGGGAACGAACTTCTCAACCTTTCTGGTGAGAGTATTGTAAAAAGATAATTTGTTTTCCATGTCATTCTTCCTTTCTGTTTCTAAACCTTATTGTTCTTCACTTTTATGAAAAGCCTGCTCTAAGATGGCAACGCGCTGAGACAATTCCGCGTTGATCTTCTGCAGGTTGTTGATCTCTTCCCGTACGGGGTCGGGCAGATCCGTCTGGTTCATGGTCTCCTGAGGCAGAGCTGCGTTGTTGCGTCGCACCACGCGTCCCGGAACACCTACGACTGTGGAATTGGGCGGAACCTCGGATAATACCACGCTTCCGGCTCCGATCTTGGAATTGTCACCGATGGTGAAAGAACCCAGGACCTTGGCGCCTGCACTGACCATGACATTATTACCCAGGGTCGGATGACGCTTGCCATGCTCCTTACCGGTACCGCCAAGGGTGACACCCTGATACAGGGTACAGTTGTCGCCGATGATGGTGGTCTCTCCCACGATAACACCGTTTCCATGGTCGATGAAAAGACCTTTACCGATCTGTGCACCGGGATGGATCTCGATGCCGGTCTTTCTCACGCCTCTCTGGGACACCCATCTTGCCAGAAAATAATGCTTTTTCAGATACAGCTTATGTGCCACTCTGTAATGTAACATGACCCTGAAGCTGGGATACAGAAATACTTCCATGGCGGAATGTATTGCCGGGTCACGCTCTTTGATGATTGCTATTTCTTCTTTGATCGATTTGATTAAGCCCATAGGCTCGCCTCCTGATCCACAATAAAAAAGGACCAATTCTTCTCTGTATTAGAGACGAATTGATCCGCGGTTCCACTCTACTTAAAGGCTGCTGCCTTTCCCTCAAACGGCTTAACGCGCTCCCACGTGACCGCCTACTGCAATGTTCAGCGATCCTGCTCCCGAATGCACTTCCCTGATCTGACTGCGATGACTGCTCTCAGCTTGGTAACAGTCACTCTCTGGCGCCTCATAAAAAGGTACTCTCTTCGTTCAAAGCATTTATCTACACCTAGAATATGCAATTCTTTTGATTTTGTCAACACCTATCAGCGTTTGGGACATCCACTGCAGCCGCCGCAGCCGTTTTCAATTCTTTGTGCGGTCAGATCGAAGGGGCTGGTCAGCATACAGATCGCCTGAGAAGAGATTCCTTCGCCTGTGCCGGTGAAGCCCAGACCTTCCTCTGTGGTGGCCTTCACGTTCACACAATTAACGTCCATCTCCAGGGCTTCTGCGATATTTTCACGCATGGTATCGATGTAAGGACGCATCTTAGGTGCCTGTGCAATAATGGTGGCATCGATGTTTTCGATGATAAAGCCCTTCTCCAAGAGAAGTTCTCCCACCTTCTTTAATAAGATAATAGAAGAAATACCCTTGTAAGCAGGATCACTGTCGGGGAAATGCTTGCCGATATCACCCAGTGCAGCCGCACCAAGCAAAGCGTCGCAAATGGCATGCAGCAGTACATCCGCATCGGAATGACCCAAAAGTCCCTTCTCATAGGGGATCTTCACACCACCCATGATCAGGTCTCTGCCTTCTACCAGTCTATGCACATCATAACCCATTCCTACTCTCATGGATCTTACCTCCTAACATTTATTACTTATTGGTCAGCGCTATGGTCGTGTCTGCGCTTGGGTTTTGCATAAGCTACGCCGCCGTCTCTGCGCAGATCTCTGGGCTTGCGGTCAAAGTCACGCTTCTGCTCATGCTTTCTGCCTTCCTCGCGCATGCGGCCTTCTTCGCGACGGAGTCTGTCCTCATGCTTGCGGCCTTCCTCACGGCGGGGTCTGTCCTCCCGGTTTGCCTTCTTAGCAAACTTCACGCCGTCCACCGCTTCCTCCCAGTGACGCTGCTTCTTGCGCTTCTTGTCGTCTGTCTTCTCTGCCGCGCCTTCCTTAGCAGGTCTGCTGCCTTCCTCGGGGCGTCTTCTGCGGCTTCTCTCCTCACCTTCTTCACGTCTGCCGCGGAAAGGTCTTCTCTCGCCTTCGCGTCTGTCTCCGAAGCGGCCGAACAGTCTCTCTCTGGGCGCAGGCTTGTCTGCTTCGATCTCGGGACCCTTGTCGCCTACCTGGCTTTTTAACATCACTGCTGCCAGTTCCAGCGCATCGCACTCACATTCTTCCATCTTTCTCTGAAGGAAAGTCTTCATCAGTTCGATGTCCTCATGCTCATGCAGTTCCCAAGCCTTATTCAGGTATTTGTCCGCCTTGGACTTCAACGCCTTGGCTGCACCGGGGATCTTTTTCTCCTTGATCTCGGTATGGCAAACTTTCTCTATCTCATGGATACGGAACATCTCTCTGTTGGAGACAAAGGTAAAGGAACGGCCGGTCTTACCTGCACGTCCGGTTCTTCCGATTCGATGTACATAATATTCGATATCCTGAGGAATGTCATAATTGATGACTGCTTCCACATTGTCTACGTCGATACCTCTTGCTGCTACGTCGGTAGCGATCAGTATGTGGCAGCTGCCGTTACGGAAACGGTTCATAGCCACATCACGCTGGTGCTGAGACATGTCGCCGTGCAGACCTTCCGCACGGAAACCGGCTTTCTTAAGCACCTCTGCCAGCTCATCTACCTTCACCTTGGTATTACAGAAGATCAGGCAAAGAGAAGGCTGATAATACTCCAGCAATCGAATGCAGGCTGCATCCTTGTCCTGATTCTTCACACGATAATATCTCTGGGAAACCAAAGGAATGGTCAGTTCCTTCGCCGCTACACGCAGCAGTCGGGGATCCTTCTGGAACTGACTGGTGATATCCAGAATAGGCTGAGGCATAGTTGCGGAGAACAGGGCTGTCTGATGCTCATTGGGGATCTGTCCCAGGATCAGCTCCATATCCTCCCTGAAGCCCATGTTCAACATTTCATCCGCTTCATCCAAAACAACGGTATGAATGTTGTCCAGCTTGATGGTATGTCTTCTCATATGGTCCATGACACGGCCGGGGGTACCCACGATGATCTGTACGCCCTTCAGGCCTATGATCTGTCGGCTGATCTCCTGTCCGCCATAGACAGGAAGCACCTTGATGCCGTGCATATATTTTGCGATCTTGCGCAGTTCTTCCGCTGCCTGGATCGCCAACTCTCTGGTAGGGCAAAGGATAATGCTCTGCAGTTTCTTCACATCCGGATCGATCTTCTGCAGCACTGGAATACCGAAGGCTGCGGTCTTACCAGTACCGGTCTGAGCCTGTCCGATGATATCCTCACCGCTCAACAAAGCAGGGATGGCCAACTCCTGGATCGGAGAAAACTTCGTAAAGCCCATCTCCTTTACCGCACGAAGGATCTTTTCATCGATCATCTCTTCCCACAGTTCGGATTCTTCCGCCTCGAGAGCTCCTTCCTCTTCTGCATTCATCATTTCATCTGTTACGTTGTCAATTTCACTCTTATACTGTTCTGTCATAATTTCTCTTTCTTTTTATACTTACCCACAAAAAAACATATTGATTATATCCTAAGACTATCCTTTCAGCAAGGAAAATAAAAAAAGAATCCGTTCATCACGGATCCTTTTCTCTTTTGTTTAGTAGCGAAGCACAAAATAAACAACATATACCCATCCGAACAAGCTTAGCGGGAAGTTGTGCATGTTACCTGCAGTTAATATTACTTTTTACGTTTTCTGGACATATATTCATCCAGTTCGGTCCTGGTCTTCTCAGGGATCTCTCTGGATACAGGACAGATCACTGCGCAAGCCATTCTCTTCACGAAAGTTGCAATGAAATCGATGTCTGCGGCCATCTGCTTCATGGACAGGACATCCTTTAAGTCATATCTGCAGTGGATCGGTGCGAAATTGCCGCCTGCGATTCTGGCAAAAGACAATGCGGGAACTCCCTTGTCCGCAAAACTGGTGGAATCGCTGGAGTACACTCCGGGCTTAGCATCTACGGGGAATCCGGTTTCTGCTGCCATGTAGGAGATGTAATTGGCCAGTTTCTCCTCCGCTGTGACTCTGCTGATAAACTTACCCATGATGGTACCGATCATATCCAGGTTCACATTCAGTGCAAACTTCTCAAGTTCGCCCTCGTGGTCACGGACGTAGGCTTTGGATCCCAAAAGTCCTCTCTCCTCACTGCCGCAGAACACGAACTTCAGGCCGTAATGAAGCTTTGCACTCTTCAGTTTCTCCATCACCCCAAGCAAACCCACGCAGCCGGACATATTGTCGTAAGCGCCGTGGCTTAAGCTGGTGGTGTCATAATGCGCAGAAAGCACGATATACTCATCGATCTCTCCGGGAATAGTGGCAACCACATTGTGGGAATGACCAACAGACTCTGTCTGCTTCACCATCAGTTTCACACGCTTTACACCCTTGGAGACCAATTTCACGCCGTCCTTCACATTGATGGTGGCGCAGAGCACCTTTCGCTCCTCTCCCACCACAACATCACGCAGATCTCTGGAATCGATATCTCTGTTGTTGTAATTCATATTGCCGTACTGGAAAATAATACCCTTGGCGCCGGCTTTCATCAGATCCTGATAGGTAAAGTGTCCTACGCCGCCTGCATCCATCAGCACGATCTTGTCCTTTGCGCCTGCAATGGAGACCGGATCGGTGCCGGGCATATAGTAGAGTTCTCCCTCCACCTCGCCGCTGCCGCAGCAATAGAAGGCCTTGCAGGGGATCTCCACGCCATCTGCATAAAGATGTGCCTCCTCGATCTCTGCTACCGGTACCTCGAACGCCTCAAGCTGCGCTTCCACGCCCAGGGCTTCGCACTTACTCTTCAGATATTCTGCCACCTTCAGTTCCTCCTGGGAACCGCTCCAGTGGACAAAGTCTGTGTCATTAAAAATCTGTTTCATCTGATTCGCTGTCATAACATCCATCTCTCTTTCGAAGATATTTCATATGCACTTATTATACACCATTTTGACGTTTCTTTCTACGAAAAATATGTGACAAATGTCACTCCCGGTCAGTGACCGGGGACACTACCCCTTTTCTTTCAAAGCCTTTACTATATAGACAGAAAGAAAACGAAAGGACACATCCTTATGCGCTTCAATACACTTACCGACACCTTAAGAAAATGGCACTTTGCAGATCTGGTTCTGACAGCAGGCTGGAATCTTTTTGTTGTCTGCTTCCTGCTGGAGATCGATTCTTACCTGTTCGAGATCTTCTCTGATCTTCCCGACCTGTTAAAACTCCTGCCTATTCTCTTCTGGCTCGCCATCAGTGTGAGCATCACCTATTTTGCAAAGGAAAAGCGTTCCAAGGAATACTACTACGGAATGCTTTGCTGGAATTATGTCATTCCTGCTCTTGCCTCTGTGTTCGCCATCTGGGCGGATGGCAAAAAAATCCTGAGCGTTCGCGGCTTCTCAAGCCTCGGCCTGGTTCTGGCCGCGCTTTTGATCCTCATCGTCTCTGCGGTAATGTGCATTATTTCCGCCATCTCCCATGCTCTGCGGTCAAGACGAATCGCTTCGGGAAAGTCTCCCGTCTCCGAGACCTTGGATAATATCCGCAATCTCTTCTCTCTTGTGGTGGTGTGCATTACCGTGATCACCTTCCTGTGCACTATGGCCGACGAAATGTTTACCAATTTTAGAAACGAGTATCACCATAAGATGCACCAGTCTTTCAAGTCTGAGATGCAGGCAAAACACAGTGAAGAAGAACTGGAGGAGCTCATGTCCTCCACCTTCACCTATCTTTTCTGCCTCAATGCCAAGGCTAACGGTTCTCTCGGCGGTTTCCCCGATCAGGAACTGATGGACAGCCTTCGTGAAAAGAATTTGATGGACGTGGACGCCTGCTTAAACGAGATCGAGCAGTTCCTGGCAACCCATGAACTGCTCGATAATATAGACGGTATCAACAACCGTGTACTGTATGAAGAAAAAGGCGGCTACATCATTTGCTGCTACGATATCCCTGCCATCAACACCGCCAACGGACATCACTATGATTACTGGTGGGTAGCCTACTATGACGAGGACTTGAATTTCGTGAAATTCGTCATTCAGGAACAGGTGCCGGAGCACTATTTTGATTGACGCAATGCTATACTATGATAAAGGTCATAGCACACCTTCGCCTCTTCCCCGGTCACGGCAGTTCTGCCGAAGGCTGCCTTCTTCACGATGCGCATATACTCCTCCCAGGTTTCTTCGGAAAACTGGGAGTATTTTTCTTTCAGGGCTCTCTCGTAGTCTGCATCCGTGGGCTCCGCGCCGCTTGCCTTGATGGCGCCGGTGCGTCTCAATCCCTTATAGATCCGGCGGTTGATGCGAAGCACCAAACTGCGGTATCTCCTGCGCCTCATCTCTGTCTCTACGATCCTGTAGTACTCCCGGAGCCTGCTTCGTACAAAGTAATAGATCGCGCCAAGCACCAGCACTGCGATCAAAAATTTCAGTAAGAACCGTCCGATGGCTGCAAGCACCGTCACCATGCGGAAGGTCACTTCCGCCTCACTCTCAGGCTCCCCTGTTTCTTCCGATGAACCAAAAGGTGCAGGTTTGCTGCTCTCAGTATGACTCTCCGAACTGCTTGTCTGGGTCTCTCCTACCGCGGAAGAAGTACTGCTTTCCGCCTGCTCTGAGGCACTGCTCTGGGTATCTTCCGAAGAAGCGGATGCACTCTCTGAGGAAGCCTCGCTTGCTTCGCTGCTTTCGTGAGTTTCAGTGGATTCCTGACTCTCCTGAGAAGGCAGTTCCGGTTCGTCTCCGGTGTATGTGCTGCCTCTTCCGGCAGTCATCTCCACGGGCACCCAGCCGATGTGATCCAGATAGATCTCCGCCCAGGCGTGGGCATGTTTGTCCTTCACGGTGACATGGTATTCCCCTTCCGAATGAACCAGGTCCTCCATAGGCACCATATAGCCGTCGCAGTATCTGGCCGGGATCCCCAGCTTTCGCAGGATCAAAACTCCGGCAGAAGCAAAGTGCACACAGAAGCCTTTGTGATTCCTTCCCAGGAAATACTCTACGGTATCCCAATTCTCCGGCACCTCTCCCGGCGACAAGGTATATTGAAAGCCTGACATCAGGCCTCCCACCTTGCTCGCATACAGCAGACGTTCCTCGTTAGAAAAGTCTCGATGATGCATCAAAACGTTACTGTCTACATAGCCTGCATAGATATCCACGAAGGGCATATCATCCGGCACTTCCGTGTAGCGCTCCTTGACAAAATCATCATACCAGTCCCAGGCCTGCTGGTCTTTTTCCTCATAAGAAGCTGAAGAAAACTGCTGCAGCTGGCTGGTATTCATCTCGTTGAAGCGCACGCCCTGCAATGTCTGTTTCCCCAGAACTTTGGCTCTGGATAAGAACATATCACCCTTCAGATCATCCGCCTCTATGCCCGCCACATCCACAAAATAGGGCATGAACATGGCATTTCCCAGAAGGCTCTTGTATTCCGTGCTGTAAGTCGTTCGCTGCGCGGGATGAGCCGCATCATAAACACCCTGGGACAACAATCTCTGGACTCTCTCTGCCGAGATTCCTGCCTTCAGTGCCTCAAAAGTAAAAGTGCCATCCTTCTCGCTCCAGGAACCGTTTTGATAGTAGGTTCCCTGGAAACTCTTCAAGTACAGATTGGTGGTCGGTCTGTCTGACATGGTCAAGACGCAGACCTCCCTGTTCACATCTGCAGTTTCACTATCCTTAATGGTCTTGCGATTCAGCACGAATTCAAAGTTTGACAGATTCTGTCCCACCTCTTTGAACCGTTCCTCCAGCTTCGCCTTGGCCTGATCCAGCTGTTCTCTCTTGCCCAGCCAGTTATCTGCATACGCAGGGCCAAGCAATGACACTGCAATGAGTATCGCGCTGATTGCCACCATTCCAACCATCCCCGGCAGCATTCTCTGCATCCGACCGGGTCCGGCGGTTCCGGGCATTCTCTTGTATCGTCCCACACGACCGGTCCGATCGTTCAGGCAGCAGATACCATAGAGTCCCAAACAAAAGAAGACCATACTCTTCCAACTGGGTGTCTTTCCCACTCACATCAGGAAGGCCCAGATGCCTCCCGGCAGGATCAAAAAGCACCATTTCTTTT
>JAKSRX010000042.1 GCA_024403365.1 Acetatifactor sp. | reverse complement strand
GATCTTCCGAGGGGGAAGATAGTAATGAAGGGGCTGTAAAAAAACTCCCCTAAATGAAAAATCGCTTAGACCGTGAGGTTTAAGCGATTTTTTGGTATAATAAGATATGCGACTAACTTATAAAACCAATAATAATTGTACAATACGTCAGCTGAAATTACCACTGGAAATAGAAAAGATTATATCAGTTTCTGACCCGGTATATCCTTTGCCATCCGTCTTCTTCGAACAACTCCACATACAACCAACACCACACAGCCAACCAGCAGATTTGTTTTTCTCTGACACTCCACATGCCCAGTCCTTCCTTCCCCAAAAGGGCACAAAAAAAGAACCGACCCCAGAGCTCCTAAGTCTCCAAAATCGATTCCTTTAGTGCACCGCCAGGGGCTCGAACCCTGGACACCCTGATTAAGAGTCAGGTGCTCTACCAACTGAGCTAGCGGTGCATTTGTTGTTTGCTTCACAACAAAACTGATTATATATCAGTGTTTTTGAAAATGCAAGTACTTTTTTAAAAAATTTTTTCAAAATATTTTTTGCCTATTTTTCAGCACTTTTTACCTCACGGCAATCCTTGCAATATCCGTATACTTCCAGTTTGTGATCGATGATAGTGAAGTCCTCGGTCTCTCTGTCCAGATGGATATGTGCGAAGGGGCAGTTCTGCAGAGGGATGCGGCGTTTGCATTCTAGGCATACCGCATAGTGCTTGTGGCTGCCGCGGCACAGCTCGTAGGTAATGGTTCCGTCTACCATATCCGCTTCCTTCTCGATCAATCCCTTCTCCTCGAAGGCGGAGAGGATACGGTAAATGGTGGAGGGCGCGTATTCCTCGCCATCGCTTTCCTGCTCTACCAGATGATAGATGCGAACGGCACTCATGGGCTCTGTCGCATTCCAAAGCACGGCATATACCGCTTTACGCTGTCTGGTCCACTTGATTCCTTCCGGATATTCAATTTCAGTATGGTTCAGATCATATACTCCGATCTTTCTCTCTTGTTTCTTCATCTTTTCATCCCTACAGCAACAATTCCAGAACAATACCTGCCACCGCACCGATTCCGTACAAAAGTCCCAGAATCATGAAGTTTTCCTTGCGATGGTGATTTACGCGAAACAAAACCAACAGACCCACACCGGTTCCTGTGAGAAGTCCGCCGATAGCGGAGCCCAGACCGATCACATTCTGAAGATACAGCTGGGTGATCACTACAGAACCTGCACAGTTGGGGATCAATCCTACCAGCGCGCTGAAAAGGGGCGCCAGTCCCGGCACGGATGCCACGAAATGACCCAATGCTTCCTCTCCCACAAAGTAGAAAACCACTTCCAGCAGAATAGAGATCACCAGAATAAAGCCTGCGATCTGCAGAGTGTGCACCACAGAAGACTTAAGGATGCTTTCCTCACAGTGGCAATGCTCGTGTTCGCAGATATCATGAATGTGGGTGCGTTCCTCCTCTTTTTTGCAAAGGTGCATCACTGCATCGATCACAAAACCGGCCAGAGCACCGATCACCAATTTGGTGAGCAGAATACCCAGGATCTTACCTAAGGGTGCTCTCTCGGAGATCAGGATGGGCAGCATCTCATCGGAGGTGGAAAGGTAGATGGCCATCAGGGTACCGAGGGTGATCACACGGCTGGCGTACAGATTGGAGGCAGCGGTAGAAAAACCGCACTGGGGCAAAATGCCCAGAACGCCGCCAAAAAAGGGCCCGAACTTTCCGGCCTTCTTCACTGCTTCTTCCGTTTTTTCTCCTGCTTTGTGCTCCAAAAACTCCATAGCCAGATAGGTTACGAAGAGGAAGGGTACCAATTTAACGGTATCGATCAAAGCTTCCAAAATGCATTCCCACATACATTTCGCTTCCTTTACATACAAAAAATTCCAGATGCAAATGAGTTGCATTTGCATCTGGAAACTAATCTTACTGATTTCTATTCGGTTTGTCAAGAAAATTATATGTTATTCTTGCGATACTGAACAGGAGTGCAGCCGTAGCTCTTTCTGAACAGACGGTTGAAGTGCTCTACGTTCTCGTAACCCACTTCTGCTGCGATGGTCTCAACGGTCTGGTTGCTCTCGCGAAGCAGAGTACGTGCCTTCTTCATGCGCTCTTCCTTTACTACCTCCTGGAAGGTCATACCTGCCTTTTCCTTGATGTACTTGGAAAGATAAGGCTTGGAAAGGTGGAATGCATCGGAGAGGCTCTCCAGGGTCACATTTTTATAATCATTTCTGATGTAGTTGATGATCTCAACGATACGGTCCTCGCGACCCTCGGTAATGTGCTGATGTGCTGCCAGTTTGTTGGCTGCTACAGCCAGTGCTGCGATGGAAGCCTTGATGATATCCTCATCTACGCCAACGCCCCAGTACAGATGTCCCTCAAACATAACGCCCACATAAGCTGCTGCCTTGGAGCTGGAACCCTTGCTGATCGCATGCTCCTCGTATACAGAGAGCTCATAGCTCATGCCGAAGAAAGTCTTAAGGGCATTGCTGACTGCATCCAGACGACCGTTACCGGAAGTCTTTACAACTCTGGTGGATCCGTTCTGCTCGATGGTCACCTCAGCCTGAATACCGTTCTCCTGCTTGAAGTGGCACTCGGGGATGCGGAAGATCGTATTCTGTGTGATATAGTTCTCCTCGAAAATGGAGAAGATCTCTGCGGGCTGCAGTTCCTGATGACGTCTGTCGGATACACCCTTTACCAGGTAACCGACTTCCTCCATCATGCTGGTGGGAAGTGCGAAGCCGAACTGATTCTTCAATACGAATGCAACACCGCCCTTACCGGATACGCTGTTGATACGGATAACATCGGACTCGTACTCACGACCTACGTCGGAAGGATCGATGGGCAGGTAAGGAATATCCCAACGGTTGCCGGTCTTGCCTTCTTTTCTCCAGGTCATGCCCTTGCTGATCGCATCCTGGTGAGAACCGGAGAATGCGGTAAATACCAGATCTCCTGCATAAGGGGTTCTCTCATGAACCTTCATGCCGGTAAACTTCTCGTAAGCCTTTCTGATCTCCATGATATGGGAGAAGTCCAGGCCGCTCTCAACACCGTGGCACATCATGTTGTTTGCTACAGTTACCAGATCCACGTTACCGGTACGCTCACCGTTACCGAACAGAGTACCCTCTACACGGTCTGCTCCAGCCAGTACACCGAACTCGGCATCGCTGACACCGCAGCCTCTGTCATTGTGAGGATGTACACTGATGACAACGCTGTCTCTGTACTTCAGATTCTTGTGCATATATTCTACCTGGCACGCAAAAACATGAGGCATTGCAACCTGAACAGTGGTGGGCAGGTTGATGATCGCTTTTCTGTCGGGAGTAGGCTGCCATACATCCAGTACTGCATTACATACTTCCAAAGCATAATCTACTTCGGTCTGAGAGAAGCTCTCGGGGCTGTACTCGAAGGTAAAGTTGCCGTCGGTCTCGTCAGCCATCTTCTTTAAAAGCTTTGCGCCGTCTACTGCGATCTTCTTGATCTGCTCCTTATCCTTCTTGAAAACCTGCTCTCTCTGCTCAACAGAGGTGGAGTTGTAAAGGTGGATCACTGCATGAGGTGCACCCTTTACTGCCTCGAAGGTCTTCTTGATGATATGCTCACGAGCCTGAGTCAGAACCTGAATGGTCACATCCTCGGGAATCATGTTTCTCTCGATCAGCGCACGGATGAAATTATACTCGGTATCGGAGGAAGCAGGGAAACCAACCTCGATCTCCTTGAAACCGATATCTACCAGGATCTTGAAAAATGCCAGTTTGTCTTCCAGGCTCATGGGATCGATCAGTGCCTGGTTGCCGTCACGCAGGTCAACGCTGCACCAAATGGGAGCCTTCTCTATACTTTCTTTCTTCACCCAGTCATATGTCACTACAGGGGGCATATGATAGGACTTGATATACTTTTCACTTACGGGTACTTTACTCATAACCAAAACCTCTTTTCTAAAGCTTGTTTGACTATATTAGCACATACTATTATGTTCTACAAGTACTTAATTTAATTTTTATCTTGATATATTTTATGATATCAGATTGTACTAAAAATAATACAAAATAGGAAAAAGCCTTGAAATTACTGGATTTTCAAGGCTTTTCATTGATAAATTTTACTTTTTACACTTGTGTAATTATAATCTGCAAATTGATATATTGTATATTAGTATTCTTCTGCGATATCCAGTTCCTGCTGCTCCGCCTCGATAGACATTGCAAAGTGAGGAGTGTGACGCAGATATACCAGCCAATAGCCCACGCCTACGATGCCGGCGCCTCCTATGATATTGCCCAGAGTGACCGGAAGCAGATTCTTTAACAGGAAACTGCCCCAGGTAAGCCCTTCTGCTGCCAAATGATACTCGTCGGCGGTCAGGATCGCGGAGATCTCAAAGTATACATCCGCAATGCTGTGCTCAAATCCGCAGAGTACGAAGATCATCACCGGCCAGAAACTCATAAGGATCTTACCAGATACAGTCTTGGAAGCAAAGGAAGCCCAGACAGCGATGCACACCAAGATATTACAGAGAATTCCGCGGATCAGTGCCTCGGTAAAGGTCTGGCTGACGCGGACCATGCCGTTTGCGATGATCTTATCTGCCAGGTGATGGTTGATCAGATCGGGCACATGTCCGTATACTACCAAAACTGCCACGAAAGCGGCACCCACGAAGTTGCCGATGAATACAAAAAACCAGTTTTTCAACATCTGCAGTACAGTGACCTTCTTCTGCAGTACGCTTATAATGATCAGGTTGTTTCCGGTGAACAGTTCACTGCCCGCAACCAATACCATGGACATACCGGCGGGGAATACGCAGGCTCCCAGCAGCCTTCCCACGGAGGCATTATCGATGGTGGAAGCAGCGGTGGTAGCTGCAATTCCCGCAAATCCGATAAAAGCTCCTGCAAAAAATCCTAAGATCAGCATCTTCCACACGGAAAGACGTACCTTATGGTATCCGATCTCCACAAACCCTCTTGCGATCTCTAACGGTGAATTCATAATCGTCTCCTTTTCCCTATATTATATAAGAACTTTCTGTTTCTATCCTACCATAGAGTGGCGGCTTTGTCGCTATGTTCTTTCTGATATGGTAAACATATATTATTCTATATATTCGTCTTGCAATTTGTCGAAAGTAGCAGTAAGATATATTGGACTATAAAAACCACAATTGAATAAAGAGAGGAAAAAACAATGAAACTTCAGAACAAATGGATTCGTGCGGCTATCCCCGGATTGTTGTTACACTGTAGTATCGGTACTGTTTATTGCTGGTCTTATGTAAGTACAGCAATTGCTAACCAGATCGGTTTTTCAGTAAAGACAGTGAACTGGGCATTCAGCTTAGCAATCTTTTTCCTTGGTATGTCAGCAGCATTCCTTGGAAATGTGGTAGAGAAAGACATTCATAAGTCTTCCCTGATCGCAACCTTGTGTTTCTCATTAGGTATGGCAGGAACCGGCTTTTTTGTATGGTACGGTGGAAACCAGTACAGCGCAACAGGTAAGGGAAGCGTACTTGCCCTGATCGGTATCTATGTATGCTACGGTTTCATCATGGGTGTTGGTCTTGGTACCGGTTATCTTTCACCCGTTAAGACATTGATGCTTTGGTTCGAGGATCGTAAGGGTCTTGCAACCGGTCTTGCAGTAGCAGGTTTCGGTGCTGCAAAGGCAATCGGTGCTCCTATCATGGAAGCAATGCAGAACAACCCCAACATCGGTGTTGTAAAGATGTTCTACATTCTTGCAATCGTTTATTTCGTAATGATGTTTACCGGTCATATCTTACTGCAGAAGCCTGCAGGATGGCATGAGCCTTCCAGCAGCGAGAAGAAGCCCAGCATCATGGAAGTTCTCAAGACCAAGCCCCTTGGCAACTACATCGGTATCTGGCTTATGTTCTTCTTGAACATCACCTGTGGTCTTGCAATCATCTCTTATGAGAAGCAGCTGTTCCTGACCGTAGGATTTGTTGCTATCGCAGGTACTCTTGGTGCTGTTTCCGCAGTATTCAACGCAGGCGGCCGTCTTGGTTTCTCCGCTTGGGCTGATACAATGAACGATAGAAATACTATTTATAAGATGATCTTCATCCTTTCTATCGCATTTACCGCAATCGTTCTTATGACAAACGGTATCGTCAATGCAGAGGGCAATACCTTTCTTGCTATCATGGTTGTAGTATTGATCATGGTTGTTAACGCAGGATACGGCGGAGGTTTCTCCAACGTTCCTACCCTCCTTTCCGACCATTACGGAATGGGAAGCATCTCCGCTATTCACGGTATCACCCTTTCCGCTTGGGGCTTCGCAGGTATCGCAGGTCCTCAGCTTGCAGCATTTATCATCGACAAGTTCGGTGGTGCTACAAAGGAATTTGATTACCACGGCAAGATGATGGTAGTTAACCCTCAGGGTATGCAGAGAATTCTGATCGCTACTTTGATCCTTTACATCGTATCCCTTGTTGTCTGCCTCGTTCTGGTACGTCCTACCGAGAAGGCTCTGGCTGCAAAGGCTGCTAAGAAGGCTGCAAAGTAAGTCACATCGACTACAAAAACAAATGAAAACCGGACATCACTTTCAAAGTGTTGTCCGGTTCTTTTTTTATTTTTCTCTTGTCATTATTTGCCAGTAAATATATAACACACCGGCAGTAATGCCTACGCCTGTCAGCTCCCAAAGGAGTGCCTTTCCGATCCAAAATAACATTTCCATTCCTGTCATCTCCTATTCTATTTTTTATTATGGTTCAGATAATACATAGGAAGGGCCACACAAAGCGAGCCTCCGATGATATTCCCGATGGTAACCGGCAGCAGATTCTTTACTGCCATATTCACTATATTTAGCGAGGCCAGCTGGTCCGCTCCTATTCCGTAGACTTCCTTTGCTGCCGCAGTATATGCGGGATTCGTTTTTGCAAAGAGTCCGGCAGTAATGTAATACATGTTCGCTACACAGTGCTCATAGCCGGAGGTAACGAATAACATGATAACAAAGAAGGAGACTAGGAGCTTGCCTGCCGCATCCTTTGCGCACATAGCCATCAATACCGCTGCGCTTACCAGAATGTTGCAAAGGATACCGGACGCCAGAGCTTTCTCCGGTGAGATCATCGCCTTGCCAAGCGCCACCTTGATGGTATATGCTCCCAGCTTTCCGGCGGAATAATCCAGCTGGCCGCTGGTTGCCACCAAGGCCGTAAGTGCCACACCACCCACAAGATTTCCCAGGTAAACAAGGATCAGCGCTTTGATGAACTGTCCAAGGGAGATATCCTTCTCCGGAAGTCCCATAGCCATCAGACAATCTCCGGTAAACAGCTCCGCTCCCATGAAGATGACCATCATCAGGCCAACCGGGAACACAACGGCTGCCGCAACTCTGCTCATGCCCACATTCGCGACATCGTGCGCTGCCACATTTCCCGCTGCCGCACCCATGCCGATCATCATGCCGGCAAGAATGCTTTTGCCAAAAAATATAGCTGTGGGAGTTTTACTCTTGGCAATCGTAGCTGCCCTATATGCTTCTACTGCTTCTTTTGGTGATAAAAACATTTTCTTATCCTCTTATATCTGTTATTACCCCTAAAATAGCATTCCAGGTAAGCGTCTCACAAATATAAAAAAAGAAGGTGCTTATATCAAATTTGATATAAGCACCTTTTTATATTTTATTGACCTACCGTAGACACGTCTACCTTCGATTCATACAGTTTTTTCTGGAAGAGTTTATCGTATTCGTTGATATGATAATCCTCCCTGACGATCATGACATCCTTGTACAAGTTATTTTCCGCCTTGCACACACGCTGCACCAGGCTGTTCTTGTCCAGAAGAGTCTGGGGAATCGGTGAGACCCACATATATGTAGTAGGCACATTCGCCAGCAAATCGAACTGACTACCACGTTCGTAGACATAGATCACATTTCTTGCAGATTTCTTCTTATGATTGTATTTTTCATGGGGCAACTCTTCGTCACCGTGGGTGATCTGTGTATAATTCTCCAGATCTGCCAGGGTTATCTCGCTTTTCTGCGCCAGAGGATGATTCTTGGACATGACCAGCACATACTCAAACTCCCATATGGTTTCGTAAGTCAGATGGTTGTTCTTCAGCATGGTAAGATAATAATCTTCATCAATGGTCTGATAGCGAATGATGCCGATGTTGTAACCTCTGTCTGCTACATTTGCAATGGTTCCCAGGGCATTGGTCTCATTGATGGTCACGTCCATACCCTTCTCTTGCTGGATCTCTGAGATAAAGGAAGTAAAACCATCTACGATATAGCTGCCTCGGGGAATCGATATTTTATATTTCAGCTTGTCTCCGCCGTTTTTCTGACTGATCCTTCCAACGGCATCAAACTGCTCCATGATACGTTTTGCATGATATAAAAATTCCGCACCCTCTTCCGTAGGCTTCACCCCGGTAGCTGTTCTGCGAAAGATCACAAATCCCAGTTCTTTCTCCAGTTCCTTCATTGCTTTACTGAGGTTGGGCTGCGCCATATATAAGTTTTGCGCCGCTTGAGTGATGGATCCTACTCTTTCTATTTCCAGCGCAAATGTCAGATATGTTGTATTGATACGAACACCCTCTTCCATATATACATTTATATATGGTTATATAATAGCACTTTTCCTTGAATTTGTGCATATTTATTTGATACTACCCATATATATAAATATATATATGGGTATAATTTACATATTTGTCGTTATACCTTTCCATATGTAAATTGGTATCTTTACCCCCAAAAAAGACCGCCTGGGGGACTGATATATCCCCTAGGCGGTCTTTTTTTGTCCTTCACTTCTTAATTCAGTTTACTGATCACCACATCAAAATCTGCCTTGTTCCAGACACTGAATTCGCTCGGCTTCTGGTAAACTACCATAAATATCCTATCGTCCGTCCTATCCTCCACCACATAGATCAGATAATAGTTTTTCTGTCCGTCTATCACCGCAGTGCATTCCTGCTTCTGTGCGGTGTAATTAAAGCGTTCATTGTGCAGGTACTCTGTGCTCTTGATCGTATAATCCTGTGCAGTGGAAAACCATCCTCTCAGAAGTTCTCTGTAATCACCGATATAATCCGTATCCGGAAATTCCACATCGAAACCGTAGAAGAGGTAGCTGCCTTTCTCGATATTGAAGTCCGCATGAGGAAAATGATATCGATATTCCTCTGTCTCGCTCGTCTGGATCAGATCCTTCTTCCAGTTTGCAGGCAGTGTATACTCCATACCGTGCACATTGTAGGTCTTCTCACGCATGATACGAAATCCAACCTTATTCGCCACCATCTTTTCAGCATTGTGGGAAACATACTGACGAGCACCATAGCCTGCGCCTACGCACAGGAAACCAATGAGGAAGAAGATCAGTGCTTTCTTACCGTTAGATTTTCTCAAAAATCCAATGGCCAGAAAAACAAGAAGCAGGAAAATGCTCAGAATGAAAAGCTGTCCGCCCCAATAATGGCTGGGATAATAAGTGCAGCCGTTTTGGGGACCGATGATATATACCTCCATCAGCAGACCGATCAATCCGAAGAATACCGCAAAAACCGTTGTGATTGCAAATAACACAGAATATATTTTGTTACTCATAAAAGAATACCCCCTTAGATGACTTCATTATACTAAAGTATATGGAATATAGGAAGCCAAAAAAGTGCAATATTCTTCTGCTTAAGCAGACGAATACTGCACTTTTTATAAGTTATCGTTCAGTTGCTGTTTTACATCCACAACAGATATACGAACATTAAGATCAGACCGATACCGGCCAGCATCAGACCGAAGGAAAGGCTTCTGGCGATGATACGATTGTTTTCCTTAAGCTCCTCGTACCTCTGAATACAGATCCGCACATAATCCTTCTTCTGAGGAGCTTTCTTGCGGTGTACCAGGAGATACAGGCTCTGGAAGCAGTTCATCACGTGACCCAAACCTCTTACCACAGCAGTTCCCTCTCTTGCTTCACCGGGAAGCGGGCTGTCTTTATACAAAGTCTTTCGAAGGAATACCACCAGGCCATCCACCAGACTATCCTGAATTCTGCAGAGCACTGCGAAGATGATAGGCAAAATGGTAAGTAACAGCGGTCTGTAGAGCAGTTCTTCCAGATCCAGCCATGCAGGCCAGGGGCTTACATAAGTAGTCTCGCCGCTTTCTGCTTTGCGAAGCAGACACAGGCGGATGAACAGGAAGTATACTGCTGCGCCGATCAGGATAGAGATGGCAGCACCCTTCAGATTACCCGGGGAGAAATAGGATACCTCTTCCCCATACTCTTCCAGGTTCATGAAAGTCTGTCCCAAAGCAGCTGCAGAATTCATCAGTTTGCCGGGAAGCAATCCCCAGACAAGCAAAACCAAAGCGCTGAAGGTCAATGCGAAAGTGGAAGCAGGGTTCATATACTTCTTCTGACCGTCATACTTCGCCTGCAGATCCTTGTCTGTATTGGACTCCACGAAGACTGCCACGAAAAGTTTGGTCATATAGGCTACGGTAAGTCCGCCGGAGAACAGGAAGATCCATTCTACCGCCGTGATGATACCCATACCAGCTTCTGCGCCGAACTCTACGATGGCCTCATGCAGCAAGGTCTTGCTGATATAGCCGCCAAACATGGGGATACCGCCGATAGCCAATGCTCCGGTCAGGAAGATCACCTGAAGCAGAGGCTTCTTTCGGCCGAAGCCGCGGATCTTGTTCAGATCAAGGGCATGTGCATTGAAGAACACTACGCCTGCTGCCATGAAAAGCACCAGCTTAATCAGGGAATGATTCACCATATGCAGCAAAGTGCCATGAACTGCCAGGGCATTTTCTTCTCCCAGCAGGCACTGCATACCCACACCTACCAGAATGAATCCGATCTGCGACATAGAGGAGCAAGCCAGGGTGCGCTTCAGATCAATAGAGAATACCGCAAGCACTGCGCCAAGGAACATAGTGATCACACCTAAAGCCAGGATCACTGCGCCCCAGGTCTTATCGTGAAGAAACAGGTTGCAGCTTAAGATCAGCACGCCATAGATACCGGTCTTGGTCAGAATACCGGAAAGCAGTGCGGATGCGGGAGCAGGAGCCACGGGATGAGCCTTAGGCAGCCAGATATGTAAGGGGAAAGCACCGGCTTTCGCGCCGAAACCAACCAGCATACATGCTCCTGCGGCATAAATGACACTCTTGTCAGAATAGTTTTTCGCTAACATCTGCAGCTGACGGATCTCCAAAGTGCCGAAGGCATGGTACAAAAGGAAGATGCCCATCAGCATGACCATACCACCGATGACTGCCACTGCCAGATAGGTCTCTGCAGCCTTCAGGGAAGGTCTGTTTTCCTCCTGTGCCACCCACACGTAGGAGGTAAAGGACATAATCTCAAAGAAAATGAAGGTGGTATACAGGTCCGCGGACAAAAATACACCCAGTGTCGCACCCATAGTCCAGAACAGGAACAGGTAAAATCTGGGCACATGAGTGTGATGTTCAAAATACTCCCCGGAAAGCAATGTGGTCATAGACCACATCAGAACTGCCACCAGCGCGTAGATCAGGCGGAAGCCATCCATGGTGAAATGCACACCGAATCCACAGATGTCACCGATGGACCGGCTGATTGCAACAGTTTCTGCCTCTCCGTAAAGCATCAGCAGGTCTGCCTGCATTCTGTTATAGAAAAGCATCGCCAGGAAGAGGACTGACAGACATTCCGCAGCCATACAAACTATCGCAAGTACCCGGGCGCCTTTTCTCATGCCGGGTGCAAGATTCTTTTGGCCCTTTCTGCCGTAAGCATAGACCAGAAGCCCTGCTATGAAGGGGAAGAATACAAGAAAGGGTAATAAGTTTTCGATCATATTCTTCACCTCCTACCTTACAGACGCGGCTGCGATCTGTTCCAGCAGCTTCACTACCGGTGTAGAATGCAGTCCGAATACAAACATAACGATCACAAAGATCACCAGAGGCACTATCATCAGCCAGTTGGGGTCCTGCACATCCCGGATAGACTCATAATCGAAGTCCTTGCCGGGGAAGAAGGCTCTCACCACAATGGTAAGCATGTAGATCGCCGTCAAAAGTGCAGAGATCAGAAGTGCCACGATACCCACATAAGCCATAGGATTCTCAGAGAGCACTGCTGCCTTTGCCAGATACCACTTGCTGATAAAGCCGCAAAGTCCGGGTACAGCCATCAGCGCCAGAGAAGAAATGGTAAAGGTGATGAATACCACAGGCATCTTGCGTCCCAGGCCGTCCAGCTCATGAATATAATTTCTGCCGGTCTTGTAGATCACCGCACCTGCGCAGAAGAAAGCGCAGATCTTCATAAAGGAATGGAATACCATATGCGCACAGGCCGCAGTCAGGCCCTCCTGGCTCAGCAGAATGATGCCGAACAGGATGTAGGAAAGGTTGCTGACAGTAGACCAGGCCAACCTTCTCTTGAAGTGGGTCTCCTTCACCGCGCGGCTGCAGCCGTAGACAATGGTGAAAACGATCAGACCCATCAAAAGCTTCTGTGCCCAGGTACCGCGGATCAACTCCGGTCCGAAACTAAAATAAGTCACGCGAAGTGCCGCAAAAGCACCGGTATTTACCACCGCAACCGCATGCAGCAAAGCTGTAACGGGAGTGGGAGCCACACCTGCCTTAGGAAGCCAGGAACTGAAGGGCCACATAGCGGTTTTAACTGAAAATCCGCAGAAACAAAGTACGAAAACGATGGCGATCAGGTTCTCTCTGCCCGCCAGTTTGGTAAGATCCAGCACACCTCCGGGTACGAAGGAGGAAGTCCTTCCGTAAGTCAGGATGAAGATCATACCGATAAAGGCAAATGCCGCACCGCCCAGCATATAGTACAGATAGGTTCGGCTGGCGAGAACCGCCTCCCTGGTTCTGGTGTGCATGACCAAAGGCAGGGTGATCAGACTCAGCATCTCAAAGAAGAAATACATGGTCAGGATATTTTCTGCCATAGCCACACCCAGGGTAACACCGTAGGTAAAGACATAAAACAGGAAGAAACTCACCTCATTATGCTCATGCTTCATATACTCGAAGGAATAGAGCAAGGCCAAGGGCCAGAGAATCGCTACCAGTCCGGCATACAAGCCGCCCACACCGTCCAGTTTCAGAGTGATACTTAAGTTTCCGGTAAAACGAAATACGGTGAGACTTGCATCCGGACGATTCAGAAGTACCGCAAATACCAGGATGGAGTTCAGGATCACCGCCGCCTCTAAGAAAAACAACCTGCTGTTTCTCTTTTTGAAGGGAAGCATCGGACTAAGTACCGCAGCCACCAGGGGAATCAGAACTACAAGCAATAAAAACCATTCACTCATTTCTATTCTCCTTTCTACCACAGTACCGCATTCGTAATGCGGGAGATCAAATCAACAAAAACATTGGGAAGCAGACCGATCAACACTGCCATCGTCGTCAGGATCACGATAGGCAGAAGCATCAGCAGGTGAGGATCCTCCTCTTTGACCTCTGCTTCGCTTTCCCCACCGGGGAAGAATCCGTTTATGGTGATGGGAAGCAGGTAACCCGCGGTCAGCAGCGCGCTAAGTAACAAAACCACCGGTCCAAACCAGGAGAAGAAGTTGATTCCGCTGTTTAAGGAGCCTGCTGCCAGATACCATTTACTGATAAAGCCGCCTGTGGGAGGAATACCGATCAAAGCCAGTGCCAGGAAGGTATAAGACCACATGAGGATCGGCATCTTTTTGCCCAGTCCACGCAGTTCTTCCACTTTGGTGTAGCCAAATTTGAAGATAAACACGCCGGCAGTTAAGAACAGGCCGGTCTTAATGAAGAAGTGCGCCATGGTATGGAACAGCGCTCCCGTAAATCCATCCGCGGTCAGTACACTCAGTCCGTACAGAACGTAAGAGACCTGGCTCACGGTGGAGTAAGCCAGTCGCTTCTTAAATACTTTCTCCCGATATGCCAGCATGGAACCCATGAACACGGTGAGCAGTGCCAGTGTCATCCAGGCGTACTGCACCCAGGTGCCTTTGAGGAACTCGGGCCCTACTACATAGAACACGGTTCGAATGATCGCAAACACACCAAACTTTGCGATGACAGCGGAAAGCACCGCCGAAGCAGGGGAAGGTGCCACAGGATGGGCGGTAGGCAGCCATGCATGCATGGGAAGCATACCTGCTTTCACACCAAAACCGAGGATCATGGCAAAAACTGCCGCCAAAAGGATCCCTTCATGCCCTGACACAAGTGTCATATTCAAGTGACCGCCTGCAGCGAAGTCCAAAGAGCTGCAATAACGGAACAGGAAGAAGATGCCGAACAATGCACCGTAGGCACCGCACATGGAATAGAACAGATATTTCAGCGCTGCCATGATCGCCTCCCTGCTGCCGTTGTGGAGCACCAGAGGCATAGAGGTCAGTGTCATCAACTCGAAGAAGAAGTACATGGTGACCAGGTTGCCGGAGAAACAAAGTCCCACCAGCACGCCGAATACCATGAGAAACCATCCGAAGAAGGACTTTTCGCCGCCTTCATGTGACATGTACACGAAGGAATAGAACCCTGCGGCCAACCATCCGATGCAAACGATGGTCACGAAAAAGCTTCCAAGCAGATCCAAACTCAACCGGAAGGAGATATTGTCCACCAGTGTGAACAGTGTCAGACTCTTTTCCCCGCTCCAGGCCGTATACAGGATCACTGCGGCACTCACTGCAAGGATCGCTCCCACAAAGAGATGCAGCGGCGTCTGAGACTTCTTCGCCTGAGCCTTCAGCTGCTTTTTGCTTTTCTTTTTCAGCACATCCGCAAATGCAGAGGCTAACAGTATGATGCCCGCCAAAGAGGGCAGCAGAATGGATACAAGTAATAATTCTTTCATTCCCTTTCCCCCTTAATCAAACATCTCAAGGCCTATGCGGATCAGATTCACCACAGGCTCGGAACTTAAACCAAGCAAAATATTCAGAACAATGAAAAATATCAGCGCGATGGCCTTCACAGGCTGTTCTTTGATGGGGATCACCCTGCCTTCACGCATATTTACCTTGCCGGTTGCAGGCATGTAGATTGTGATTACGGTCTTCATGAAGTAGACTGCGTTCAATACCGTACTGATTGCCAATGCGATCAGTGTCGGCAGCATTTTCATATCATGCCCCATAGCCGCCTGTGAAAACAAAAGCTTGGAAATAAATCCGGAAAACATGGGGATACCTACCATGGAGAGAGAACCTACCGTGAAAGCGATTCCCGCAATCTTATTTCGATATCCGGCGCCGGTCAGATCATAGAATTTTCCGCTGCCGTCGGATGCATCCGTCAAACCGGAGGCTGCCACGAAAAGCAGAGACTTTGTAGCCGCATGGGAAAGGATATGGTACACACTGGCAACCACAGCCGCCTCGGTACCCAGACCGAATCCCATGTAAATATAACCGATCTGCGCTACAGAGGAAAAAGCGATCATTCTGCGAATATCCTTCTCCTTGATAGCACTGATACTTCCCATCAGCATACCGATGATACCGAAGACGAACAGCACATTGATTACTTTACTGTCACAGACCACGTTGAAACCGATGACACGGTAGAAGATCTTGACCAGTAAGAAAATATAACCCTTGGAAACCAGGGATGAGAGGATCGCTGCGGAGGAAACGGTGGAATAACCGTAGGCATCCGGCAGCCAGGCATGGAAAGGGAACAGTGCACTCTTGATAGCAAGACCGATCGCCATAAGACCCAGTGCAATGAACAAGGGAGTATGATACTGTCCCGTAACTGCCAATATCTGCACCTGCTCCTTGATATTACTCATCAAAAGGTGTCCTGTCAGGTCATAAAGGAAACAGATACCCAGAAGCAGCATACCGGAACCTAAAAGACTCATGATCATGTAGCGGGTGGCCGCTTCGATGGTACGACCGTTTTGCTTGATCATGATCAGACCGCAGGCGGAGATGGTATTGATCTCCACGAAAACATAAGCGGTGAACAGATCGTTGGTGTAGATCAGGGCAAGCAGTGAACACAGCAGCAGATCTACCATGATATAGTAAAGATTCTGTTTGCTTTCCTCGATCTCGATCTCTCTTTCCCTGCTGCCGCCGATCATGGAAAGCAGCATGATCACACAGAAAAATACTGCCATGAAGGCTTCCAGCACACCTACACGGATCTCATTGCCCCAGGGTGCGGGGAAATGACCCATGAAATACACGAAAGGTTCCCCTGTCTGCAGTACAAAAGTCAGAACCAGTACAGAGAATGCACCTATCAGTGTGATCACTGCCAGATTCAGGCGCTTTGCCCACTTTCCACTCAAAATAGAGGAAAGTGGTCCTGAAAACAACGACAAGATGATGGAAATAAAAGGAAGATTCTGTACAAAAGCCATTACTTATCCTCCTTTTTCAGCTGCGCCGAGATCTCATCCAGATCCAGAGTATGGTATCTGTGGTACAGTCTGATGGTCAGTGACAGCATCAGTGCTGTTACGGATACGGATACAACGATACCGGTCAGAACCAGGCCGCTGGGGATAGGGTTGATATATGCTTCCACGCTCTGCACCCCATCCACTACAACAGGAGCCTTGCGGCCGTCTATATAGCCCTTCAAAGCCAGGAAAAGGTACACTGCGGTATCCATGATATTCAATCCGATGATCTTCTTGATCAGATTTTTCTGAAGCAGCAAGTTGGAGAAGCCGATTCCGAAGAGGACCATGGCTACTGCCCCAGGATAGTTATGTAAAAGATTTGCGAAGTCCATAAAACTACTTCCTTTCCTAATCAGTCAGTGTGTGCGTCCTTAATGTCCGCCCTTGCGGAACATACAGTAGAAGGTATACATGGTTCCCGCAACCACAACGCCGACACAGATATTCAGAATCAGGATCAATCCGCTGCTCAGGATCGCTCCGGGAGTTCCCAGAGGAATGATGCTGTGAATATGGTTTGCTCCCGTGTAGAAGGAATAACTCTTCGCCACACTATAGCAAGCCAGAGCACAGAAGCTCATGATCTTGTATGTCTTTGCAGTAAAGAACTTCTCCGTCTTTGCAAAACCGAAAGCATTCAGATACAGGATCAGTCCCGCACCGATGACAGCGCCGCCGGAGAATCCGCCACCGGGTCCTAAGTGACCTGCCAGAATGATATAGATACCGAAAATAAAGATCGGGGGCACCAGGATCCTTGCCACTGTCTGCAAAATCACGTCATTTTTAGGCTCATGGCTTCGATCGTCCGCGGTAAATTTCTTCTTCTGATCCTCCTCATCCAGACGAAGCAGGATCAATACGGTACAGGTAGCGATAAACAACACGTGAGATTCGCCCAGTGTATCGAAAGCTCTGTAATCCAGGATCATACCGGTCACGATATTCACGGCACCGGTCTCCTGAAGACCCTTCTCGATATAGCGCTCCGCCACCTCGTTATTGACGGGATTTTCTGCCTTTCCGTAGGTAGGCAGGTAGGAAACACCGATCAGCAAAAGGATCACAAGGAAAATACAGAAGGCAACGCAGAACAGACGATAGAAGCCCTGGAATACCTTGATTCCCTTGTTGCTCTCCAGATCGTAAAGCTTTGCCACACTCTTTTTTCTGTCTTCCTGCTTTTTGAGACGTTCTTCCTCATTCTCCTGAAAATCAGTCTGCTTCTGCATCTCCACATTTCCAAGATAAGGGTCCTTGCTTCCCTCCAGCCACTGTTTGAACTTGAAGGAGAAGGTTTTTTCATACCGTTCTTTGGGAACTCGCTTACTCATCCT
>JAKSRX010000041.1 GCA_024403365.1 Acetatifactor sp. | reverse complement strand
TGACCCACTCAAGTCCGGCCTTCTGGTCCAGGTTACCGAAGTTTGCGGGAGCCTCGGGAGCTTCTGCGGTGATCTCGGGATGACACATGAAGCCGAAGCAGTTGATACGATAGTTGACAGAGACCACGATAACCCCACGTCTCGCGATCCTCTCACCATCGAACTCCATCTCGGGGGGATATCCCCACTGAAGTCCGCCGCCGAAATACCAGATCAATACAGGCTGCTTCTCATCAGCACTCTTTGCTCCGGTCCAGATATTTAAGTACAGGCAATCCTCACTCATAGGGATCTCGGGATCCACATGCCACTCTCTGCAGTAGATATCGGTACCGAGACCGGGTGTAGACTGCATGGAGATGGGAGCAAATTCATGTGCAAGGCGGATGCCTTCCCAATCCTCAGCAGGCTGAGGTGCTCTCCATCTGTTCTTTCCTACGGGAGGAGCCGCGAACGGGATCCCCTTGAAGGATGTGATTCTGGGATCCGCTGCAGGCAGACCCTCTACCAGACCATTTTCTGTTTTTGCAATTCTAATCATAACCAATTCCCCTTTACCTTTTTGTAAAACGATTTACATAATAAATTTACCATATTCGCTCGGCAACATCAAGCCTATTTTATCCCCCTTCCTCCCTTTTGTGTTTGGCATTTTAGCCAATAGTTTTTTCGCGATTTTGTCTAATAAAAAGGTAGACCACCGCTCCAAAAATTGCTACTATGGTGGTATGGATCTCTACAAAAGAAAGGCGGACATATCATGTATCATATTGTCATCAATCCTGCTTCCCGCTCCGGTAAAGGCTTAAAGCTCTGGAAGGAAAAACTGGAACCCATGCTGGTTCGGGAGAAGATCGAATACAAGTCTTATTTTTCCAAAGAGGACGGTCATATGACCGAGCTGGTGGCTTCCATCACCGAGAATGCCTCCGATCTGTATGAGCCTCTGCGATTGATCGTAATGGGCGGCGACGGCACACTGAACCAGGCCCTGAACGGTATCGTACATCCAGAAAACGTGATCCTGGGCTATGTACCTACCGGCTCCAGCAATGACTTTGCAAGAGATATGAAGATCCCCTCCAAGCCTGAGGACGCCTTGAAACTGATCCTGCGTGAAGGCAGACCCGTCAAATACGACTACGGCGTTGTGACTTTCCCTGACGGAACCAGCCGCAGATACATCGGCAGCAGCGGTATCGGTTTTGACGCCGCTACCTGTGAGGCAGTGGAGCACTCCGCTACCAAAGAAAAGTTAAACAAATTCAAGTTAGGCAAGCTGGTCTATCTGGCAGTTGCTTTGCAGCAGCTCTTCGGCGCCAAGACCGGTGAAGCCAAAATGATCCTGAATGATACCGAGACCATTCTCTTAAAAGGACTGTTCTTCAGTGCCTGCATGGTGCATCGTTATGAGGGCGGCGGCTTTATGTTCTGCCCCGACGCAGATGCTACCGACGGTCTGCTGGATATCTGCTGTGTAGACGACCTGCCCAAGCTTAAGATACTGACCGCTCTCCCCACAGCCTTCAAGGGAAACCACTACCGTTTCAACGGCATCGATGCCTACAAAGCCAAAAAAGTCACCATTCAGACCTCCGTTCCTCTCTGGGTCCACACGGACGGCGAAGTCCTGCGCACCACCACTGAGGCAACCTTCGAAAACTGTCACGACGGCATCTATATCGTTACACCATAACCTAAATAAAGAAAGCCTCCCGATGATCGGGAGGCTTTCTTATTCCTCATTATTCTTCATATTTCCACTTACCCAGGGCGATATCCAGATATTTGGTATACGCCGCAAAGGCAGAGGGTATCGCATATTGATCTCTTGTCTTCGCCGGGTGTATATACAGCCAGTCTTCGGTCTCCGTGGTGAGCTCTCTCTCCTCCAGTTCGTCCGTACGGATGAGATACCCCTTCATATGCCATTCCTTGTGGGTAAAGATATGTTTCGCATCTTCAATGGGGCGGATCCGCAGTGTTCTGATCCCGTTCTTAGCCAGATACTCCACCATCTCCTCCGCCGTATGATACCCTTCCACCCAGGGAAATTCATACATTCCTGCCAAAAGTCCTTTCGTGGCTCTCTTACGCAGGACTATTTTTTCCGCATCTCGGATCAAAAGCACCGTCTTCTCCTCCAAAGTCCTGGGCTTCTTGCTTTCCTTCCTGGGGAACTCTGTTTCCCTGCCCTGGGCATGTGCTTTACACAACTGTGCCAAAGGACATTTCTCACACAGAGGCGCACCGTTTGGAATGCAGACACAGGCTCCGATCTCCATCAACGCCTGATTGAAATCACCGGGCCTTTCCTTTGGCATAACACCCTCTAAGTCCTGCTCCACGGAAGCTTTCACTTTAGCGTCGGTGATCATTCTGTCGTCTGCTCTCACTCTGGAGATCACGCGCAGTACGTTACCGTCCACAGCAGGCTTGCACATCTTAAAGGCGATGGAGCTGATCGCACCGGCGGTGTAGCTTCCGATACCAGATAATTTCAGCAATTCCTCATACTCCGCAGGCATCACGCCATCGTATTCATCCCGGATCTGGATCGCTGCCTTCTGAAGGTTACGGACTCTGTTATAATATCCCAAACCTTCCCACAATTTCAGAAGCTGTTCTTCCTCAGCTGCTGCCAGGGCATTGATGTCCGGAAGTGCCTTCATGAATCTCTCGAAATAAGGCTTCACCGCCTCCACTCTGGTCTGCTGCAGCATGATCTCGGACACCCACACTCTGTAGGGCGTGGGCAATTCTCTCCAGGGCAAAATACGCCTGTTCTCATCATACCAGGCAAGCAGCGGCTCCGGCACTGTAGCCAGTGTCGCAAGGTCTCTATTCACTTGTGTCTCTTCCTTCTCACGCATAGGATCACAATCTCACTTCCACCGGTTCATGGAGCACCATAGAATCTTCCGTCACGGTACAGTCATAAGCTATGACTTCCACCCCTTCTTCCGACGCCTTCTTCAAGCTGTCTGCGAACTCTTTATGGATCTGGCGGTTGGGGGTGAAGAATCTGACATTCTCCATCTGTATTACAAACAACACAAAAACGCGGTATCCCGCATGCTTTGCCTGAATCAGTTCCTCCACATGCTTCACCGCTCTATCCGAAGGGGCATCCGGAAACATCACGATATCCTCGGCTTCCTGGGTAACGCCCTTCACCTCTATAAAGATCTTTTCCCCTTCTCTTTCCGCATAAAAGTCAAAACGCGAATTGCCGAAGGTCGTCTCGGGACGAACCAGGGTCAAGTCAGGGAAAAGTCTGCCTGCTTTCAACCACTCTAACACCGCCTTGTTGGGCGCCTGGGAGTCGATATTGATGATACGGTCTCCCTTTCTCGCCGCTACCAGATCGTAGGCAGTGCTTCTGGCGGGGTTGTCACTCTTCTCCAGATATACGTCCACATCCGGCAGGAGGATCTCCTTGCAGCGTCCTGTGTTCTTCACATGTACTTTTTCCCTCTGTCCGTCTATGTCGACATAGGCTATAAATCGATTGGGGCGTTCCAGAAAACGCCCCTTGTAACAATTGATATATTGCATATTTTACGTCTCTCAGCCCCCGGAAGCCTCCAGACGATTCATGGCGCTGCCGTGGCAATATGGTACTCTCGCAGCCGGCACTGCCGTTGCTGCGCTTTGTGTATGAACAGACTGATCATCGAAGAAAATCTGCGCGCCGAAGGCTTTCAGGAAATCCTTCTTCTCCAGGCCGCCCAGGAAGAATGCCTCGTTGACACGCACATTCCATGCCCGAAGGGTACGGATCACTCTCTCGTGGGCAGGTGCACTTCTGGAGGTGACAAGAGCTGTTCTGATGGGACAATTCTCAGGTCCCAGCTCCTTCTGCAGATTGGACAATTTCATCAGAAACTGTGCGAAGGGTCCCTCCGCCAGAGGTTCCCTGGCGTGAATGCGCTCATTCTCCTCAAATGCATTCAGTCCCTGCTTCTTGAAGATCATCTCGGACTCATCCGTGAAGAGAACTGCATCTCCGTCAAAGGCGATACGGATCTCCGAAGTAGGCATAGGAATCACCTGGGGCGTCTGCTCCGTGCAGATGATACCTGCCGCGATCCCGCTGTCGATGGCACTCTGCACATCCTCCTCACAGGCTGACAGGAAAAGGTCTGTGTGAAATGCCGCCAGGTAAGGTGCCAGAGAAGCACCGCTCACCAGCACGGATCTCGTGATGGGCAGACCATAGTGCTCGATGGCATTAAAAACGCGAAGAGAGGTGTCCGGACTGTTCCTGGACATAATGATCACTTCCACCAGATCACGGTCTTCGGTGATCTCATTCAGGTGCAAAAGCGCCTTGATCAGGCGAAAGCCTGGACCCGGTTTTAAGATCTCCGCCTCATGGTCCACCTGATATTTGCAATAACTTTCTACTCCTTCCCGCTCGAAGAGTTCATTCTCCGCGGTCAGGTCAAACAGTGCTCTGGAAGATACTCCGATCACCATCTTTTTCTCTAATGTAGCTGCCATAACGATTCCCTCACTTTCCGTCGGGAATCCTGTACTTATCTAAGGCGTTTGCCCTCGTACTTCTGCATGGTCTGCAGGCATACCAGCAACTGCTCGTAGCGCTCTTCCACAGAGCCGTCACCCACCTCTACATCACACACGATCGCCATAGTCGAGATCATGTGATCTGTAATGCGATGATGCATGCCTTTCAGGATGTTCAGCCTCTCCTCATAGCTTGTGGCGTCCAAAAACTCCACCAGCATGGGATCCAGCTCGGACTCTCCGCCTTCGCTTCCTGCCTCCGGTTCCGGTGCCGCTTTCTTCTCCGGCACTACAGGACTTTCCGCTTTCTGCAAAGGTGCGCTCTCCGCCTTCTGTCTTCCGGCATCCGGCCCCTGCAGTTCGAAACGAAACTCCTGGGTCACATCAGGATATTTCTCCTTATCGACAGGGCTTGTGAACATGGAAAGCGGTCTGGCATAGATCTTGAAATCGCCGTACATCGCCTGATAGATCACCATCTGCTCACCGGTCTCGGTATGCTCTGCGATCGCAGTGATCTGATACAGATTCCCTTTAAAATGTTTGTATATTTCCTGTGGTTTCGGAATGAATGACATAGCCGGAGCTCCTTTCAAAACATATATGAAAAGTATACTCCATTTCGGCGTAAAAGTCATTCAAATCCTGTAGATCAGTCGAAAGAAAATTTGTGTCTGAAGGAGCAGTTCTCCGACTCAAAAACCAGAGTCTGCAGTTCCCCGCATAACACCATCTGCTGTTCTCCCGTCATGTTCTCAATGTCTCTGTGGTGGATGGTCATGGTGTAATCTCTGCTGCCGTCATCCTCCAACACTCTGGTCAGCATAATGCCGCTGTTATGAATGCCATGGATCTCCAGATACTTTCTGGTGTCACTCACCAGCTTATCCTCCAGTTCTCTGTAATATGCCTCCTGCTCTGCTGCTGAGAGGTGCTCTCTGCTCTTCACAGTCAGCACACTGCAGAAGATCACCAGCACTGCGAAAACCAGGGTCAAAACAACCAGTTCCATACTTCTTCTCAAATTCTTTTTCATAATCAACCTCTCCTCGCTTTTGTAAGACTTGTGAAAGAGCATTTCTTGCCCTTCCTGATAATACAAATATATACCGTTTCATGTCCCATAAACCCACCTCAAAAAAGCCCGGTCGGGTTGCCGGAGATAAATTTTTGCATTCATCGCTTCTCTGTGATATAGTGTAAGCGATTTGTTTTACCGGAGGTTATTATGCTTTTATCCGTATCTTTGATCCTTCTGCTCGGCATGTTTTTAGGGTTCCTGTGTAAAAAGGTCCACCTTCCCGCTCTCTGCGGCATGCTGCTGACCGGCGTCCTCTTAGGACCTGCGGTCTTTGATCTGATCGATCCTTCCATATTGAATATTTCCGCCGACATTCGTAAGATCGCACTGGTGGTGATCCTGACACGAGCAGGCTTAAGCCTGGACCTGACAGATCTCAAAAAGATCGGTCGTCCCGCACTGCTCATGTGCGCTCTGCCCGCTACGGCGGAACTTGTGGGCTGTCTGATCTTCGCCCCGAGATTCTTCGGGCTGACCCTGACGGAAGCAGCCATCCTCGGCGCTGTTCTGGCTGCCGTCTCCCCTGCGGTGGTGGTGCCTCGCATGATCCATCTCATGGAGACAGGCTATGGTACCGGAAAGGGGATCCCTCAGCTGATCCTGGCCGGAGCTTCCGTGGATGATGTCTATGTCATCGTGCTCTTCACCACCTTTATGGGCATGGCGCAGGGCAACAAGGTCTCCGTCATGAGTTTTGTCAACATTCCCATCTCCGTGGTTTTGGGTATTCTGGCAGGCCTGCTCCTTGGCACCTGCTTCGGCATCTTCTTTGAGAAGCTGCACATCCGTGATACTGCGAAGATGATGATCCTCTTAAGTGCTTCTCTGCTTCTGTGTGTCGCAGAAAATGCCCTGACGACACCCATCACCTTCTCTTCTCTGATCGCAGTCATGTTCATCGGTTACGGTCTGAAACGTCGCAGAGCCCAAGTCGCCGAGAGACTTTCCGTGCGCTTTAATAAAGTCTGGGTGGGTGCGGAGATCTTCCTTTTCGTACTGGTAGGCGCTTCCGTCAATATCAGTTACCTGGGCAAAGTCGGATTTACCGCTGTAGCGCTCATCATTCTTGCGCTGCTGGTGCGCATGCTTGGTGTTTTGCTCTGCATGTTAGGCACTCCCTTCAACGGCAAAGAGCGCCTGTTCTGCATGCTGGCCTATACTCCCAAAGCTACCGTTCAGGCAGCCATCGGAGGCCTTCCTCTGGCTGCGGGATTAGCCTGCGGCGAGGCAGTTTTGACCATCGCAGTACTGGCCATCGTACTTACCGCTCCGTTGGGAGCATTTGCCATCGATTTTACATATCACAGACTCTTGGAAAAAAACACAAAATAAGCTACAATAGAAACTGATCTGTATCAGAAAGGACATAAAATATGAAAAAGAAAATACTGGCAGCACTTCTGCTGTCACTTGTACTTACCGGATGCGGCAGTACTCCCGAAGTGACCATTCCGGCAACTCCTTCCTCTCCCATCATCGTGGAGAGTTCTTCCGCCGTGAAAGAAAGCTCTGAAGCATCGTCCGAGGTAACTCCCGAAGCTTCCCAGCCTGAAAGCACTTCTCCCGAGCCTGACGCAGGCTCTGTAAAGCCGATCCATACGGGAGCGCTGAAAAACAACAACGCTTTCTTTGTTCAAAAGGGTGACATCGTTTATTTCCGTGTCCCTACCAGAGACGCTATGCTTACCCCCGAGGTCAGCCCGGACTTTATGACCTTCGTTCCCGGCTCCATCCTCTGCAGTTATGATTTAAATACCGGCGCCATCGAAGAGATCTCCGAAGACAACAGCTGTGGTCCTCTGATCCTCAGCGGTGATGAGCTCTACTCACACACCTCCATGTCTGACGAGACCACCACCTATGAGTATCTGGAGTCTTTGAATCTGAATACCGGTGTTGTTTCCTCCGTGGACGGCTCCGATTTGCTGGACGCTACAGTAAATGGTACCTACGTTGCCATCGGCAACTGGTCTTATGACTTCCCTCCTGTCCATTCTCTGTGGATCTATCAGGATGGTACGAAGATCGCCGATCTGGGTGCTTTCCAGAAGTTCATCGGCTTCTTCGGCAGTAAGGCTGCCTATATCACCTCAGAATCCGATGGCTTCAACGAAAGCTATTATCTGCACAGTTACGACTTATTCACCGACGCCGTCGTCGATCTGGGATTCATTAGCGATCTGGAAGACTTCTATCCCGGAGTTGTGGATCAGATCTATGCGGAAGGCGATCACATCTACATCTGCTTCGGTATCTATGAAGGAACCGGTCATTTCTTTGCCGGTGCCAAGTTAGTCGAAGCAAGCTTAAACACTGCAGATTCCGTTTCTGTTTCCGACCTGCCGAATCCCGACTGGGAGGAGCGTTCTCCTTCCTTTATCGTCGAGAATGGTACTCTCCGCCTGGTAGACGGTGTTCCCGGCACCGCAGCAGTAGATGGAACCACCGGTATGTTAGGTTACTACAATGAGAATGCACAGTTTGTCCCTGTTGCTTCCGGTTATGGCTCCACCTTTGCAGCGAATGAGAACGACTATACCCAGGTGGAATTCGCAGAGTATTTAGACGGCAAGATCTTTGTTGTGACCAACGAAATGATCCGCGATCCCGCTCACGACATCGGCTGGCGCTACGCTTACTACAGAAAGACCACCGATATCACCGTGATCGACTGCAATACCTTAGAGTCCACCACACTGGCACATGTTGTCAGCGAATAAAACATCAACAAAAAAGGAACGATACCTCGGTACCGTTCCTTTTCTTATGCCCTTATGAATGTATCTATTATTAGCCGATGATCTTTACAGCGGTGCCGTAAGCAACCACCTCAGCTGCGCCCTGCATCACTGCAGAAGAGCCGTAACGCACACCTACGATAGCATCTGCTCCCATTGCGGTAGCTTCGTCTACCATTCTCTTGGTTGCGATCTGACGTGCCTCATTCAGCATCTCGGTATAACCTACGATCTCTCCGCCTACCAGGGTCTTCATACCTGCCATGAAATCTCTTCCGATATTCTTGGACTGCACTACGGTTCCCTTCGCAATGCCCAATGCCTCGATCTGTTTGCCGGGAATGCTGTCGATACTAACTAATTTCATCCTTTTATCCTCCTCATATTTCATCTCTTTATAAGCAACCGCCCTTCGGGCGCTTATCTCTTAATACTGTCTGGCTTCGTCTTCTTCGCCTCTGTCGATCTCCCTCAGTCTCTGTCCCAGTGCGATCAAAATGCCTACGATCACAGCTGCCACAGGGAGCAGAATGAGAGCCATAAAGCCCAGAGGAATCGGTTCCATCGTATAGGCCCAAATCATTACCCCTACTACGCCCAGCATAAACAAGGAACACACTACCGCGGCAATAATGGGACCCACCTTTTTCTTTCTGATATCCCTCTTCTCAATATCCATAAATCTCGTTCCTTTTTCTTCCAGGTTCTGAATCTCTTCCAGGTACTGATCCGCATCCAGGTCCTGCAGAGAACCCACTGCAGTCATCATCTCAGAGCAGAGTTCCTTGGTCAGTTCCAGATCTCTCTGCTGTCTGTTCAATGTAATGATGTGCTGCTCCATACACTGCCCGAAATCGATCTTGCCCTCCTGCAGAGATCGTATCTCTTCGATGGGCACTGAAAGTTTGCGAAGCAGTTTGATCTTCGTCAGTTCCTTCACATCCTCCAGACTATACTCTCTGTACCCGTTCTCCGGATTTCTGGAAGGATTTAAAAGTCCCTGCTCCTCGTAAAAGCGTATGTTCTTCTTGGTGATTCCTACAAGTTCTTCCACCTGGTTGATCTTCATAGTTTACTGCTGATCCTTTTTGTATAATTTTACGGTCAAAACAAGCGCCACCAGAACCAGAAGCGCAATGCATATCTCTGCTGCTATTATTCCGAAATAATGATTTACCAGCGCTATACCGGCATCCATTGCGAAGTGCATCGCGAAGGCATAGCCGAAGTATCTCTTTTTACCTCCTGTAACACTCTTCCAAACCAGAAGAGACATTACGATATGTCCTGTGACAGCCAATACTCTCTCAAGGATGCTGACAAGGAATAATGCCGGAGATGTGGTCGCAAGAGCTTCCACACTGCTCACATACTGGTCGAGCTGCTGCGGGGAAAGTGTCCCTGCCAGCTGAGCCTTCATCTTTTCCAATCCCATGGTATTGAGCATGAATGCAGTGGCAAGATTGTTGATCATACCGATGACCAGAATATACATACACTCGAAGCCGCCATGGCCTGCGCCGTACATCAGACCGGTCTTCACGGTCTGATCCTTTTTAGCCAGAATATACTTCATAGCCAGGAATCGTCCCACCTCTTCAAAGAGAGCGGCTGCCGTTCCTCCGTACAATGCATAGAGCCAGATATTATTCTGGATCGTCCAGCCCCAGGGGCCTTGAATTACTACCATATGAAGGATCTGTTCCAGCACCATGGCAAATACCAGGAAAGTTGCACATCCTATAAAGAAAGGTGCCACCTTGCACTTGTACTTAAGCGCAAGTACCAGAAGCATTCCTACGGGAATTACGATTCCCATCACCATTACAAAAATGATTGCAGCCATTACTGCTGTTGAAACTGTTAAATTCATAGTATTTTCCTCCTTACTTTCCTGTACCATAAGCCTTCCAGTAAGTGGAAGGTCAAGGAAAATCTGCAAAAAAAGTAAAATTTATAAGGTATCGGCCTCTTTTTCCATGATTTCGGAGATCTTAATGCGATCCAGGTCCTCTCCGATGACGATCAACACCTGTTGGGCCGTTTTCCGCCCGGTCAATACCAGTTCCTCTTTCGTGGCATTCAGTTGCAGGTATTTTCCTGTGGAAGCATCTTTGACGAAGCCTTTGACACGGACTACAGTTCCAAGATCCGACTCTGTAAAGAGCCGCTCCACCATTTTTTGCAGTTTCTCTTCTGTGGTCTCCATGTTCATAAAGTACAGAGAATCAAAGACCCCTCTGGTATCGAACCACACTTTGCCGGGTACTTCGGTGCGATACCCGCAATGTGACAATTGTTCAAAAGAATCCCGGTAGTCCTTCCCCACCAGTTCTCCTGCATCCAGTTTTCGCTTACAGTTTAGGCGCCCCAGGATCTCATTCAGATACTCTACTGTCTCTGCCTGGCGCTCTGTCGAGTACAGGTCGGTCTTGCCCAAAACTACACTGCCCGCACAGCAAAGCTGGGTGGCAAGCAGGTACTCGGACTCGGGAGATAAGTCTCTTTTTAATCCCGCATCCACCAAAGTGATCACATTATCGATTTTGTACCACTCATCCAAAGGTTCTTCTCTGAGCACATCGAAAAACTCTTCCGTATCATAGATGCCGGAAGGCTCCACGATGACTCTCTGATACCCCAGCATGCGCATGGAGATCAGTTTCGTCTTCAGTCTCCTCTGGTGGCAATCCTTATCGCAGGCTCCGGCCAGCATCTCCAGCCCGCAGCCCTGCTCATAGAGGTCGTTTAACAGCAGCATATCCACATTCACTGCGCCGAAATCATTTTCCAGGATACACACGCGGATGCCGCGGTCCATATAATATTTTACGTATTCCCGCAGGAATGTAGTCTTGCCGGCTCCCAAAAAGCCTGTAATCAAATCGATCTGAATCATAGTATTCTCTCCTGCCATTATTATCCCCTCTTTTGCATAGAATGGCAAGAAAAAAGAGGATATCCTCTTAAGATACCCTCTCGGTGCTTACATCATTTTGCTGTCAAATGCGTTGTTGTGGATCACTCTGAATACATAGTACTCGGGGTCGGGGCTCTCCACCTCCTGGATCAATGCCAGTGCAAGAGGATATCTTGCATTGAAGATCTTGGAGATAAAATCGATGTTATCCTTCAGGACAACACCCTCGGGAGTTTTCACATTCTTATAATGATCGGGACCTACGATAGAAGAAGTGACCTTGCCGGCCTCTTCCTTCATTCCGTTGAAGGTGATCACTGCGCTGCCGTCCATGAAATATGCGGCGCCGCCGATAAACTCATTGCTGAAATCATGTCCTTCGCCTGCAGACTGCATATAAGCGATAACGGACTGCATCAGGATCTGTCCTACGTTCTTGACATCCTTCTTGATCTTTAATCTGGTATACTGATAGGCGCCCTCGGGCTGATGAGGCATCAGAATCGGTGCAAAGTTTGCAAAGCCCAGATCGCCAAATGTTAACAACTTTTCTTTTTCCATAGTAACTACCTTCCTTTTCGTGCTGTCTAACGCACGACTCTATTTTACCCGTTTTCCGGTGGTCTCGTCAACCGTTTTATGCCATCCCTTTGCTCTGCAGCTCCAGGCAGATCACACGTCCCTCTCTGCGGGTCTGCTTTAGATCGATCAGCCGCTGGTTCTCGGAACCTCGAAAAGCAAGTCGCAGATTCTTACGTTCCTCCACAAACTCACCATCCACCAGCACATCGATGCTGTCCAGAAGTTCGGAGACCACGGTATCTCCTTCTGCCTCCCATCGAAGCAGATCCTTCTCATACTCATACCCGGTATAGCACCAGATATCTTTGGACGGATACAAGGCTCGAACCTTGCGGACCAGTTCCAGTACGGTCCCACGATTCTGAGGTTCCATAGGTTCTCCTCCCAGAAGGCTTAGTCCTCTGATATGACCGGGCTCCAATGCCTTTAGGATCTCCTGCTCGCTCTCCTGTGTATAGGGCGCTCCGTAGGCAAAATCCCAGGCTTCGGCATTAAAACAACCTTTGCAGGCATGGGTGCAGCCGCTGACGAAAAGAGACACACGTACTCCGGGCCCGTTGGCCACGTCGGTCTTCTTGATCGTTGCATAATTCATGGTTTTATCCTCATTACAAGTGCAGAACTCTGGCCTTGATCTCCTTGGTCTTGCCTGCATTCCAGAAATTCTCGCCCAGGTAGCCGCAGGTTCTTCTGGTAACAGTCATCTTGGCACGTTCCTTGTTATGGCACTGAGGGCATTCCCACTCGTTGTCATCGTTGACGAAGATCTCACCGTCGTAACCGCACTCATGGCAGTAGTCGGACTTGGTGTTGAACTCGCCGTACTGAATATTATCGTAAATGAAGCGGATCAGTTCTTCGATCGCTTCTACATTGTGCATCAGATTAGGTACTTCCACGTAAGAGATCGCACCGCCCAGAGACTTATTCTGGAACTCACTCTCGAAAGTAAACTTGGTAAAGGCATCGATGGGCTCACGAACATCGATATGGTAAGAGTTGGTGTAGTAACCCTTATCGGTAACATTCTTGATCTCGCCGAACTTCTCGCGGTCGATCCTTGCAAAGCGGTAGCACAGGGTCTCTGCGGGAGTTCCGTACAGGGAGAATGCGATACCGGTCTCAGCCTTCCACTTCGCTGCAGCATCCTTCATGTGATCCATAACGCGAAGAGCAAACTCCTTGCCTTCCGGCTCGGTATGGCTGCAATTCTTCATCAGATAGGTCAGCTCGTACAATCCGATATAACCTAAGGACATGGTGGAGTAACCGTTAAAGAGCAGCTTGTCGATCTTCTCGCCCTTCTTCAATCTTGCAATGGCGCCATACTGCCAATGGATGGGGCTTACATCGGAAACAGTGCCCAAAAGTGCCTTATGACGGCACATCAAAGCTTCATAACAAAGGTTCAGTCTCTCATCTAAGAGGCCCCAGAACTTCTCCTCATCGCCCTGGGCAATGATACCGATCTGAGGAAGGTTCAGGCTGACAACGCCCTGGTTGAAACGGCCTTCCCACTTATACTTACCTTCTTCATCCTTCCAGGGAGACAGGAAGGAACGGCAGCCCATACAGGAGAATACATTTCCCTCATAGTTCTCACGCATCTTCTTAGCGGAGATATAGTCGGGATACATTCTCTTAGCGGAACACTGTGCTGCCATCTTGGTGACATAATCATATTTTCCACCGGACAAATTGTTATTTTCATCCAGGACATAGACAAGCTTAGGGAATGCAGGGGTAACATAGACACCCTTCTCATTCTTGGTACCCTGAATTCTCTGGCGGAAGATCTCCATGATGATCTGTGCGGTCTCTTCCTCGTACTCATCCTCATCATCCAAATGCAGGAAAAGTGTTACAAAAGGAGACTGGCCATTGGTAGTCATCAGAGTATTGATCTGGTACTGAATGGTCTGAACACCGGAACGCAGCTCATCCTTCAGACGCAGAGCCACGATCTTCTCCTTAGCCTCAGCGGAGATGGTGTCACCCAGTTCTTCTTCTAACTGAGCCACAAATTTATCTCTGCTCTTTCTCAGGTACTTGCCCAGATGCTTGATATTCACAGACTGACCGCCGTACTGGTTACTTGCTACAGCCGCAATGATCTGGGTGGTAACGGTACAAGCTACCTGGAAGCTCTTAGGGCTCTCGATCAGCTTGCCGTTGATGGAAGTGCCGTTGTCCAGCATATCCTTGATATTGATCAGACAGCAGTTGAAAATAGGCTGAATGAAATAGTCTGCGTCATGGAAATGGATCACGCCGTTGTCGTGCGCCAGGGAAATGTGCTCGGGAAGCAGCATACGTCTGGTAACGTCACGGGATACCTCACCGGCGATATAATCACGCTGGGTGGAAGCCAGACGGGTATTCTTGTTAGAGTTCTCCTCTGCCAGTTCCTTGTTCTCGTTACGGATCAGTTTCAGAATAGACTCATCGGTGGTATTGGATTTACGAAGCAGGCTTCGCTGGTAACGATACACCATGTACTTCTTGGCGATCACATACTTGTTGGCCTTAACCAGATGTGCCTCGATGATATCCTGCACATGTTCTACGGTCTGCAGTTCTCTGCCCTCATCCTTTACTGCCTGGAGGATCTCATCGATCAGGTCCTGACCGACTCTGTCCTTCTCCTCTACCTCATTGTTTGCCTTCTGGATCGCAGCAATGATCTTATCCTCTTCATAGGAAACCACTCTGCCGTCACGCTTCTGAATCTTCATACTCCCCATACCTTTCTCTCTACAAGCAAAAAGCCCGTCCCCGCGGGCCTTGGCACTATATCTAGTACATTATCTTGTGTTTTTCTTGGAAATCGATCTATATCTTGTAGATTTCATTATAAGCAATACCCATCCAAAAATCAAGGGCATAATTTACTTTCTGCCCCGATAAAAGGAGATTTTTCACAGCAAAAAAAGTCGGCAGGTGTTACCCTGCCGACCGGATATAAGAGAAAGTATGAGCAAACTATCTTGCAATTTTAATGTCACCGCTGGCGGTGGTCACTTTCAGCTGCAGGAAAGGATCGGTGCCTACGGTACCTACCGCATTCTTTCCGTGCTTTACATAATTGATGTTCTCACCTGTGATGCAATCACAGAAGGTGACGATGTCGCCGCTGGCAGTCTTTAAGGTCATCTGCACGCTGGCTTCACCGGGAAGAGTCACATCTACATCACCGGAGGCAGTCACTGCTTCCAGCTTCTCTCCAACCTCTGCAACACCTACCTCAACGTCACCGCTGGCGGTGTGGAATACACCGTTGCCTGCCAGGCTGTCGATCTCGATATCACCGCTGGCAGTATTGGCAGTTACGTCGCCGGTAGCACTGGCGATCTTGATGTCGCCGCTGGCGGTTCTCACCTGAATGGGACCCTCAGCCACATCGAACTTCACATCACCGCTTGCAGTGCTGACGGTCAGCTCGCCCTTGGCAGCTACAGCCTTAACATCACCGCTCATGGTTCTGATGAACTGCTTTGCAGCGCCCAGGGTATCGATGGTAACGTCACCGCTGGTGGTAACTGCACGGAACTCCTTCAGCTCATCTACCAATGAGTCGGGGATCAGAACCTTTACCAGTCCACGTCTGTGAAGACCGAGAACTGCTACGCCGTACTGCATCTTCAGCTCGCTTCCAACTACACTATACTCTAACAACTGGTCCTTCTCAGGCTCCTTGTTGTAATATTCCTGTACGATGATCTCTGTACCATCGGTGATGGCTACTTCCAGATCTACGGGGGAGCTTGTCAGTTCCACTACCAGCTCACGGATACCGTCCTGAGAGAACTTTCTCTCATTGCGAAGTGCCATATCGGAGTATTCTCCTCTCTCGGACTGTACGGTCATTCCCACACCGCCGATGATCTGCTTTACGCTGCTTGCGATGTTTTCCCAGATACCGCTGCCCATGATGGCTTCTACAGCACTGACTGCCTGGTTGCCCAGGTTTCTTGCCTGCTTCTCAAGGAACTCGCCCTGGAACTTCAGGTACTCTGCAGACTTCTCAATATACTCTGCGCTCTTCTCCCAGTACTCGCTGTGCTTATCCTCACCGCCGTCTTCCTTAGCCTGCTCTGCAAGGTCTGCTAACAGCTCCTCAACATCGCCGATGGATGCCATTACCATGGTATAAGCCTGCTCCTCATTGAAGCCCTTCTCACAAAGGTCCTTATATTTCTCGATTGCGTTAGAGATCATCTCCTCCATCAGATCCTGTGCTTCTGCAGTCTCGGGAGCACCCTTGAAGAGATTCTCAATTGCCTCTCTGATTTTTCCTTCCATATCTATCTCCTTCCTGCGCCTTCGCGCATCCCATTTATTAAACCAAAAGCTTGTCGATCAATTCCTTGGCAGCCAGCCATTCCTCTTTGTACTGTTCGTACACCTCGCGGCCCTTCTCTGTGATCGCATAGTACTTTCTGCGAGCTCCTACTTCCTCGTCGCCCCAGTAAGTATTTACCAGGCCATCCTTCTCAAGTCTGCGGAATGCGGTATACAGTGTAGCATCCTTCAGCTCCACCTGAGAATCGGTCTTCGCCATGATCTCCTTATTGATCAAATATCCATAGCTGTCATGCCCAACAAGACTAGCCAGAATAATTGTGTCGGTGTTTCCTCTTAAAAGTTCAGATCCAATAGACATTTGTTCTACCATCCTTTCATTTGATTGACGCTATTATGTATCGCGCCTTACATGATATACTTTATCACTATATACCTCGCCTGTCAAGGTATCTAATTATAAATAATATATAAACTCGTAAAAAGTTCTACAGACACAAAAAAACGCATACCCCGCTTTCGCAGGATATGCGCTTCGATTCTAAATAGGAATGCAGTGAAGAATTACTGCTGAGCTACATCCTTCATGGAGAAGCTCATTCTGCCCATCTTGTCCTTACCAAGGCATACAACGGTTACGTTGTCGCCAAGAGTCAGAACATCTTCTACATGGTTGATTCTCTCCTTAGCGATCTTGGAGATATGAACCATACCTTCCTTGCCGGGAGCGAACTCAACGAATGCACCGAACTCCTTGATGCTTACGACCTTACCCTTGAAGATCTGGCCTTCAGCAAACTCGGTTACGATGATCTTGATCATCTCTACAGCCTTGTCCATCATAGCTGCGTCGGTACCGCATACGCTTACCTTACCGTCATCGGTGATATCGATCTTAACACCGGTACGAGCGATGATCTCGTTGATGGTCTTACCTCTCTGACCAACAACCTCACCGATCTTCTCGGGATCGATCTGGATGGAAACGATCTTAGGAGCGTAAGGTCCAACTTCAGGTCTGGGAGCTGCGATAGCGGGCTTCATGCAGGTATCCATGATGAACAGTCTTGCATCACGGCAACGAGCGATAGCGCCCTCTACGATAGGTCTGGTCAGACCGTGGATCTTAATATCCATCTGAATAGCGGTAATACCTTCGGTGGTACCGGTTACCTTGAAGTCCATGTCACCGAAGAAGTCTTCCAGACCCTGGATATCGGTAAGCAGAACGAAATCGTCATCGGTATCGCCGGTAACAAGACCACAGGAAATACCTGCAACCATCTTCTTGATGGGTACACCTGCTGCCATCAGGGACATACAGGAAGCACAGGTAGAAGCCATGGAAGTAGAACCGTTGGACTCGAAGGTCTCAGATACGGTACGGATAGCATAAGGGAACTCTTCCTCGCTGGGAAGTACAGGGATCAGAGCACGCTCAGCAAGTGCGCCGTGACCGATCTCACGTCTTCCGGGTCCTCTGGAGGGCTTGGTCTCACCTACAGAGTAGGAAGGGAAATTATAGTGGTGCATGTATCTCTTGCTTACTTCGTTCTCATCGAGACCGTCGATCTTCTGCTGCTCGGAAAGAGGAGCCAGAGTACATACGTTACAGATCTGAGTCTGTCCACGGGTGAACATAGCGGAACCATGTACACGAGGGATGATATCAACTTCTGCTGCAAGAGGACGGATCTGAGTGAGCTCACGACCATCGGGACGCTTGTGGACCTTCAGGATCATCTTACGAACAGACTTCTTCTCGTACTGATATACAGCCTCAC
>JAKSRX010000040.1 GCA_024403365.1 Acetatifactor sp. | reverse complement strand
TTGATCGATGACTCTATCGTTCGTGGTACTCAGCTTCGTGAGACCACCGAGTTCCTGTACCAGAGCGGTGCAAAGGAAGTACATATTCGTCCCGCTTGTCCTCCTTTGGTATTCGGTTGTAAGTATTTGAACTTCTCCAGATCCTCTTCCGAGATGGATCTGATCACCAGAAGAGTGATCAAGGAGATGGAAGGCGATGTTACCGATATCGATCTGAAGAACTACGTTGATCCCGATGCAGCAGAGTATAAGGAGATGGTAGAAAGGATCGGTAAGCAGCTTTGCTTTACTTCCTTGCGTTTCCACAGACTGGATGATATGATTGATTCAGTAGGTATTCCCAGAGAAAAACTCTGTACTTACTGCTGGGACGGTAGAGAATAAGATCATTTACGTAGGAGACAGGACGTGCTCAGATTTTACTATTGTATTATTATGGCCATCCCCTTCATCCTTTACTTTTACGCCAAAGCGTACTATATCGAGAGTCATGCGGATGAGTATGATGAGATCTCCCGATATGGCCTTGCTACCTGGTGTGTCAGAAAGTGCATGAAGATCGGACACATTACAACGAAAAGCTTCGGCCTTGAGAATCTTCCAAAAGACGGTGGTTATGTGATGTTCCCCAACCATCAGGGTAAATGTGATATTCTGGGAATCATTGATTCCCACACGGAGCCCTGTACCCTGGTAATGGATGCGGAGCGTTCCAAGATGCCTATCGTGGATCCTTTTATCACACTGATCAAGGGTCAGCGTCTGGATAAGACGGATATGAAGGCACAGGTGAAGACCATTCTGACGGTAGTGCAGGAAGTGAAGGCCGGAAGAAAATATGTGATCTTCCCCGAGGGCGGTTATGAAAATAACGGCAACACCTTGCAGGAGTTCAAAGCGGGTGCATTCCAGTGTGCCGCCAAATCCAAGGCACCCATCGTGCCTGTGGTGATCATCGATTCCTACAAAGCATTCACCATCAATTCTCTACGGAAGATAACCACGCAGATCCACTATCTGCCGGCGATCCCCTATGAGGAATACAAGGAAATGTCCACTGCCGAGATCGCAGAGGATGTAAAGAGACGCATCCAGAATCTGTTGGATGAAAAGTGTGTGATTTCAGAATAATATGATTAAAACGGCCGCAGATCTGCGGCCGTTTTTGCTTTCCTTGACGGAAACGCGGGAAAGATTTACTATGGGAACAGAGAATGTTTCCGAGAGAACGGGAGATTTGGGAAAGGACGATCCTATGGCTAAGATGAAGAAACTGACTTTGTTGCATTCCAATGACCTGCACGGTGATTTTCTGGCAACGGAAAATAACGGTGTATTGGCCGGCGGCGTGTCCAGACTGTCGGGATATGTGCAGAAGGTCAGACGGGAAGAGAAAAATGTCATCTATGCCATTGCGGGTGATATGCTCAGAGGTTCTGTGATAGACAGAGAGTACAAGGGTATCTCCACCATTGAGATCATGAACCTGCTGGCACCGGATGTGGTGACCATCGGCAACCATGAGGCGGACTATGGAGTGTCACATTTGCTGTTTTTGGAGAAGTGTGCCTCTTTCCCTATCATCAATGCCAACTTGTATATCAAGACCAACGGTGTGAGATTATTCCGCTCTTACTATGTGAAGAAGATCGATGGCATGAAGCTCCTGTTCATCGGTATCCTCACAGAGGATGTGCTGGCCCAGACCCAGATGGATGAAGTTCTGGGTACCCTGATCGACGTCAAGGAAGCGGCACAGGAAGTAGGCCGCATCTGCGATGCATATCGCAACACGGATATTGATTTTACGGTATTGCTTACCCACATTGGTATCAGTGCGGACAGGGAACTGGCCGCAGCACTGGATCCCAGATGGGGCGTAGATATGATCATTGGAGGACACAGCCATACTCTCATGGAGAGACCGGAGGTAATCAATGGTATTCCTATCGTGCAGGCTGCCTGTGGAACCAAACAGATCGGTCGCTTCGATATTCAGATCAATGTGGACAAAAACTGCATCGATTCCTATGAGTGGCAGCTGATCCCTATTGATGAAGACCATTGCCCCAGAGACTATGCACTGGAGGAACTGGTGGAACATTACCATACGGAGACAGATCGTAAATACGCCAGGATCGTGACCCGATTCATGGATTGTTATACCCACCCTTCCAGATATTGTGAGACGATGCTAAGTCACCTCTTTGCGGACTTGTTCCGGGAAGGCGCAGGCGTGGACCTGATGCTGTTGGCTACCGGCAGTATTCGCTCGGAGCAGTTGGGCCCCATTGTGACTTACCGGGCACTGACGGAAGCATTTCCCTTCGATGATGTGTTGTACCGTGTGAAGCTGACAGGAGAACAGCTGAAGAGGATCTTCCTGTATATCATGAGGGAAGAGGCTTTCGATGAAAGTTTGCACAGTGAGTTTTACCAGATATCGGAGGATTGGAAGGTCGTAGTCAGCAGAAAAATGAATGCTGTGATCTCAGCCACATACAACGGCTGCGAGATAGAAGATGATGCGGTATTTTCCGTGGGAATACAGCAGTATCACATGAACAATTCCATGAAAGTATTCGGCATCGCTCCGGAAGAGCTGTTGAAGATCGAGGAACCCAAGGTATTGGCAACTTCCTGCTGCAGTGCCTGCGGAGAGTGGATGGGCAGAAAGGATCTGTACAAGGTGGATCAGGAGCCCAGAATGATCGTGGAGGAATAAGAGGTTAGTAAGATGATTCGAAATATCATTTTTGATATCGGCAATGTGCTGTCGGACTTTAGCTGGAAGCCTTTTCTGGAGGAGCAGGGTTTTTCTCCCGAACTGGTGGAGAGGATCGCGGCAGCCAGTGTATACAGCAAAGAATGGAACGAACTGGACCGCGGTGTGTGGACCTATGAAGAGATCATTGACAGTTTCGTGGGAAATGATCCCGAGATCGAGGAGCAGATCCGCAAAGCTTTCGTCAATGTGAAGGGAATGGTGCGCCTTCGAGAGTATGCGATCCCCTGGGTGAAGCAACTGAAAGAAGCAGGCTACGGCGTATATTATCTCTCCAATTTCTCCTACCGTGCGGAGCATGATTGCCCGGATTCTCTGGCATTTATTCCACTGATGGACGGCGGTATCCTTTCTTACAAGGATAAGATGACTAAGCCGGATGCGGCAATTTATGAGCTGCTGCTTTCCAGATACGGCTTGAAAGCGGAGGAGTGTGTTTTCCTGGATGATACCCTGAAAAATGTGGAGGGCGCAAGAGGCTGCGGCATCGCTGCCATCCGTTTCCAGTCCAAGGAACAGGCAGAGGAAGAACTTAGAAACTTAGGAGTAAAGTGTTGAGTACAGACGGTAAACTGAAAGGTACAATTGCAGATATTTTTTGCAGATTCCTTGCATGGTGGAATCCGGTGCGACTGGTCTGCGCAGTCTACAACGGAACTGCCCGGGTGAGACGTTTGCCGGAAGCGGTAGCCAGTGCCCATCTGGCCTGGAATGAGAGCCTGTGGGAGAAGAGAAAGAAGGAACTTTTACAGACTGCCAGAGACGGCCGAACCTATCTGGAGTACCAGCACGGCATGGGACGCAGCGAGGAGAAGGAACCCTTCCTGTACGGTGCGGGCGGACGAAAATTCAGCAGGGATCTCCATGCGGATTACAATTCCTGCGAGGTGATCGCGGTCTACAATCTCCAGACGTTCCTGTTAGGTGAAGCGAAAGAGAGTTTCCCTAAGCTTTTACAGCGGTTTGAGAGGAAGGGCGCAGCCTTGGGTGGTGCTTTCGGCAGCACGCCGGCGGCTGTGGAGCAGGCTCTTGAGGAAAGCGGATTTGTATGGGAGAGACTGCGGGGCAAAGCCTGCAGCAGAAGTGCGGTGGATGCTTTGAGCCGCAAGTATGATGCATTTATCGTGATGCTGTACAATGACAGAACCACTTTGCGGGCAGGAGTGCATACCATGTGTGTGACTCGCTTTACCAAGGACGGCACCACAGGATATTTGATGCACAATGATTACCGTTCCTTTGGCGGAAAGTGGTATCCCACCTTACACGCGGCGGTGGAAGACTACAACGGCGGCAAAGCCGGATGGCTGGAGGTCATTGGCGCGAAAGTGAAAGAAGAGACAAAATAAAACCTCAGAACCGGATGAAAGGGTTCTGAGGTTTTTTATTATTCTTCGTCGGTTGTATCTTTTCTGCTTTCTTTGATCTTGCCGTACAGCCATGCGTAGATCCAGACCAGAATGGGGACTGCGATGGTGGCGTAGAGGCACATCCAGAAGAGCCTTCCGGAGGAGGACTTGTCAAAGAGCGCCGTCAGCAGAAGAGCTACATATAAAAGCAGCAGTAAAACGATGCCGATCCAGGCAACGATCTGCTTGGAAGTGATTTTTGTGGGTTTTTTCTGATTATCAGCCATAACAGGCTCCTTTCCGGATACATTTGCATCATCATAACATCTCGGAGCGAAAAAGTCAAAGACTGAGGAAAAGATGCACCTTTTTGAGTGGTAAACAGGAAGGAAATCGGTTATAATGAGAGCATGATAGAAGGTCTGTGCCTAAAAGGATACAGACACAAAGAAAGGCAATAAAATGGCAAATCGTAACAAAGACAGTATTTCTATTCCGGTGATCCTCAAGATAGAAGCCGGAGCAACAAAACAGATCGGACAGTATCTGAAGGAAGCGGGACTGAATAAGGTGGTGATCCTGTTCGGAAACGGCCTGATCGATATGTTCGGCGGAGATGTAATGAATTCTCTGATGGAGGCAGATGTGGAAGTGTTGCAGTATCAGGAGATGGATACCGTGGCACTGGAGGATATCACGGCACTTGCTTTTTCCCTGCCTAACACCACCCAGGCCATCATTGGTCTCGGCGGCGGCAAGGTCATCGATGCCGCAAAATATATCGGATATCTTTTGAAGATCCCCTTTATCAGCGTTCCCACCAGTTCTTCCTCCGACGGATTCTCCAGTTCCAGCGCTTCCCTGATCGTGGAAGGCAGAAGAAAGTCCGTACCTGCGGCTATGGCTTACGGTATTCTGGTAGATCTGGATGTGATCAAGAGCGCTCCTAAGCGTTTCCTTTACTCCGGTATCGGCGATATGGTCTCTAAGATCACAGCACTCTACGACTGGCAGTACGAGATGGAGAAGGGCTGTGCAAAGGTCAATGACTTCGCTTATATGATTGCAAAGAAAGCGGTGAACAGCTTCGTGCGTACCCCCTTTGAATCTGTGGACGAGCCTTTGTTCTTGAAAGAATTGCTGGATTCCCTGGCAATGAGCGGCGTAGCCAATGAAGTGGCAGGTTCCAGCGCACCCACCAGCGGTAGTGAGCATCTGATCTCTCATGCACTGGATAAGATGCTGGAAATGCCTCAGTTACACGGCATTCAGGTGGGAATTGCCACTTACCTGATGGCAAAGGTGCAGGATCACAGATACATCCGCATCGACAACATCTTCGTCAGAACCGGTTTCTGGGATTATGTGGAGACTTTGAACCTGAATGTGGAGGATTATGAGAAGGCCATCGATATTGCGCCCTCCGTAAAGCCTTTCCGCCATACGTACCTTCACGAGGAGCAGTACCGTGCCAAGGCGAAGGAAATTTTATATCACGATGCGAGATTACAGAAAGTGTTTCATTTGCAATGAGTAACAAAACAGTAAAAGAAAAGAAAAACAATAAAGCAAACGGTCTGTACAAGGTGTTCATCGAGCATCTGACAGCCATTTTCTTCCCGGTGATCAATATCATCACCGGAGCTAGTATCTTAAAAAGTATTATGATCCTGTTAGTCATGTTCGGCGTGCTGCAGGAGAGCGACGGAGTTTATCGTGTATTCTATGCGGTAAGTGACGGATTTTTCTTCTTCCTGCCGTTTTACCTGGCAATGACAGCGGCAAAGAAGTGGAAGGCGGATCCTTTCATCGCCATGATGATCCCCTGTGCAATGTTATATCCGGACATCACGGAGTTCGTGAACCAGAATCAGAATATGGATCTTTTGGGTATCAAGGTGCCCCATGCGGTATACCAGTGCGGTGTGATCCCCATCCTTTTGGCGGTAGGGCTGTTAGTATTGGTGGAGAAGCCCTGCGACAAATATATCAGCGATAAGGTGCGCGGTTTCTTGAAACCCATCATCTGCTGCCTGATCGTCATTCCCGCCACATTCCTGGTATTCGGACCCATCGGTACCTGGATCGGCGATGCGGTGGCGAAACTGTTCTTCCGGATCTATGACTGGAATTCCATCCTGGCGGGGGCTTTCATGGGATTCGTTATGCAGCCGCTGGTAACGGTAGGCGCACACTGGAGTGTGGTACCTATCAGTATCAGCAATATCGCAGCCAACGGCTATGATGTGATCATGCCTCTGGTAGGCGGCGCAGTATACGCACAGAGCGGCGCGGCACTTGCTGTGGCACTGATGTGTAAGAAAGACAAAAAGATGCGTTCCGTAGCAATGCAGGCGTCTCTGACAGCTGCACTTGGCGTGACAGAGCCTGCTTTGTTCGGTGTCAATGTACCCTTGTTTCGACCGATGATCACCGCTTGTATCTCCGGTGCAGTCGGCGGTGCCATGGTAGGATATGCAGGCACACATTGCCTGTCCTTCGCGTTCCCCAGTTATCTGACTGCGGTTGCGTATGTAGGACCCGGCTTTGCCATGTTCTTACTTTCCATGGCGGTATCTTTTGTGATCTCATTTGTTTTGACCTACCTGCAGAAGGGGAAAATACAGGTAGTATAGTGTGACGGGAGGGTTACATGTTCGATTTTTGGGGTGAGTATCAAAGAAAACTTAGAACGCCTGAGGAGGCGGTCTCTGTCGTAAAGAGCGGCGACTGGGTGGATTATACCAGCTGCCTGGGCAAGCCTGTGCTTTTGGACCGTGCACTGGCCGGCCGTAAGGAGGAACTGAGGGATGTTAAGATCCGCGGCAATCTGATGGAGGGACCTTTGGCTGTGGTGGAAAATGATCCGGAGCAGGAGCATTTTATCTATCACACCTGGCATTGTTCTTCCTATGAGAGGACCTTGTGCGACAAGGGACTTTGCTATTACATACCTATGGTGTTCCATAACAATGCGGCTTATTATGAGTATTTCCTGCATGTCAATGTGGTGATGGTAAGCGTATCGCCTATGGACAAGCACGGATTCTTCAATTTCTCCGTGAATACCGGTGTGGCAGCACCCATCACGCGTATGGCGGACATCGTCATCGTGGAGGTGAATGAGAACCTGCCCAAGGTCCACGGAGGTTACGATGAGTGCATTCATATCTCGGATGTAGACTTCATCGTAGAGGGAGCACATGACAAGTTCTCCCATCCTTCTTATCCGGAACCCGGTGAGGAGGAGATGCAGATCGCAAAGCACCTGATTCCTTATATCGTGGACGGCGCGACACTGCAGCTGGGCATCGGCAGTATTCCCAATGCGGTGGGAGAGATCATTGCGGACTCCGATATCAAAGATCTGGGTATGCATACGGAACTTTGTTCCGATGCTTATCTGAAATTATATCTGGCAGGTAAACTGACCAACAGAAAGAAACAGATCGACAGAGGAAAAGGCGTATTCGGCTGCGCGGTAGGTTCCCAGGAACTGTATGACTGGCTGGATGACAATCATGGCGTTGCGGCGTACCCCTTAGAGTATGTCAATCGCCCCAGTGTTATCGCACAGATCGATAATATGGTATCCATCAACGGCTGTGTTGCGGTGGATCTGTACGGACAGGTGGCAGCGGAGGGATCCGGTGCCAGACAGATCAGCGGTACCGGTGGACAGCTGGATTTCCTGGTAGGCGCTTCCGCGTCCAGAGGCGGCAAGGCTTTCATCTGTATGAAGTCTGTACATCATGATAGAAACGGCGGGATTCATTCCAGGATCCGCCCGCAGTTTAATGGTGATATCATCACCTCCCCCAGAAGCCAGATCTATTTTCTGGCAACAGAGTACGGTGTGGTCAACTTGGAAGGCCGCTCCACCTGGGAGAGAGCAGAGGCGCTGATATCCATCGCACACCCTGCATTCCGTGAAGAACTGATCCGAGAGGCAGAGGAAAGAAAGATCTGGAGACGAAGCAACAAGAGATAGCAGATATAGAAAGAGAGTAAGTCTATGGGCAGAAGAGCGGAACTGGAATTGTTGATCGAGAATATTGAGAAAGTCATTATTGGTAAGCGTGAGACCATTGAACTGGTCATCACCGCATTGCTTTCCGGCGGACATGTACTGTTGGAGGATGTACCCGGTGTGGGTAAGACCCAGCTGGCAGCAGCATTGTCCAAGTCCTGCGACGGAATCTTTAACCGTCTGCAGCTGACACCGGATGTCATGCCTTCGGATATTACCGGTTTTACCATGATCAGCGGCGAGGACAGACATCAGGAATTCAAGAAAGGCGCGGCCTTCTGTAACTTCCTGCTGGCGGATGAGATCAACCGTGCTTCCGCAAAATCACAGTCTGCACTTTTAGAGATCATGGAAGAAAAGCAGATCAGTGTGGACGGAACGACCTATAGCCTGCCCAGACCTTTCATGGTACTGGCTACACAGAACCCTGTAGAGACCTACGGAACCTACCATCTTCCCGAGGCACAGATGGACCGATTCCTGATGAAACTTACCGTGGGATATCCCGGCAAGGAGAACGAACTTTCTATCTTACGCAGACCCAAGGATGTTACACCCGGAAGCCTGACTCCAGTCCTTAGCTGCGAACAGCTGCAGGAGATGATCGAGGAAGTAAACAAAGTGCGCTGCAGCGAGAAGCTGGAGGAATATATCGTAGATATCTCCGAGTATTCCCGCAAGATGAACGGTGTGCGTCTGGGCGTCAGCCCCAGAGGAAGCCTGGCTCTTTTCAATGCTTCCAAGGCCTATGCATACCTGCAGGGCAGAGAGTATGTACTGCCGGATGATATCAAGACCCTTGCACCTTCCGTACTGGCACATCGACTGATGTTGGCACCGGGAGGCAAGGCAGAATATAATACACCCGAAAATGTAATTCGAGCAATTTTGGAGAAGATTCCCGTACCTACCGAGGGCTGACAGGTAACTTATGAGAAAAGACTCTGACTACAAAGAAAAACAGAAAGAACTGAAGAAAGCCCGTAAAGCAGCCAGAAAAGAGCGAAGAGAATACATCAAGGGCTACATGCACTACGGCTTTGCCGTAGGTATGGCTGCGGTCTTTGCGCTCTACTGCAGCGGTCGTGTGGGTTGGTTTCTGGTTTTGATGTTGCTTTTAGCCCCGGTGGTCTCACTGGCTTATGTCCTGATATTCAGGATCAGGGGAGCTGTCACCTGGGAAGCGGAATTGCAGGGGGATACCCTGAACAAAGGAGAGCAGTGTAAACTCATTTTACGCATGCACAATCATACCTTTCTGCCGACGCCCACCCTTCGTGTGGAGTTTTTCGGCCTGCCTGCCATCACGGTGGCGGAACCGGTGGTATATCTTTCCGTTATGCCCAGACAGACCACGGAAGTATCTGCTGTCTGCACCGGTAAGCTGAGCGGTACTACTATGATCGGCGTGACTGCGGTGGAACTTTGCGGCTTTTTCGGAACCGGAAATATAGATCTGTTTGATAACGAGGTGCTGCAGGGAAGCAACCGCCATGTGGGTATCGTGCCGGAGATCGCGGACCTGACCTCCGAGGGCGAGTATATTCGCGCGGTGAGCCAGGCGGCACTTGGCAATGACGATAGTGAAGATACACTGGAAACAGTGAATTATACCTTTGGCGGATTTCCCGGCTATGAACACAGAGTGTATCAGCCCGGAGATCCTATTAAACGAATCAACTGGAAACTGTCCGCAGGCAGGGAAGAACTGTTTGTGAGACTGGATGAGACCAGAGCGGGATCCGGCGTAGCTATCGTTCTGGATCCCTGTATTATGACTTGGGGAACCGATGTTGTGGGTGCAAAGTCCCGTACTTATGAGGCCTACGAGGATGATCTGGAACTGGATGCCTACTTACAGCAGGATACCCTGGAACTGGCGCTGGGCTTTATGAGACAGCTGCTTGCCAAGGACTTGGCAGTGCTTTTCTGCTATTGGAAGCCCCTTGAGAAGACCTGGGAATATGTGCAGGTAGCGGATGAAAGTAATCTGAAGCAATTGACTGCGCAGTTGGCATATTATTTCTTTACGAAGTCCACAGATGTTACAAGAATACCGGATGTGATCACTTCCGGAGAGGCCGGGATCAATGCCATGTTGTATCTGACACCCTGCCTGGATGCGGAGTTAGCGAACCAGCTGGCGGATATGAACCGGGGAGAAGATTTCACCGCGGCATTATATGTTACCTTAACGGAAGGAGGTAGTCTGTTATGAAACTGAGACAACTCCTTCGAAAACCGGATCCGAAAAAGATCCTTGCGAACTGCAGTATCTTTTTATTGCCGTTCCTTCTGGTGCTCACACTGACCTTTGCCACCATGAGCGTGTTTGAGATCGGCTTGGGAGTGAACGGGGCTACCATACTGGTGGCACTGGGCTTGATTCCTTTGTTTGCTTTGTGCCGCTTCACGGAGAAGCACAGGTTTATCGGCGGCTTCCTGGTGACGGTGGTGGTGATAGCTTCTATGATGCTTCTGGGCTACCTGTTGGCTATGGGCAGACAGTCTACCGGCATCTTCTTCCAGCAGTGGATGCTGACAGCCGGTACGGAAGCAGAGGGTGACGACCTCATGTACCGTTACGGACTGTTGTTCGGCTGTGCGGTGTTTTTCGGCTTCAGTGTGTACTATTTCGCTATCGTATTGTACCGAACTTCCTTCCTGATGCTGGTCAGCCTGCTTCCCTGCGTATTTTACGCAAAGGTATTGAATGATATCGACAATATGTACCTGGTACTGCTGGCGACCATCAATGTAGCTATTTTCCTGATGAATCTGGCAAAGAAGAGACCGAAAGCCAGACAGCAGGAGGTCCCTACACAGATCGCAGCGGCAGGTGTGTTCGTATTTATTCTGTTTTTAGTCTGCGCAGCCATCCCGAAGGAAAAGGATGCCAGATACTATGACCGTTTCGAGGACCTGTTCTTAGGCGGTGATACAAGAAGCGATGTAAGTTCCGACTTTTCGGAACTGGGACTTTTCTCCGGTAATGCGGATTATTTCAGGGGGGAAGGCAACCGAAGACTGTTCACCCTGTACGGTACCGGAGCCAACACCTATCTGAAGAGACAGAACTTTGATTATTATGATTTCAAGAAGGACAGATGGTACGCTGATCCGAATCTGGCAGTGGAAAGGATCAGCCCTGAGGAATGGAAAAATTCTCACGAGAGCCTTTCTTTGGAAAATCTGCAGAGAATGATCTGGAAGGCAGAGGAGTACGAGCCGGGATTCGCTTTCAAACACAGAGTGGAAGCGATGATCGACGGCGAGCGTATCGTGGATGAGCAGTTCAGACTGCAGCTGTACTCTCTGAATTTCGGTGCAGTTTATTATCTGGCGCCTACCAGAGCCTTTTCGGTGCAGGCATCGGATACAGAACTGTTCCACGTCACTCATCACGGTACCTTTTATCGAACCTCCGGAAAGCCTCATGATAAGAGCTTCAGCTACAACATCTATTTCTATGGTGATGTGCGGTCCAGGACCCAGTGGTTGGAGGCTGGATACGGCAATCTGAACGATGGGCTGGCAGAGAGTCTGCTGTTTGACCTGTGGACCGTGCTGAAAGAGCATGAAGATGAGAAGGCAGAGGATGCCGCAGACTGGTATGCTGAGTATAGCAAGGCGGCAGAGTATCGTGAACTGTGTAAAGAAAATAATGAATTGATCTCCGAGGAGCTTCGCTCCCTGGCGGAAGAATTGACGAGAACCTGTGTCTTCGAATGGGAGAAGGCCTATGCGTTACAGGACTTTTTCCAGTCGGAGGATTTTAAGTATGATCTGGAGTTCCGTGACAGAGATACCTCTCCGGAGCATTTTGTGTTTGAGACCAAGACCGGAACCTGTTCCGATTACGCCTCCGCTTATGTGCTGATGGCGAGAGCGGCAGGACTTACGGTGCGATATGCGGAAGGCTTTGTACCGGAATTTTCCAGCAGAGACAACATCTACCATATCAAGGACGGTAATTCCCATGCTTATCCCGAGGTCTATCTCCCCGGAATGGGTTGGATGGTGTTCGAACCTACCTCCTCCAGAGTGATCTCGGATACGAAGGAGGAACGAAGCGGACTTCTGGATTCTATGCGTGACTGGAAGGTGGATTACGGCCTGATGGGAAGTGTCAGCGGTGTGGGTGCGTTCCTTGTAGCGCTGGTGGCAGTGGTCAGATTCCTGTTCCCCGGAATTCTGGAACTTCTTTTCAGGATCCGCATCAGGATCATGGAGCCGAAGAAGAGCATCGTGGCGATCTATGGCCGTATGGTGAAGCGTGCGAAGCGCAAGATGATCCCCGGAGCGAACTGCCTGACCCCCAGAGAATTTGCTGAGAAACTGGCGGAGAAGGGCCTGGCTGCAGATGATTTTGCAGGTGCGGTGGAGCGCTACCTGTATGGTGAGATCCTTCCCGGACAGGAAGAGAAGAAGGAAGCGGTGGCATTATACGGCGCATTTGCCAAGAAACTCTATGCCCGCAAGAAAAAATAGTATTGTTTTCAAAAGGGTTTTGCTATATAATATACCGAGAAGTTATTCTGATATTACATAAAGGTGGTAAAATACAATGGCATTATTAGATCAGTGGAAAAAAATTGCATACGACGAGTCCGTAGGACAGGCTCAGCTTCAGAAGATCTGGGCTGCTTACTTCCAGGCTGAGAAGGAGATATATGAAGTCCTGCTTCAGAACCCCGACGAAGTAGTAAAGGGTACTGTTAAGGAGCTCGCTGTTAAGTACAATGTTCCCATTATGACTATGACCGGATTCCTGGATGGCATCAACGACAGCTTGATCGAGAAGAACGACATCGAGACCATGGAAGAGGATACCGTAGTTAACCTTGGCTTTGACAAGGCTCTGCTTTACAAGAACATGGTAGCTGCAGAAGCTGACTGGCTTTACAATCTGGAAGCATGGAAGACCATCTTCGATGACGAGACCAGAAGAGCTCTTTACAAAGAGCAGAAATCTTCCACCACTGTTGTGAAGGAAGCTAAGATCTACCCCAACGATCCCTGCCCTTGCGGAAGCGGAAAGAAGTATAAGAAGTGCTGCGGCAGAAAGTAATCGCAGACCACGAGATGGATTTGACAAGGACTCTTTTATTGCAAAAGAGTCCTGTTTGTTTAATTGATATGATATACGAAAGGATAGGATATTCTTATGAAGAAGCTTGAAGAGTATGTGCTCAGTATTCCTGATTTTCCCGAGAAGGGTATTATTTTCCGTGATGTGACCAGCGTTATTCAGGATCCCGATGGTCTGCAGCTTGCTATCGACACTATGGAAGGCAAGATTGCAGATCTGGATTATGATGTGGTAGCCGGAGCTGAGTCCAGAGGTTTTATCTTCGGTGCGCCTATCGCTTATAATAACCATAAGCCTTTCGTTCTCATCCGTAAGGCAGGCAAGCTGCCCAGAGAGACCGTTTCCGTATCCTACGAACTGGAATACGGAAAGGCTACCATCGAGATGCACAAAGACAGCATCAAGCCCGGCCAGAGAGTTCTGGTGGTAGATGATCTCATCGCTACCGGCGGCACAACCAAGGCTATGATCGAGCTGATCGAGAGCCTGGGCGGTGTAGTGGCAGGCGTTGTTGTATTGATCGAGTTGGCAGGCCTGAAGGGCCGTGAAGTCCTCAAAGATTATCGTCTGGATTCCGCGATTTGTTACGAAGGCAAGTAAAGTACGAAAGTTATTGCTTGGAGGCGAAATTGTATGGCTGAAGAAAAAAGCATCGTTTCGATTGAAAGTAAAACCGCTGATGAGGTTTTCAAAGCTCCCGAGACTCTGTATCAGGAGCTTATTGAGCGTGTGCATAAATATCACCCCAGCGATGATATCTCCATGATTCAAAAGGCTTACGAAGTGGCATCGGAGGCTCATAAGACTCAGGTGCGCAAATCCGGTGAGCCTTATATTATTCATCCCCTGAATGTAGCGATCATTCTGGCGGATCTGGAACTGGATAAGGAAACCATTGTGGCAGGTCTCCTGCACGACGTGGTGGAAGATACCGTGATGACGGAAGAGGAGATCCGCAAGGAATTCGGCGATGATGTGGCGCTGTTAGTGGACGGCGTGACCAAGTTGGAGAAGATCCCCCTTTCCGACGGAAACCGCAACCAGTCCGACGAGAAACTGGAGATGCAGGCGGAGAACCTGCGTAAAATGTTCCTCGCAATGGCTAAGGATATCCGTGTTATTATGATCAAACTGGCAGACCGTCTTCACAATATGCGTACTTTGAAGTACAAGACCGGTCCCAGCCAGCAGCGTATCGCCAGAGAGACATTGGAGATCTATTGTCCCATTGCTTCCAGACTGGGTATCAGTAAATTAAAGATCGAACTGGATGACCTTTCTCTGAAATATCTGGAGCCGGATATGTACTACAATCTGGTGGAGCAGATCTCCATGAGAAAGAGCGCCAGAGAAGAATACATCAAAGGTATTGTAGAAGAAGTTTCCGGACATGTGAAGGAAGCCGGCATCGAGGCCAAGGTTGACGGCCGCGTAAAGCACTTCTTCAGTATCTACAAGAAGATGAAGAACCAGAACAAGACGCTGGACCAGATCTACGATCTGTTCGCGGTTCGTATCATCGTGGATTCCGTAAAGGATTGTTATGCAGCGCTGGGTGTGATCCATGAGAATTACAAGCCCATTCCCGGCCGTTTTAAGGATTACATCGCGATGCCTAAGCAGAACATGTATCAGTCCCTGCATACTACACTGATCGGAAGTACAGGACAGCCTTTCGAGGTGCAGATCCGTACCTTCGACATGCACAAGGCTGCTGAGTACGGTATCGCAGCGCACTGGAAATACAAAGAGGCTTCCGACGGCAAGAAGGTGAAGGGCCAGGAGGAAGAGAAACTGGTATGGCTCCGTCAGATCCTGGAGTGGCAGCAGGATATGTCCGACAACAGAGAGTTCATGAATCTGTTGAAGAACGATCTGGATCTGTTCTCCGAGAATGTATATTGCTTTACCCCTACCGGTGAAGTAAAGAATCTGCCTGCAGGATCCACACCTATCGACTTCGCATATGCGATCCATTCTGCAGTGGGCAACCGCATGACCGGTGCAAGAGTCAACGGCAGACTGGTTACCATCGATTATGTCATCAAGAACGGTGACCGAATCGAGATACTGACATCCGCCAACACCAAGGGTCCCAGCCGTGACTGGTTGAATATCGTCAAGAGTACTCAGGCGAAGAATAAGATCAATCAGTGGTTTAAGGCGGAGAATAAAGAAGATAATATCTTAAAGGGCAAGGAACTTCTGGCTGCTTACTGTAAGGCTAAGAACATCAATCTGGCCGAGATCCTGCAGCCTCAGTATATGGAAGCGATCTGCAATAAGCATGGTTTCCGTAACTGGGAGGCAGTTCAGGCTGCCATCGGTCACGGTGCCCTGAAAGAAGGTCAGATCGCCAATAAACTGTTGGAGATGTACAACAAGGATCATGCCAGAGTATTGACCAACGATGAAGTACTGGCTACCATCGCTGAGGCAAGCGCACAGGCACAGGCCAAGGCTGCCAATACGAAGATGAAGCCGAAGAGCGGCATCGTGGTAAGAGGTATGACAGACCTTTCCGTACGTTTCTCCAAGTGTTGTTCCCCTCTTCCCGGTGATGAGATCGTAGGTTTCGTTACCAGAGGTCGAGGTATTTCCATCCACAGAACCGACTGTGTCAACATGATGAGTCTTCCCGAGTTCGAGCGTGAACGTATCATTGATGCAGAGTGGGAAGCTTCCGCAGAAGGAAATACCGGCAAATACCTGGCTGAGATCGTGATCTATGCAAACAACCGTAACGGACTGCTTGCAGATATCTCCAAGGCACTTACCGAGAAGAATATTGATATTCTTTCCATGAATACCCGTACCAGCAAACAGGGTCAGGCTACTTTGCAGACTACCTTTGAGGTGGCCAGCCGTGAGGAATTGACCCGTATCATTGATAAGATTCGAGGCATCGAGAGCGTTATCGATATCGAGAGAACCGCAGGCTGATGCACATAGTAGGAGAATAGTATGGCAGAGATCAAGATCGGACGCATGGTTTTGAGCATGTGTGCTACCAATTGTTATTTCCTGTACAGAGAAGGCGAGCAGGATTGCATCGTTGTGGACCCCGCTGATCAGGGCGCAAGCATTTACGGTGCGCTGCAGAAGAAAGGTTTCCGCGTGGCAGGTATTCTACTGACCCACGGACATTTCGATCACATCTGGGGACTGGATGCCCTTCGTGACGCAGCCAATGCGGCGGCAGAGTGCGACGGACTGGAGCCCATCAAATGCTATGCAAATGAAGCAGAGAAGGAAGTCCTGCGTGATGCCTATAAGAATGTTTCTTCTCAGGCAGGCAGACCCTGTACCACCTCCGCAGATAAGTATCTGAAGGACGGCGAGGAAGTGACTATCGCAGGCATTACCTGCAAAATGATCTCCACTCCCGGACATACCGTTGGCGGAGCTTGCTATTATATCGAGGAAGCAGGCATTCTGATCGCCGGAGATACTCTTTTTGAGGAATCCGTTGGCAGAACCGATTTCCCCACCGGCAGCATGAGCACCCTGGTACATTCCATCAAGGACAAGCTTTTCCTTCTGCCTGATGATACTCGCGTATTCCCCGGACACGGCGAGCGCACTACCATCGGACACGAGAAGGAATACAATCCTTTCCTGGGATAAGATTTCAGAAGAGATGAACTCTCGGAACACTTGGGGTTCCGGGAGTTTTTTGCAATTATAAATAAGGCGCTGTCACAGCGCGAGAGGTAATACATGTACGTAGTTGAGTTGAACAGAGAGAATTATGAATATGACGTCCATTCCCTGGTGAAGGCCTTCATGGCTGAGGAGGAAGTGACGGTGGTGACTCCGGAAAGCAAGGAAGAGAAGAGAGCGGAACTGCTTCCTTTGGTGAAACTGTCCATCGAGATCCGGGACTTTGATGCGTCTGTCCAGACCATGGGGCAAAGTTTTACATTCACTTATGAAGAGGGAACAGAAGATTCCTATAAAGATTGCTTCAAGAGATTTCTGTACAAGGTACTGTCAGAACTTACCGGTAAGGAGCTCCCCTGGGGTAATCTCACCGGAATTCGTCCCACCAAGATCGCCTACAGCCTGTTGGATGAGGGGAAAACCAAGGAAGAGATCGTGAAGTTCTATCAGGAGAAGCACTATGTGAGCAGCGAGAAGGCACTGCTTTCCTATGATATTGCGCAGAGAGAGCGCGAACTTCTGTCTGCGGTACATTATGAGGGTGGTTACAGCCTTTACATCGGAATTCCTTTCTGCCCGACGACCTGTCTGTATTGTTCCTTCACTTCCTATCCCATCGCAGGCTATCGCAAGATGGTGGATGAGTATGTAGATTGTGTCATCAAGGAACTGGAATTTACTGCAGATATTTATAAAGACAAGATCCTGGACAGTGTCTATATCGGCGGCGGCACCCCTACCACCTTGGAGCCGGAGCAGTTGGACAAACTGATCTCAAAGGTGAAAGAACTGTTTGATTTCACGGAAGTGAAAGAATTCACAGTAGAAGCAGGCCGTGCAGACAGTATCACGGAGGAAAAACTTCGTGTGCTCTATGATCACGGTGTCACCAGGATCTCCGTTAATCCCCAGACCATGAAGCAGGCTACATTGGATGCCATCGGAAGACGGGCTTCCGTAGAACAGGTGGAGAAGGCCTATGCACTGGCAAGGAAGATCGGCTTTGACAACATCAATATGGACCTGATCCTGGGTCTTCCCGGAGAACTGGAAGAGGATGTGCAGCATACCATCGACAGAGTGGTGGAACTGGCACCCGACAGCCTGACCGTGCATTCCCTGGCGATCAAGCGCGCTTCCAAACTGAACCAGTGGATCAAAGACAACGGTGTGACCATGCTGCGCAATACGGATGAGACCATGCGCATCGCTGCGGAAGGCGCACAGAGACTGGGACTTGTGCCTTATTATCTCTATCGCCAGAAGAATATGTCAGGTAATTTCGAGAACGTAGGCTACGCTGCAGAAGGAAAACTGGGCCTCTATAACATCTTGATCATGGAGGAAAA